>JAEYEL010000057.1 GCA_023403475.1 Actinomycetes bacterium
AAGAACAAAGACATGCACTACGACGTGATTTCCGCGTTCATCAAGTCGATGCGCGGAAGCGATCCCGATGCGGCGCTCTATTGGCTCGCCCGCATGATCGATGGCGGGGAAGACCCCAAGTTCATAGCGCGGCGCATGTTCATAGCGGCGTCGGAAGACATTGGCAACGCCGACCCGCAGGCGCTGCTCGTGGCCGAAGCGGCGTTTCGCTCTGCCGAGGTCATAGGATATCCCGAATGCCGCATCAATCTTGCACAGGCGGCCATTTACTTGGCGCTCGCGCCGAAGAGCAACGCGGCGGAAGCCGGAATAGACGCCGCGCTCGCCGAGGTGCGCCGCGGCCCTGCCCGTGCGGTGCCCGATCATTTGCGCGACCGGCACAGGCCGGGTGCGGAAAACTACGGCGCGTACCTTTACCCGCACGATTATCCGGCGGGATGGGTGGATCAGCAATATCTTCCCGACGGGCTTTCGCGCGGTTGCTTCTACAGGCCCGGCGAGCGCGGCTGGGAGGCGTATCGCGCCGACGCCGCCGCTCGCGACCGCGCCGAAGCTTTAGCACCTGCCCGCGACCGCGCCGACGGGGGAAGCCCCTCGTCGCCTCAAAGGTAACTTCAAAGGTAACTTCAAAGGTAACTGATCGGCTACTCCTGTGAATGGCGGGTGAAAAACAACGCCGCTTTTGTTTAGAATCTCGATGGTAGTGGTATAGTGAGATTTTCAAGACAATAGGAGGTGCTGGATGGACTTCTTCGAGATTCTCAACATGGCGTTGCCCGCAGTGTACGTTGTTGTTGGCATCGCGCTTGTCTGGCTGGCCGTGGAATTGGTCATGGCGGTGCGCAAGACGCGCAAGACGGTTGACGACTTGCGCAAGCAGGTTGAGCCGACGCTTGAGCACGTCGAGAAGATAACGGCCTCGCTCGAGCCGGCCTGCGCGAAAGTCGACCCGCTTGTGGAGCGCGTTTCCCTTACGGTTGACGCGGCGAACCTCGAGATCATGCGTGTGGATCAGATCCTCGAGGACGTGGGGCAAATAACCGACACGGTGTCGAACACGGTCGATGCGGTCGATACGGCGGCCAGCATGCCTCTTGAGCTGGTGAGCAACGTGACCAGCAAAGTGAGAAGCGCCTTCAAGCCGCACCGTGCGAGCGACGAGTCGCGTGCGCTCGGCCAGCAGCAGGTCGAAGAAGGCGCGGTCGAAGGCTTGGTGAACGCTTCTGCCGAGGCGGCTCATGCCGCAGTTGCCGAGCAGCGCGCGCGCATTCGGGAGCGCAAAGCGCAGCGTGCCGCGCATGGTGCGGAAGAGCGCGCATCCGCCGAACCCGAGACCGAAACCGCCACAGCGCCTGTGCAATCGGAAACCGCCGGCAAAACGGCGGTGGAGGAATCTGCCGCGGCCTCGAAGTACTTCACGTACGCTTCGAAAGGCGAGGAGGTCGCGTCTTCGTCTGCGGAAGCTGCTGCGGCTTCCGCTGCGGGCGGGGAAGCCTCCGATTCCGCAAAGGGCTAGCCTTTTGGACGGCAGCAATCTTGATAAAGAGGGCATGACGGTTGCCAAGCGCCGCTTTCTAGCCGTTTGGACGGCGGTCGGCGCCATTCTGCTTGCGGGCGTTGTCGTATACCTGCTGAACGTGCTTTCCGGCCCGGTCGGCATCCTCATCTGGACCGTCATCATCGTGTTCTGCTTGCGAGGGCCTGTGAACTGGCTTGAAGGGAAAGGCATCAACCGCGCGGTTGGAACGACGCTTGCCTATGTGCTCATGTTCGTGATCCTAGGCTTGGTCGGTATGCTCATGTTCTCGCCTGCGTTCGGGTTGGGCGGCCAGTTCTCCGACCTTGCAGCGAACGTTCCGACGTACATGCAGAGCGTCGTTGACTGGGGCAACGACGTGTATGCCCGCTATGCGCACGTGTTCGAGGACGCAACGGTGCGCGAGTGGCTTACCGATATACAGTCGGCGGCGCTCGCATGGGCTTCCGGTTTGGCGAAGGAAAGCGCCACGGGCGTGGTGGCCGCCGGGTCCACAATCGTGAACGGCATGGTGATCATAGGTTTCGCGCTCGTGGTGGCGTTCTGGATTCTCATGGAGCTTCCTGCGCTCGGCCGCGAGTGCGCCCGCCTTATAAGCCCGCATCGCCAAGAGGACATGCACATGTTCCATGCGGCGTTCACGCGGGTCATGGGCGGCTACATCAAAGGCACGCTTCTGCAATGCGCCATTATCGGCATCGCATGCGGCGTTCTGTTCGGCATCGTGGGCATTCCGAACGCTGCGGCGCTTGGCGGCATCACGGGCATCCTCAACATCATTCCCATCATAGGGCCTTGGCTCGGCGGGGCGGCTGCGGCTCTCGTGGGCATTTTCGCAAGCCCGTGGTCGGCGTTTTTGGCGTTGGTCGGCACTATCGCCATTCAGCAGGCGGTCTATACGTTCGTTTCGCCGAAGATCATGGCGAACTCCGTTGACATTCATCCGGCGCTCACGCTCATCGCCCTCATGGTCGGTTCGGCTGTAGGCGGAGCCATGAACGGGCTTGTGGGGTCGCTTGTGGGCATGCTGGCATCTATTCCGGCTGTAGCGGTCATGAAGTCGGTTTTCGTGTATTATTTCGAGAAGCGCACGGGAAGGCGCATCGTGTCTCCCGACGGCGTGTTCTTCAAGGGCGCGCCGTCTGCGGGCGACGGCATAGACCCCATGGCGGATGCCACGTCGCCGCACCCGCATGCGTTCGCCGGGCTGGAGCGTGGCGACGAGGAAGTTCCAACGTCCGCGCGAACGTGCGGCAGCCGGGAAGGCTCAGCTCCCGCGCAGGCGCGCGGCGGGGAAGCGCGAACGGAAGCGCGAACACGCGAAGAGCAGGAGACAGCGGCGTCCGTGCGAACGGGCGACGGGGAAGCGCGAACGTGCGGCAAGCAGGAAAACGAAGATGGAAAGAAGTGACATGAAGTACTTAAGCACGGCCGAAATACGCGAGAAGTATCTGCGATTCTTCGAGGACAAGGGCATGAAGCGCATGCCTTCCTCATCCCTTATTCCCGACGACCCGTCGCTTCTGCTCACGAGCGCCGGTATGGTGCAGTTCAAGCCGTACTTCCTGCATCAAAAGGAACTCGATCCTGCCTACATCGGTACGACCACGGTGCAGAAGTGCGTGCGCACGAACGACATAGATATCATAGGAACCACAGGGCGCCACCTAAGCTTCTTCGAGATGCTGGGGAACTTCAGCTTCGGAAAGTACTTCAAGCGCGAAATGTGCACGTGGGCATACGAGTTTTCGACCCAGGAGCTGGGCTTGCCCGCCGAGAAGCTGTACTTCACGGTATACGAGGACGACGACGAGACCATAGAGATCTGGAAGAGCCTGGGCGTTCCCGAAAGCCACATCTCCCGTTTGGGCGAAGAAGACAACTTCTGGCGTGCCGGGCCTACCGGTCCTTGCGGCCCGTGCTCCGAGCTTTATTACGACCAAGGGCCGGAAGTGGGCTGCGGCAAGCCCGACTGTGCGCCGGGGTGCGACTGCGATCGCTTCCTGGAATATTGGAACTGCGTGTTCACCCAGTTCGACGGCCAGGAAGACGGCACGCTCGCGCCGCTTCCCACCAAAAACATCGACACCGGCATGGGTCTTGAGCGCATCGCCGCCATCATGCAGGGGGTAAGCAGCAACTACGACACCGACGTGTTGCGCAGCTTGGTGGCGGTAGGCGAGCGCCTGTCGGGCAAAGTGTACGGGCAAGATGCGGAAAACGACCTTTCCATGCGCATCATGGCCGATCACAGCCGCAGCGTATCGTTCATGATAGCCGACGGCATTCTTCCTTCGAACGAAGGGCGCGGCTACGTGCTGCGCCGCCTTCTGCGTCGCGCCATTCTGAAGGCGCATCTGTTGGGCGTGGAAGGGCCGTTTCTGAACGAATACGTGGACGAGATCGTGCGCCTCATGGGGCACGTGTACCCGGAAATCGTGGAGAATCGCGAGCTCATGCGCCGTGTCATCCTTTCCGAGGAAGAGCGTTTCGGTGCGACGCTTCGTCAGGGTCAGGCGTTTCTGGAAGAGGCGCTGAGCGGCCTTGAAGGCACGGTGCTTTCCGGCGAGCAGGCGTTTACCCTGCACGACACCTATGGGTTTCCCGTGGAGGTCACGCGCGAGATATGCGAGTGCTGCAACGTGGCTGTTGACCAGGAGGCGTTTGCGCGGTGCATGGAAGAGCAGCGCGAACGCGCCCGTGCGGCGAACACGAAAGACGCCGAGGCGGCATGGAGCACCTACGGCGGGGTGTACGCCGACATCTTGAAGGAGACGGGAACAACCCGTTTCACGGGCTACGGAAGCTTGGAAGGCGTAGCACGCGTGGTGGCGCTCGTGAAGGACGGTGCGCGCGCAGACGTGCTTTCCGTAGGCGATGAGGGCGACGTGATTCTGGACGAAACGCCGTTTTACGCCGAGATGGGCGGCGAGGTGGGCGACACCGGTCGCATGAGGGGCGACAGCGGCTTTTCCGCAGACGTTACAGACACGAAGGCTCCCGAAAAGGGGCTGGTGGCACACAAGGTGCACGTGGCGGAAGGTAAGGTGCGCGTGGGCGATGAAGTTACGGTCGCCGTCGATGCCGCACGTCGCAGCCGCATCATGCGCAACCATACGGCCACGCACATTCTGCACGCATCGCTTCGCCGCGTGCTGGGCGATCACGTGAAGCAGGCCGGATCCTACGTAGGCCCTGACAGGCTGCGCTTCGACTTCACGCATTTCGCGGCCACCACGCCCGAGCAGCTGGCCGAGGTGGAGCGCATCGCCAACGAGGAGATCATGGCGGCGGTGCCCACCAGCATATACGAGACCTCGCTTGCCGCTGCGCGCGAGTCGGGCGTGACGGCGCTTTTCGGCGAGAAGTACGGAGATGTGGTGCGCGTGGTGGAATGCGGCGACTTCTCGCGCGAACTGTGCGGCGGCTGCCATGTGAAAAACACCTCCGAAATTGGCTTCGTGAAGATAACTTCGGAATCGGGCGTGGGCGCGAACCTGCGCCGCATCGAGGCGGTGACCAGTTACGGTGCGCTTGCGTATGTGAACCGCATGGAAGCCGAGCTCAAAGAGGCGGCCGATGCGCTGCGCGTGCCGCTGTTCGACGTGTCCGAACGCACGGTTGCCAATGTGCGTGCGTTCAAGGAAATCCAGAAGGGCGCCAAGAAGGCGAAAGGCATCGTTTCGGAAGACGGCGTTACGAGGCTCGTGAGCCAGGCGGTGCCCGCTTCCGGCGGGTATCCGGTGGTTATAAGCCGCATGGAAATAGGCGATGCGGGCGCCATGCGCAATGTGTGGGATGTTGTGCGTGCGCGCATGGCCGCGCCCGGAGCTGCGGTGTTCGCGGCCGAACATGAAGGCAAGGCGGTGCTTTTGGCTGCGGGGACACCCGAGGCGGTGGCCGCAGGGTTCGACGCGGACGCCATCATCAGGAACATCGCTCCTTGCGTGAAAGGCGGCGGCGGCGGAAAACCCGCCATGGCGCAGGCGGGAGGCAAAGACCCTGCAGGCATCGATGCCGCGCTGCAGGTAGCACGGGAAATGCTTCTGTAGGAATGCCAACCCGGAAGTGCGGGGAGGCGTGAGGCAGCGCTTCGTCGCCCAAACAGTTTTGCTTTGGCGACAGAGCGCCGGATTGTTCGTGTCGTGCGGGATTCATTTGATGAGCACTGCCTGACGCTTCCCCTGGTGCTTCCCCTGACGCTGATCGAAAGGGGTCGATGTTGCGCATCTTGGCGCTTGATATCGGAGAAGCCCGGGTGGGGGTCGCGGTGAGCGACCCTGGTGAGCGGGTGGCTTCCCCGGTGTGCGTTCTTCCTACCGAAGAGGTGCTTTCGGGAGCGAGGCCGTTTCGGCGCGTGCTGGACGACTGGGAACCCGAGCTGCTTTTATGTGGGCTTCCCTTCACGCTTACGGGCGAGGAGGGCCCGCAAGCCGTGCGCGTCCGTAAAGCCGCAAAGCGCGTGGGTGCGGCATGCGGTTTGCCGGTGGAGTTTTCCGACGAGCGCTTGAGCTCACGTGAGGCCAAGCGGATTTTGCGTGAAAAGGGAATGACCGAAAAGGAGATGCGCGGCAAAATAGATATGATAGCGGCAAGTTTGTTCTTGCAGTCGTGGCTTGACGCGCGCGTCGCCGCGCAGGCGGAAAGGTAAGAGAATCCATGCCTCCTCGCAGAAGACAGGTTACCTACTCGTCACGCCCCAACCACGCGGCGCGCATGGCGCATGCCAAAGGCGAGCGCCAGTTCAGAACGTATGACACAAGCTATATCCGCCCCAAGCGCAGCAAGCTGCCTGCTGTTGCGGCGGCAGTTGTTGCCCTCGCTGTTCTGGGACTTGTCGTTTGGGGCATGCTTTCCCTGTTCGACGGCTGTTCGGCGCAGGCAGATCTTCTTCCCGAAGGCGAAAAGGCCACTATCGTCGTTTCGGAAGGCGCGGGCGCGCAGGCCGTTGGGGCAGATTTACAGAAGGCGGGCTTGGTGGCCACGTCCGCAGAGTTCACGAAACGCGTGACGGAAAGGGGCGTGGCGTCGTCGCTGCGTGCGGGCGCCTACACGTTTGCGGGGGGTACGTCGCTTGACGATATCATTACGAAGCTCGTTGCAGGCCCTGACGCCGGTGCGCCCCTTGTTATTCCCGAAGGGTTCACGCTTGCAGCCATCGCCGATAGGGTGGCCGAGGTTTCCGCAGGGCGCATTTCGGCGGACGACTTCAAGGCGGCTGCCTCCGACGCGAGCGCCTATGCTGCCGATTTTCCGTTCTTGGAAGAAGCGGGCACGAACTCTTTGGAAGGCTTTCTGTTCCCGAAAACTTACGCGCTTGCCGATACGGCCACGGCCGATTCTCTTATCCGCATGATGCTTTTCCAGTACAAAGCCGAGGTGGGCGCGCTTGACTACTCGTATCCGGAATCGCAGGGCCTTTCCGCATATGATGCGCTCATCCTGGCTTCCATCGTCGAAAAGGAATCGCCCGACGACGACGAGACGCGCGCGAAGGTGGCGGCGGTGTTCTACAACAGGTTGGCCACCGACGGCGCGCCCACCTACGGCCTTCTGGGCAGTGACGCGACGACGGCCTACGAGATAGGCGGCGATCCGTCCGGCTACGACTGGAGCACGGAAAGTCCTTACAACACGCGCGTGACCAAGGGGTTGCCCCCCACCCCCATTTGCAGTCCCAGCCTTGCGTGCTTGAAGGCGGTGTGCTCGCCGGCGGCCGATTTCGGCGACTACTACTTCTTCTCGTTCTGGCCGAACGACCAAGGCGGTACCGACTACTTCTTCGATAAAACCTACGAGGATCATCAGGCGACCGTCGCGCAGCACTCCTGAGCTGGCGCAATGGATTGTTCTGCCGAGAAAGGGCGATGCCGTGGCGTTTCTCGAACCTGATCGATACTTCTCACGTCTGTCGCATGTCGATATAAATCGCGACATTGCGGCGCTTGGCTTTCGGCATGTGCTTTTGGACGTGGACAACACCATTCTGACGCGCGACACGCATGAAGTGCCGCGTGACGTGGGTTTTTGGCTTGCCCGTGCACGCGATGCGGGCATCGTGTTCTGCCTGCTCTCCAATAATTGGCATCGCGAGGTGTACGGCTTGGCGCAGCGTCTCGATCTGCCCATTGTGGCGAAGGCGGTAAAACCTCTGCCGCCGGCGTTCATATTCGCCATGAACAAGATGGGGGCGAACAGGAAGAACACGCTCGTGATAGGAGATCAGCTGGTCACCGACGTGATAGGGGCGCACGCGCTGGGCATGAAGGCGTATCTGCTTGCTCCTTTGGTTGAGCAGGATCTTCCGCACACGTTGCTTTTACGCAACGTCGAGAGGGCGGTTATGGGCGGAAGGAAGCCCGAAAGCGCACCTGCTCCAAGCGGGGCGAACGCGATGGAGGCGGAAGCGTGCCAAGAGAACGCATGACCTATCAGCGCCTTTACTTGCTAGGGCACCCCGTGGCGCATTCGAAATCGCCTGTCATGCACAACGCCGTCTATGAGCGGCTAGGTCTTGCCTGGCGCTACGATTTGGCCGACTGCGCCACCGATAAGGCCGCAGAGGCGTTTCTTGCCGAGAGCGATTTCCTTGCCCTCAACATCACGACGCCTTACAAGCGAAACGCGTTGCGCGCGGCTTCGGCGAGCGCGGCTTCGGCGAAGCTGGCCGAAGGAGCGAACTTGCTGGTGCGCAAGAGCGGCGTTCTTGCCGCCGATGGCCGAAAGGCGAAGACGGCGGAGCCGGCTGCGACGGGAATGCCCTCGGATGTCCTTATCGCCTACAACACCGACGGGCAAGGATGCGTAGCGTACCTCGAACGGGAGGGCGTTCGTTTCCGGGATGCGAGCGTGGTCGTGTGCGGCACAGGTCCTACGGCGCTTGCCATCGTGCACGCCGCTTCCGTGGCGGGCGCGCGCGAGGTGGTGCTGGTGGGTCGTAGCAAGGAGCGTTCGCACAAGGTGCTCGAGAAATATGTGCACACGTTCGGCGTGCTCGCCACGTCTACAATAGACTTGCCTGCGGTGGTTGAAGGACATCGCAGTTTTCGGGAAGCTTACGAGAAGACGAAGTTCAAATTCGGGAGCTATGCAACATCCACGCAGGCCATACATGCCGCCGACGTGATTGTGGACGCAACGCCTTTGGGGATGAATCCGGGTGATTCCGCTCCCTTCGACCCGGCGCTTTTCCGTGCGGGGCAAATCGCCCTCGATACGGTGTACGGTCACGGCGAAACCGCGTTCTGTCTGGCGGCGCGAGCGGCGGGCTGCGAAGCGCATGACGGCGCGGGCATGCTGGTGGCGCAAGCGGCCATAACCGTGCAAACCGTGTGCGACATAGCGGAGGTGTCGCTCGATGCGGCGTTCCCCACTTTCGACAGTCTGTTCGCCTTCATGGCCGCTGCGGCAGGGTTCGACTGCTAGGATATAAAAGGCGAGAGCATCTCTTGAACTGCCTCCCATTTCTTGTGTCCAAGAAATGGGAGGCAGTTCACACCTAAGCGAAGCCGCCTTTTCTATTTTTCCTCGAATTTCCTTTTCGCCGCTGACGTGTCGAGGTACACGCGGGACTTATCCGTGAGCCTCTTGCATAGCGAGGACGCGTTATTGTGCGAGGGCAACAGAACCTTTCCGAACTTCCCCATGTCAATGAGGTGCGCGACGGTTCGCGATCCCTACGCCATGGCGGCCTTCCTCGGCCTGCCGGCCTTCGGGCGCTCCGCAAGGCGGGCTTCCACCGAGGAGCGCATCACCATGCGGCGTGACCCCTGCTTCCACGAGGTGAGCTTGCCGCTTCCGCACATCTGCGCTACCCGAGCAGTGCTTATACCCAGCATGCGAGCCGCGTCGGCGGCGGTCACGGCATCGGCGTGCTCCAGGTCGCAACTCACGGCGACGGCGATGACGCGCCCACCATGTTCCGGTTCGTGCCCGAGTCTGCCGCCCTGGGGGATTCTGCCATGCGCGAGGTTGTCGGTCACGGTCTCGCGAAGCCAGTCCGATGCGCTCTCGACTGCGTCTTCCAAGTCGTTGCCGAATGTGCCGCCCTCCATGTCGCACGGGTAGGCGAGGGTGTAGCCCTCGGACTCGTAGAACTCGAACTCCCTTATGTGTATCATCTTCGCTCCTTCCGGCCGGCAGGCCAGGCTACCTGAGCCCGGCCTGCCGGAGTATCTTCTTGGCTATCTCGTCGGGTATTTCCCGGTGGCGTTTCACCATGACGGTCACCTTGCCGTTCGTAAAATGCTCGTGGTTCGTGCCGCCATCCGACCAGAATCCGCCCTCCTCCAACTTTCGCACCAGCTCTCTTCGTTTCGTCACGCGCCAGTCCTTTCGACGTATATATATTAGCATATATTAAGTAATAACATAATAAAAATATTAGCGATAATTAAGAAAATCTTTCCTGCTCTAT
>JAEYEL010000076.1 GCA_023403475.1 Actinomycetes bacterium
GATTTGCAGAACGCCATTCGTCAGCCCCCTGCTCCCCACGATGCGCAACACGCTTCGATGGACTACGCAGCCGAACCAGACCATGACGACTGGCTCGATCCAGACGATTCCGACCAAGAGTCCGCGCAAGCAGAATTGAACGAAGCCGAAATCGAAGTCAACCTTCAAAAACAAAAGGAACGCGACCTCGATTTCTTTGCTCCGATATTCGATAAAGCCATTACGCGCCATGCACACGGAGAGATATCTGGCATGGCCAGGTATCTCCTTGAAAATGTCTGCAGGCAGTGTGTCATGAACATCACAGCGATTCCCGACTATCGCTATTACAGCTGCTGGATGAACAACAACGCTATTGAGTGCAACGAAATCAACCGCCTGTACCGCGCGGTGATCACGACATCGGCCCAACTCAATAAGCAAGAAATGGCGTCCCTCTTCAGCTCCTATCTCAAGCTCGTGTCGAACGACATGGACATTACAACTACCAACGGCAAGACCGGGCTAACAGAACCGGTGCCGTATAAACGCGACAATCCAAGAGACAACTATCCAAAGGTCAACTCGCAGATAGAAACAGCTTGCGTTTGCACCAATACCGATCTCTTTCGAGCGCTTCTCATTGTTTTTTATCAGGAATGTCTGGAGCTTGCCCCGCTGCTTAAAAACACCGAGGCACCTAGCCTGCTCGCGCAAAACGAAGAGTTTTTCCCAGCCGCCATCAAAACAAGCGACCCGCGACAATTTCGATTATTCGATAATCAGCTGCCGGCAATCATCCGCTTTGGCGACGCTTTTGCATACGCAGCCAAAAAGCACTTGCCCGGAAACGAAACGGCTCAAAAGCTCGAAGAACATTTGAGCGATATAAAACGCATGAATAGCGCCCCCTTTATGCAGGCGTTTCGCAAGAACTATCTCGAGGCTATGCGCGAGAACCAAATCTACGCAAATGGAGACTTCCATACGTATGCAGAGCTTAACGACCAGGAAAACCTCAATAGGCTCGTAAGGCTTCAAGCTGTTATTGCAAAGGCAGGAGAGCTTTACTTCACCGAAGAGGAATGTTCCTTTGCAAGCCTTTATGCCCGCATCCTCCACGAGCTGCTGCTGTGCGGCATTATGCCGATAACATGCCAAACCTGTGGTTCGCTCTTTTTTCCGACCGGCCCTAACAGCAAGTACTGCGATCGATATAACGCGGCGACCAAGCTCTATTGCAACCCGCGGCACAACGCCAAAAAACATCTTGGTCGCAAATCACCCCGCGACGTCGCACTCAATATACGGAGAAAAGCCGACACGGCATACGAAAAGGGTTTAACGGATTGTGCCCACTATTTTGACAGCCTTGGCAATTTTGTTCTCGATGGTCTTGGCCCAACATACCAAGCGAGCGACCTAATTTCCGACGAGCTCTATGCGGCATGGCTGTCTATCGTCAACCAGCCCAATTGCAGGACAAAAATCAGGCGACCAGATAGGAACGGTTTTCCATACCCCGTACTGTGGTACGGATTCATCCTCAATGGCATACAGTATGTACAAGTCGAGTTTCCCGAAGCCGAGTACCCGGCGCTTTTTGAACGCTTGAGCCAGCTCGCCGAAAGCCCGCAATCAAAGTGCACGCTGAAGCACAAGGGACCCGGCGAGCACCCATACAGCTCATGGCTTATCAAGTTATACGAGTTGTTGGAGATCATTGCGCAAATTAATAGCGCCGACCAGGTGGCAAAGCCCATTCCATTGCTTGGAATAGATAGGGACGATTGTGTCTCGACCGACCCGACCGCCCAAGGCACACGGAGCGCGCCCGACGCATGCGTCTACAGCACCGGCACGATAGATAGCCTTAGCTTTACCGTGTATACGAAGGGATATGACCCGGAAAAGCGGGAACGAGCCTGATGTAGCGGCTTCGAGCGAAGCCGCCGGTCACGGGGTGGCACCGGGGCGCGGACGCCGCGGGCCATTGGGAGCAACCCTCCTCCGCTACCTGCGCGACGTGGCAGCGCCGCTGCGTCGTCCCTGTCGCCGAACATCGTCCTGAAGGCGCGGGCGGGTGTCCATGAACAGCCGCGCCCGCACTAGCCTGGGGGACAGCCGCCCCGCCACCAGCAGTGCGCCGGCACGCCTCGGCACCGCCAGGGTCTCCGCCTCCACGGGCAGGGCAACTTTCTCGATGACCTCGGCAGAGCACACGCCCGACAGGTCAACCCCGTTGTAGACGATTGGCCTCATGCGTTGCCCCTCGCGCGCCCGTAGGTGTTACCGCTACTCTGAAAATGACCAGATGATCACCCAACAATCTTTGGCGAGTGGGGGCTGAACGCATCGTTGCCGTTCTGTTCATCCACCGCCCTGCGCCCCAGGCTTAAGGGTTCTGCCGCGTCATCTTCCACCCGCACGGACAGGACATAGTAGAAGTCGGCACCCTGATTCCCACGATCCCGCACGTAGCCAAGGTCGGCCAGGCGGTCGGCCAGCTCGTCCCTCGAAACCAGCTCATTCGAGGTTATGCGACACGCCACAGGCTCGATCTCGTAGGTGTTCGTCTGGCTTATGGCGTTCCGATAGAAGCGGAACCACGACGTGCGGAAGAGATCCTTATGGTGCGAGTAGACATGCCCGTCCTTAATGGCATAGAAGTAGAAGAGAAAGCGCCCGCCCTTGCGGAGCCTG
>JAEYEL010000039.1 GCA_023403475.1 Actinomycetes bacterium
ATCTCGGCTTGTCACCGTCTACATAAAATTCGGTGGAGACTCCGTTCAGCGTGACCGACTCCAGCGGACGAACGGTGCGCAGGGTCATGCCGTAGATCACGATGCAGCTCTTGCCCTCATCGAGCACGGTGACATAAGAGCCCTCGGGCAGACTCTTGCCGTTGAGGGTGATGTCATCGGCGGAAATGCCGTTGAAGGTGTAGCCGTCTTTGGCTTTCAGTCGAACCTGATACTGGTACTGCCCATCCTTATCAAAAGCGGTAAGGCGCTCATCACCCTCATTATACCAGCCATCATCGGAATACCAATGGGCCACGGTTTCGGTGGTGAACTCGTCGGTCTTTTCCCGCTTTCCCCAAGATTCATAGAGAATATCATATTTATCCATGTTGACGCCTGCCCGTCTGGCCGACGCCTGCGGGGCTTCGCCGTCCTTATAGTCCAGCTTCACATTCTCCACGGCGGCGGAGGTGATGACCTTATCTTCGCTGTCGCCTGTGACAGAAATATACATATAATGGTGATATGCGATTCTGAAGCCCGAATCTACCATTTTAAGATTGCCGTAGGTTGGATTTCCCAGATTGAAACCATCCCGATAAACTTCGGTTGTATTCTTATCGAATTTATACTTGCTGCTTTCGGGCTGGAAAACAATACAGTAGGTGTACTTTTTTCCGACTTCAAGCTTGGTTATTTGTTTGTCGGAATCAATCCAAGCCATTTCAAGTGGGTTGGAATGCCAGTAGTATCCCGTCGGAACAACAACATTGGTCTCCCCCGGCTTATCCTTTACTTCTTCGATATATTCATCGTAGATCGTGTAATGCGCATTACTGCCTGTTACACTCGCCATTTTTTTCGGGGTTTCGCCCGCCTTGTAAGACAGGTCGGCAAAGGTAAAATCAACCCTGTCAATGACAGTCGGGTCTGCGGCAAAGGCCGTCACTGGCACCAGCGACAACACCATGCAGAACGCGAGCAGCATGCGCCATGGCCTTTTTGATCTTGCTTTCATATTGGTTTGCTCCTTTTTGCGGCTGTTTCGCATTTTTGTGACCATCTTGCACGAAAATGCTTGCGGTTTTCCTTTGTCTTTCTTTTTACCATGTACCAAAGCATGATTTCAGCCGATTTTCCGAAGTGTCAATTGACTCTTCGGAAAATCGGCGCGAAAACGCCCTTTTCTTTTGTGAAGAAAATCTGTGTAATGTTGCCAAGCAAGCCACAGTGTGCAGTATCTGCAAGCCTTTATGCACGTTTTCCAACCAAATTTTTCTCATATCGACATGTTTTCCAACATCTTAACAGCAGCCCCTGGCAATCAACCTGCACTTCCAAAGACGGAAATCCGGGCTTCCGTATCTACGAAGACTTTAGCAGCACGCCGCCGCTATTGCTGTACTTCGATTCGCCCAGTCGATTTAGAGGCCTGTATCGTCCATTGGAATACGAAATGCAGGCAGAAAAAGCTGAAAGGACTGACCCCGGAGGAATTCCGGAATCAGTCCTTGATTGCGCCTAGCCGTCGGTTTTAATTACCGCGCCCAGGAAATAGAAGGCAATTCAATGTTGCCGAGAATCTTTCGAGATGCAGAGCGCGTGAATCTCGAACGAACGCTGCACGTCTCGGCTCTTGGGGACATGCAAGTTCTTGAGCCGCATGTCCAGGTCTTGGGCTGCACGCCCCAGCTCTTGGAACACTCGGGTTCTTAGACTACACGTCCAGATTCTTGAAAGCGTCGGGCACTTCCTTGAAACCCTTCGACTTCACGGCGCAGACAATGAACCCGGCAACGAGCCAGCCCACACCGAGCGCATAGGTCAAAGGGTCGAAACCGGTGAACACGTAAGCCAAGATAAGGATGCCAAGCCACGGGCAGATGAGGTACTTCACCCAGTCGCTCGCGGTGGCGCGTTTGCCGTTTCGAATGAAGAAATACCAGAACACAGCGAAATTCAGCATGATGAACGAGCCCAAGGCACCGAAATTCACCAAGGTGGCCAAGTCGGCCATGGTAAGAACCAGCGACAACGCCATGCCCACCGCGCCAATGAACACCGCGCCCACCCAGGGGGTTTGGAATTTAGGATGTACTTTGCCGAATACGCGCGGAATCACGGCATCGCGCCCCATGGAATACAGCAGGCGCGAGGCGGCCAGCTGGGCGTTCATGATGTTGGCGATGCCGATGGCCACAATGTTGATGACGAGCATGATTCTCATGAACAGGTCGCCACCTATCATCTGGCAGCCGTAGAACCAAGCGCTCTCGGCATGTTCGGGACTCCAGCTCTGCCAATCGGGCTGCACGAGGGAGGCGATGTAGGTCTGGGCGACGAAGCAGACGATGATGATGCCCAAAGCGATGAGGATGCCGCGCCCGATGTTCTTTTCAGGATGGTTGGTTTCCTCCGCCAAGGTGGAGATGCCGTCGAATCCGAGAAAGTTCAGAGCTGCGATGGAGATGCCTGCCGCCAGGAAGTGGGCATCCACCTTGCCGGGTTGCCACAGCGGGTCGGCGTTGAACTCGCCGGCACCGCCACCGCCCAAGATGAAGTTACAGCCCAGGGCGATAAACGCGATAACGGCCAGAATCTCGACGGCGAAGATGACGAAGTCGATGCCGCGGGTCATGGCGATGCCGCGGATGTTCACGAAAGTGTTGAACGCCACGAACACGATAACCCACAGATACCAAGGGCTGTTCGGTACGAGTATGGTGCCCCAGTTCGCCACCATGACGTACAGCAGCGCCGGAGTGATGCAGTAGTCCATCAGAATAAGCCAACCGGAAATGAAGCCCACATGAGGGTTGATGCCGCGCTGCACATAAGAGTACACCGAGCCGGCAATGGGAAACTTGTTGCTCATGCGCACGTAGCTGAGTGCAGTAAAGAAGATGGCGACAAAGCCCACGATGTAGACGAGCGTGGACATGCCGAGGGCATCCTGCTGCACAAGACCCCAAATGGAATGCGGGGCGATGATAACCATGAACAGCACGCCGTACAGAACGACGTCCCAAAGACCCATGCCACGACGTAGCTCCTGCTTGTAGCCGAATTGCTCAAGGGACGAGTTGTCCGTCGAGTTCGGCGGTTGAATGGGTTTTGACATTTCGGTTTCCTCTCTTTCCCTTCCATGTCTTATTTCTTTTTGCAAACAGCACCCCTAGCCCACCAACGGCGGGAACTGGGGCAGCTTCGGCGTGCCAATGCGCAGGGACAGCTGTATCTGGCAAGGCTTGCACCCTTGGCTGATCTCCACATCGCTTTGCACCGACATGTACATATAGGTATCGACGGCATCCCACCCGGTGATGCGCATCAACAGGCGCTGAATCTCCTTCGAGGCGCACTTCAGAGCTTCGTTGTATTCTTGGGCGCTGGCGTTCACGTACCACCTGCCGGCCGGCCCAAACGTTTCCAGCACGGGCCAGTGAAGCTCGAAGTTCTTCAACAGGCTCACGCGCACGGTGATTTCCGCAGCAATCTCGATGCCGGTGCCGCAGAGTTCCGCGTCGCCCATGGTGGCGTGCACATCGCCCATCTGCAGCAGAGCGCCGGGAACCCGCACGGGAAAGTACAGGCGGGTGCCCTTGGTGATAAGCTTGTTGTCCATGTTGCCGCCGTGGTCACCCACGTAACCGTCGGCGATGGCGCCTTCGGCGGGCGCCGTGCCGATGACGCCGATCATGGGGTTGATGGGAAAACGCACGCCGTTGAAATCGGCCATGCCGTCGGCTATTCTGATCTTCTTCGTGCGATATTCGGTTCCCTCGAAGAGCGGCCCACAGTGGTCGTCGGTGGCAATGGTTCCCTCGTCGGCCACCTGAATATCGTAGATATCCACCACGAGCACATCGCCCACTTCGGCGCCCTCCACATAGACAGGACCGGCGGCGGGGTTGGCGATGTCGTAAGAAAAGTCTGCATCGCACATGGTGATGGACTCGTCGGTCAAGCGCCCTGAGAAACAATCGAGGCTCTTGAACATCAGGACCTCGCCGGGTTGGGCTGTATAGCACGGCGGGTTGTCCTTAGAGAACGCATAGACCTTGTCTTCGATAACCTGCATGGTTTCCTCCTTTGCGAACCGGAGCCAGGCGCGCTTTTTGTCGCCTGCAAACGATGGAAACCATGATACTATTACTCATCTTTTAATCGCAATACGCAAGATGACTTTTTGCATTTCTCGTTGCGTTTAATTTGACTGTTTAATTTGACAACTAACGCTTCTCGTCGCGAATAGCTCAAGGGCACGTTCGCAAACCCATCAGTGGATCCTTGCGGCACAGGCTGGCCCTCAATCGCCCTTTGGAGGGATGAATTCTTGAAAACCTTGACCTTCATCGGCGATTTCGCGATCGTTGCTATGCTGTAGGGCGAACATCGTCTTTTGGTTTTCTATTTCAGCTCGTAACTCATCCTCACTCGGCAAATAGAGCTGATACTTTGAAGCAAAAAGCTGCTTATTATCATGAAGCACGGAGTATCGAGCGATGGTATCGCTCGTCTCGGAGCATAAGACAATGCCCAAAGTGGGGTTGTCGCCCTTTCCGCGCTTGAACTCATCATACATGCGGACATACATATCCATTTGCCCCACATCCTGATGCGTAACCTTACTTGTCTTAAGGTCGATAAGAACAAAGCATTTAAGAATATAGTTATAGAACACCAAATCGATGAAATAGTCGTCGAGATCGGTTTTTATGCGCTGTTGGCGCGCTACAAAGGCGTAGCCCTTACCCAGCTCCATCAAGAACTTTTGCAGATTAGTGATGATGGCACCTTCAAGATCGCTCTCCAGATAGTCCTTATCCTGGGGAACACCCAAGAACTCGGCAATGACCGGGTTCTTGATGAACTCGAGACGGTTTGCCTGAAATTCGGCAGTTTTGTTCTGCATTTCAATAACAACAGGCTCAGTATTTTGCGACATGAGAAGGCGCTCGTAATAGAGCGTGCTTACATTGCGATCAAGAGTGCGCACGCTCCAATCCTGCTCGATGGCTTCTTTCTCGTACCAATCACGAATGGATTTCTTGTTCACACGGAGAAGCACCAAGTAGTGAGACCAAGAGAGAGTTGAGCCAGATTCTGACAACGCTGTTGTCAGAATCTCCGGATAGGCCTTATAGAACTGCGCAAAGCGGTATAAGGTGCGCGGTTCAAAGCCCTTACCATATTCCGTTGACAGCTACTTCGATAGAGTCTTGATAACCTGCTTTCCATATTCTGCTCTGTTTTCGCTGTTGAGCTCTTCTTCGACAATGCGCTTACCAAGAAGCCAGTTTCGGCGCAAAAGGGCAACGTTTACAGCCTTCTGAGCAAATGACCTTGATTCTTCGATGATGGCCTTTGCGTCGTCGAAAAGGCTCTCGCTATTGGCGTATCTAATTTCGTTTACGGAAGACGAAAGAGCGTTGCCATTGATAGTGTTTGCCATTCTCTGCACCTCCTCGATAGAATATCCAGCCAGTTTTTGGAAAGCAACTTCCATGCAAGTTTAGCACTTCTTCATTCATGGCTCACAGCAAAGACCGAGAATCGGCTGCCAGAGCAGCCGATTCTTCCTTCCTCGACGGGAAGGTTTCGCTTATCAAGGTAGCAGCAAATCGCGATGTCTGCATAACCGGAAAGCATGCGAGCCATGGAACATTCAAGATGTTCCATGGCTGAAAGGAGATTGGCTGCCGGGCGAGGCTGCCGGGCAGGATCAAAAACCAGCGCTGATAGCCAAGACTGGCAGTCGGCGACTCCGCACGTTACAAAACCTGCTGAATGGATACGCCACATGGAAGCGAAAATCGCTGCAGAGAAACATTTTTATTCGCAAGAACTTCCATCAAGCTGGGGCTTCGCCTGTCTGGCTCTTCGACAAGGATCTGCTGCCGTTGCCGCCGCTGCTAGTGTCGTTACCGAATCTGATGCCGCCGGCGTGTTCGCCGCCGTTGCCGTTCTTCATGCGCTCAAGCTCGGCTTCCAGCGCTTGGACATATTCACGGTCGATGGCGCCTTCCGCATGCGGCGGATCGACCTCGAAGGGAACGGGCTTGGTGAACAGGCTCACCACAGGAACGATGACAAGCGAAAGCACCATAGCCAGCGCACCGCAGTTGATGGGCGACGCGATAAGCGGCGTGCCTACGAAGCCCGCTATCATGTTTCCCGTGGTCAGGCCAACGCCCACGATGAAGCTTGCCCACACGGCCGGACGCGACACACGTCCCCAGTAAAGCCCCCACAGAAACGGCCCCAGAAAGGCGCCGGCAAGGGCACCCCACGATATGCCCATGAGCTGCGCGATGAACGTGATAGACGAGCGGTACTGCACCAGAGCAAGCCCCGCCGATATCACGATGAAGACCACCAGCAGCACACGCATGTAGCCAAGCTGCTTTTTCTCGCTCATGTCCTTCACCACGTTGCCCTTGATGAGGTCGAGCGTGAGCGTGCTCGACGAGGTGAGCACGAGCGAGGAAAGCGTGGACATGGAGGCGGAAAGCACCAGCACAATAACGACTCCGATAAGAATATCGGGTAGGGTGGAGAGCATGGTGGGGATAATGGAGTCGTATACCGGCTGCCCGTTCGCGCCCATTTCCACCTGATCGGCGTAAAGTCGACCGAACCCTCCGAGAAAGTAACTGCCACCCGCCACGACGAATGCGAACAACGTGGATATGATGGCGCCCTGCTTCACGGCCGGGCCGCTTTTGATGGCGTAGAACTTCTGCACCATTTGCGGCAAGCCCCATGTTCCCAAGCTGGTCAGGATGACCACGCCTAAAAGATTCAGCGGATCGGGGCCGAACATGCTCGTGAACGGGCCTTCCATAGGCGAAAGCTCCGAAGACAGAGACGACAGGTCTGTTATGGCCTGCGTGAACCCGCCGTTATTCACCAGCACGGCCGCCACGACCGCAACAATGCCTATGAGCATGACGATGCCTTGCAGAAAATCGTTCATCACCGTGGCCATGTATCCACCAACGACTACGTAAATGCAGGTCACAACAGCCATACCGATCACGCACACTTCGTAGGGCAAACCGAACGCCATACCGAACAGACGCGAAAGGCCGTTGTAGACGCTTGCGGTGTAGGGAATGAGGAACACGAAAATTATGGCTGCCGCCGCAATGCGCAAGCCCTTCGATCGGAAGCGCTCGCCGAAGAATTCAGGCATAGTGGTAGCTCCCAGCCTGTGTGTCATCTCGCGTGTGCGCGGGCCTAAGACCCACCATGCCAGAAGGCTTCCTAAAACGGCGTTGCCAATTCCCGCCCATAGCGCCGCAATGCCGTATTTCCATCCGAACTGACCAGCGTAGCCAACGAACACCACTGCGGAAAAATAGCTCGTGCCGAACGCGAACGCCGACATCCACGGTCCCACGTTGCGTCCTCCCAGCACGAATCCGTCGACGCTTTTCGTCGACCTTCTGCAATACACGCCCACTCCCACGGCCACGCCGATGAAAATGAGCACCATACAAACCTTGACTAACATGATAATAATTCCTTCTCTTTAGCCCGAAATGAAATGCAACTAACGTTGCTGGGCGCGAAATGTTTCACGTGAAACATTTCGCAAGCTTTTCCGCTCGCACTTGCGTTCGCGTCAAAGACCACACATGAATACGCACACGACTTATCGCAGGCAAAAAAAATAGCACCGGCGAAAACCCGTGTGCTAAATATATCGATAATAGGAATAGGTTGAATGGAGAGAGCGGAAGGAACGAGAGGAGCGGAGCGGCTCGATAGATGCCGCACGGCAACATTTCTGCGCAGCATGCTGGCTCATTACGGCATTCGCCGCATCACCGTTGCTCGCACTGCCGCCAGCTGCGCTGTTCCTATGTCCCGTCAAGAAAATCATGCGGTCACTTTAGCACAGTAAACCGTCTTCGGCAACAAGATTTTTCCGTTCGGAAACAAACTTTCGGGAACATATCGTAAAGCGCGCGCAGCGAGCCTTTCCAAGCTCATCGCAACATTGCCCGCAACCTTTCAGACAATATGTCCATTGTGATGTTAGCGAGAACAGAAAACCCGAATCGCTTGAGTCAAAGATTCCTGCAAGGCATCACTTCATTCTTTACTTTCTTCCTTGAGCTTGGCAAGAGTTCCTTCGAGAAATTCATAGTGCGTTTTCTCTTCGGAAGTCCACGAACCGAACAAAACGCTGCTCAGAGCTTCGCTTGCTTTGCGCGTGTCGTTGGCAAGCGGGTAGAGGCATGCGCCGGTGCGGGAATACAGGCGAATTTCCTCGAACAGACCGGACTGTTCCAAAGCGTCAAGATTGCTCACAATGTCGTGTATGATCTTGTTGTGGTGCACAGGGTCGGTTGCTCGAGGAATGGTGCCTGTCAAGCGCATTTGCTCGTACCGTATTTGGCAGCTTATAAGCGATATCTCGGGCTTGACCGCCATGAGGGCAAGGGACACCGCATATCCGCGTTTTCTCAAAAGCGTTGCAGTGTCGATAGGAACCTTCGCCGTCCTCAACGTCCCCTCGATAACAAGGTTGTACTGCATAACCGAAAGTGCGTCTATGAGAGCTTCCGTCATCTTCCCTGCCCACGATGCCGTATACGACACCGCTTCAGGACCGTATTTTGCATCGAGCTCTCGATAGTGAGGATGTCGCGACCGATATTCATCGCCGTTGATGACAATGATGTTGCCTTGGTGCTTTGTATCGTATATGCCATGAAGCGTAGTTTTTCCAGCACCGCTTTGGCCGCCGAGCAAAACAGCATGTGGATCGTCGACAGAATGAGTTTCAGCATCTCTTATAAGGCGTTTGACCAGCGCAGTTCGCTCCTCTTCAAAGCTTTCTGGGGAATAGCTTGCAAGATCCTCGTTCATCAGGCAGCCCTCGTGCTTATCAAAAGCGCAAACTCATTGAGAGCATCGATTTGTCCGCGGATTTCCGCAATTCCTATCTTTCCTTTGTTGTTTTCTTTGATGATCTGCCGTTTTGCATGAGCCATCTGCTTGAGAATGTCATCATATATCATCTCGCGAACCGTATCTCCGCTTTTCTGGGCGGCAAAGTACAGTCGCGTTATGTCAGACATTATTTCCGCAGCCTTCTCGTTCAAAATCTCCTGCTCCAAGGTAAGCATATAGATTTCGTTGATGTCCATGATCTTGCCCTCCTCGTCGAATGTCACCATGGAATACACTATTTGCTCGGCTTTTTCCCGCTGCGGTTCAGGAATTTTATCACCGTCACGGTCGAGGCATTCGGCCATAAACCACGGGTTCGCTGCTGCGCGAATGAGGTTCGCGTTCGCCCTGCTGGGAGCTTTTCCGTTCTCATAGCGTACCATGCTCGCCTCGCCAATGCCAAGAAGCTGCGCGAAGGCCTGCTGGGTCAATTCGTATTTCCCTCGAATCTGCCTGATATCCAATGCCGTCAACTGATCGCCCATAGTCTCGCTCCTAAAATCTATCATTTGGTATACCATATACAATCATTTTATATACCTTCTATGATGAACATTCCATCTCTAGCACTCATTTTATAAATTCTTCATAGTATAAAACTATAAATTGATAGTTTTCTCGGAAAGTTTCTAACGGAACCGCTTGAACCGCATCCCAGCGACATCGCCGCATGGATAGACGATGCTCTTTCATGGAGAAAAGGCTGGGCGCTTTCCTCATCGTGCAAGGTGCTGCCAAGTGGATAGCTTCTGTACTAGCTGGAAAATTGCTAGAATTCTTTCTGTACTAGCTGGAAAATTGCTAGAATTCTTTCTGTACTAGCTAGTGTTGAAGGAGTTTTCCATGCTCAGGCGCAAGATGTACGATAATTTGATGCAGTGGCATCAGGAAGAGCCTCGCAAGGTGCTGCTCTTGCTGGGTGCACGCCAGACGGGAAAAACATATCTCGTGAGGGAGTTTGCCCGAAACAACTACGAGTCTTTCGTCGAGGTTAACTTTCTCGACGATGAAGAAAATGGACGCTTCCTGGCAGGCGCCAAGAGCTCAGAGGATCTGGTGAGCCGTCTCTCCCTTGTTGCAGGAGGGTCTTTGCGCCCGGGAACCCTTGTCTTTCTCGATGAAGTTCAGCACTTCGGACGTGAAGTGGTAACGTTATCAAAATTCTTGCTCGATGACGGACGCTTCGATCTTGTCTTGTCCGGCTCGCTTCTAGGAACAGTATTGGGTGGCATCACCTCCTTTCCGGTTGGCTACGCACGAGTGCTGCGGATGTTCCCCCTCGATTTCGAAGAGTTCTGCTGGGCTATGAACGTACCTGCGAGCATTTTAACCACCGTGCAGGATTGCTACCGTAGCAAAACCCCTCTGGAAGAATCGCTGCACAATCAGCTGACAAAACTCTTTCGTCAATACATCGTAGTGGGAGGCATGCCGGAGGCGGTGCAGAAATTCCTTGACCACCACCGTGACCTAGGAGAAAGCCGCATGATCGACACCGACATCCTCAAGCAATACCGCTATGACATCACCAAGTACGCAGGAAAGAGCAAGATGTCTATTCTCTCGATATTCGACAGCATCCCCGGCCAGTTGGCGAAGGTTAACAAACGTTTCGCTTTGAATTCAGTGCGTAAGGATGCCATCTACGAAGTATTGGAAGACAACTTCGCTTGGCTTTCCCAAGCCGGTATCGCGCTGCAAACTCACTTGGTTACAGAGCCGAAATTGCCGCTTCTGCGCACCTGCATCAGGAGCAAGTTCAAGCTGTACTCGTCGGACTGCGGGCTGCTCCTTGTCCGGTATCCGCTGGCCAGCGCACGTGAAGTCATCTCCGGTTCGGGGGATGCCAATTTTGGCGCCGTATACGAGAACGTGGTGGCCCAGGAACTGGCCTGCGCCGGCTTCCCGCTTTTCTACTACAACAACAATCGCAAGGGCGAGGTCGATTTCCTCATCGAGACCCACGAGGGCAAGGTCGTGCCCATCGAAGTGAAGTCGGGCAAGGACTACAAGCGCCACATGGCGCTGAACAACCTGCTCGGCACGAAGGACTACCCCATCGACTGCGCCTATGTGCTCTCGGAGTTCAACGTCTCCCAGGGCGAGCGCGAAGGCAAGCCGGTCTACTACCTGCCCCTGTACATGACCATGTGCCTGCATGAGGAACGGGGCGACGACTTGAAAGGATTTATTCTGGAGAAGATTTCCTTCGACGAATGAGATGAGCGGGTAACTGCAGATTGACTTCGCCACAGCAGCGGCTCTTGCCTCATCGGCTCCGCATTCCAAACTCCGGCTCGATGCTAAAGCCAAGGCGGGCACGGCGAGCAAACCCTCCGCTAACCGGGCGAGGTCCCTTCACCGAGATCGAGCGGGCGCGGGCGTCCATTCCGAACAAAGATCCGTAATCGCCGCCGATGTTGTACTTCGCCAAGAGAAGACCCCCCTTCCCAAGCATGTGGCGCGGCCTCACCCCTTGTTTGAATTGATGCTTTCAAGTTTAGCGAAGGCCTCAACCTGCGTGCTCGTTTGGAACCTCGGGGAAAGGGGTCTTTCCGTTATCTTGCTAATCAACTCGGATTCGGGTCATATTTCCTAAAAGCAGAGTTTTGCAAAACAGATTGCAAACGCATTGAAAAACGAGAAAAGCCGCCCAAAGGCGGCCTTTCCAATATGCAAAAAGCGACCCTGCCATTATCTCTGGCGATTATTTGACACGTTTTGCTTCCTTTATGAAAAGGGAGCAGATAACCGACACAAACGCTAACCCGCCAAGCATGAGCTGCCCCGCCATCCCAAACGATGTCGCTTCCGCAGCGAGAGCATACAGCGATGCACCGAAGGCAATGCCGAGCGTCGTGCAGAACGTGATGAGCGCGAGTGCTTTGTTTGTCATTCCCGGAGGAAGATTTTCAATGGCCAGAGTACGAACGCATACAGGAATACCCGCACAGGCAAGCCCTTCGAAAACGATGCCTACCCATACGCCAGCTACGGAAGAAACCGTGTACATTATCATGATTCCCACAAAGTAGAGTGCCCCGAACCCTATCATCCATTTCTTACGTGAGCCTGTTCTGTCCATCACAAAACCAACCGCGAAGGAAAGCACCGAAAGGCCACTGCACACGCTTACCATCGCATTAGCAGACACCGCATCCATAGCGAACGTCTCCATAAGATAGCTTGGATAGTACGTGTTTACTCCTCCTGCGCAAATCCACGCAAAAATAAGGAACACCACACCTATAAGCCAAGCGGTGGGCGTTTTCAACAGGTCGCCCCAGGAACTCTCGCTCGGCATAATCTTGCCTTTCGCCTCTTCCTCAACGAAGTTGACTTCTGGCACCAGTTTCATAACACAAACAACGACAAGAGCCAGAACAGACCATACTGCGGAAAGAAGCAAAACGAGACCGTACCCGTAACCGAGCAGGCGCGGAACGATATTCAAATCAACGATAGTGCCAATTCCAGCATAAGCGGCCATTATCCCCATAGCCATACCCCTTGTTTTCTCAGGAAACCAAATCCCTATAAGAGGAGGCCATGCAACTTGATACAGCCCGAAACCCAAGCCTATTATCACACGACAGGCAAGAAAGAAAGCATAGTTCGTTCCGCAAAAGCACGCCAATACGGCACCAAGAGCCGTCAAACCCGCCGATATAACCACAACCGCTTTCAAGCCAAGCTTGTCACATAACCCTCCAGCGGGAAAAGCCATCACAACCGCCGCAAAGGAGAACACCGAAACGAGCAGACCAATGGCAACCGAGTCCACTCCGAAGAGAGGAACTATCAAGGATGCGGCAGGTGGCACGTTGAACATGTTCACAGGGCCTGCGCAAGCCGAAAAAAGAATGGCGAACACCACAGCCCACGCGTAACGAGGTGTCTTCAAGGCAGACGAAACCATATTTATCCCTCCAAACATAGTGTTAAGCTGAAACACATCTTGATGAATCGATTATTCGCGATTATTTGCAAGAAGCAAAAAGATGAAGAGGGGCTTTTAGCAGAGCGTTTCAATCCCTAGGAGCGAAGAGACGTCTTGAGCGGTCACCGTGAACGAAACCCCAGCTCTACGCGAC
>JAEYEL010000061.1 GCA_023403475.1 Actinomycetes bacterium
CTCCGGAGTTTTGCAGCTAGATAGCCAGCCTTCAGTTTCATAGCCCCTGTTCAGAAGCCGACTTTGGCTTCAATTTTTGTCAATGTTTTATGACTTTCTTCATGTGTGACTGCGGAGTATTGTGGTATACTAGGAGTATTAACCCCGCAGGTCAGGACATGTTTATGCATCTGAAGAAGGCAAGGCGCAAAGGCGATCGGGTATATCTGTCGATTGCCGAGAATTACCGTGAGGGCAACAAAACCCGGATGCGCCACATCGAATCGATCGGCTACGTCGATGAGTTGCAAAGCCCCACCTGCCCTGATCCGATCGCCTTTTGGCAAGCGGAAGTCGACAGGCGCAACGCCGAGGCGAAAGCGCAGGCGGCTCCTGTCATGGTGAAGCTCTCGAGCGCTCGAAAGATCGACAAGAAAGAAGATCGTCGCATCGATCTCGGGGCGGCTGTGCCGAGCTCCTACTTTCACCGCGACCTCGGGATATGGTCGTTCTTCGAAAAGAAGAGGACAGCGCGTACGTGCGCTTTCGATCCTTGCCGGATACTGGAATTGCTCGTATGGAACCGCCTAAGTGAGCCATCATCCAAAAAGGCCGCCTGGGAGGGGCGCGGCCGCTTTCCAAGGGAATGCGCTTTCTCGCTTGATGACGTCTACCGCTCCCTCGATTACCTCAACGCCAACTCCGATGCGCTCATCAGGCACATGAACGAGAGCCTGGGGCGTGCACGCGGACCGCGCAACAAAACCCGGCTCTACTACGATGTCACCAACTACTACTTCGAAGTCGAAAACGAAGACGCAGGCGAGGAGGGCTTGCGCAAGCGGGGGGTCGGCAAAGAGCATAGGCCCTCCCCGATCGTGCAAATGGGGCTTCTGCTCGACGCAGACGGAATACCGCTGGACTTCGAGGTGTTTCCCGGCAACAGAAACGACATGACAACCATGCTGCCCGTCATGAAGAAGGCAGGGCTCCGCCCGAAAGGCGATGCGGGCGACTCAGAGCGCGAGCGCGTCATCATGGTGACCGACAAAGGACTCAACACCTCGAACAACATAGCGGCCTGCACCCTGGACGGAAATGGGTTTATCCTCTCCCAATCGGTGCGCAAGGCGACCAAGGCGCTCAAGGCGTGGGTGCTGTCAGAAGACGGGTACGTCGAGAGCGAGTCCGGGCGCTTCAAGATCAAAAGCAGGATCTCTGACAAGACTCTCTACATCACCGGAGACGACGGCAAAAGGCGCTCTGTCAAAGTACCGATCAAAGAGGTTGCCTTTTGGTCGCAAGACTTCTTCGAGAGAAGCCGCCATGAACGCGCAAAGGTCATAGAGAAGTCTCGACGCGCCATTGAGCGAGGCGAGGTGTCTGCAGCGCAAGCGAAGACATCTGTCAGGTATGCCGTTGACAAGCCTGTAGTGAAAGCCACAGGAGAGCGGGCTGATCACAACTGGGTTCTTGATGAGGACAAGATCGCCGCCGATGAGGCGATGGATGGCTACTACTGCATCATCACATCCGAACAAGAGATGGATGATCGCGAAATCATCGAGGCCTACCGGGGGCTGTGGCGCATAGAAGAGTCGTTTCGCGTGCTCAAAAGCGACTTCGACGCGCGCCCTGTTTACGTATCGCGCGACGAGCACATACGCGCCCACTTCCTCGTCTGCTACATCGCGCTGTTTATTATGCGGCTCATGCAAAAGGACACCGCATACGCCTACTCTGCAACGCAGATTTCCAGAGCGCTCAAAAACATCACTGGGCACCACCTTGATGCCAACCTGTACTTCTTCGACTACCGCAGCGACCTAACTGATGCCCTCGGCAGGGCAACCGGCACAGACCTCACACGCCAGATTCTCACGAAAGGCCAGATCAGAGAGATTATGGGGTCGGTGAAGAAACCGAGGAGTTGAGCTGTTCCCCTACAGGAATCGTCACTGAAAAGAAGGCTGTTCTCCCAGCTCGCAAAGGGAGAACAGCCTTCTTCTACTGCAAAAGTCAGGTTATAACGCAATGCGCCGGTCTTCGGCTTTATTCTGATTGTGTCATGGGGGACGAGATGACGATTAGGCTGACACCCGATATCAAGGTCGATTTGGAGATGTCAGGCGACTACGTCTACCGACGCAAGGGGGAAAGCACGTATGCGGTTGACAAGCGCATACTTTTTGTGATTGTGTCGACTCCCGAAGGTCGTATTACTGGACAGATTCCGGGCTCAGACGAACTGGAAGCTCGACGGTTTGCAGATGCGGTATATAACGCGGCTGCAATGATCGATCAGCAAACGATGATTCGAAACATGAAACTCTCGACTCTTTACAGCGAATATGCCCGCGTGGACGCCGATGCTGCGGCTATGGAACAAGCTCGTCAAACACTGCGTGCGACAGAGGCCTATGTTCAGCCGATAGTGCTGGCTGATAATCGGTTGGCTTCGATTATGGCCCAGGCGACACCGGAGGACTTGGAGAGAATGAAAGCTCTCGAAAACAGCAAGCTCGGGCGCTGCGAAATCGTCCTGATAATCATCGCCGCCATTGTGGGAGGTTTTGTCGTTGCTCCTCTAGGCTTATTTCTTATTTTTGGCATTGTCGGCATGGTGGTTCTTCAGTAGCCGATTGGTGTTCTACGGGTAGAATGCTAAGCAAACAGGAAGTATCCGACGAGGAGTCTAAGTGCTAATGCCAAAGGGATGGCAAGGGCAAGGGCTTTCGCGAGAGGATGCTTACTTGGAACCCTTCCCCTTTTATCGAATCCCGCTGCTAGAGCGCATTGCACCAGATAGTCGAGATTTGCTTGGGCGGCATCGATTTCGGATGTATCGGCTTCGACCTCATCAAGTGCTTTCTGAGCTTTTTTGACGGCGAGCTTGCTGTCTTCCAGGAGTGCTCTTTCTTCCTCAAGCTCGACAAGAGCTTGTTCCTGTTTATGGGCGAGCTCTTTTAAGTTTTTGGTTGCATTGTAGATAGCGTCAACAAAATGCTGGGCGTTTATTTCGTCTGTTGCTTCTTCGGTCGAGGTTTGCTCGATTTTTTTTGAACAGTTACTTGCTGTTTTGGGGATGTGATGGTTATAAAAACCGTTCTTACATTTTCAAGGCGGCTGGTATTTCCACCTTGTATGAGTTCGCCTCCTATTCTAGTGGAAGCGAAAATGTTTTCAGTTAAAGGAATTTTCCAGTTCTCGCCTTCGATTCGGTCGTGGTATAGGGAAGCACTTTCGAATTTAGCGAGTAGCAACTTTTCATCGTACGCATTTTGATATGATTCCTCTGCTTTTTTCTCGGCTGCCTGCGCTTTGGTCAGCTGTTCTTTAAGCGAAGCGATATTTTTTCTGTGATTGCGTTTTGCTAATCTGAGCTGCTTTTTTGCTTCGGTAATTGCTGAACTGAATTCCATTAGCTTCCGTTCGATTGTGGCTTTTTCTTCCAAAACTTATTGTATCAAAGCCGGCTTTTCGTTTAGCTGCTGAATTGCCCTTTTCTCTTTGCTTCTCTCTCGCACTTACTCGCTGTCTCATTCGAGTGACATCTGGGTTTAACTATTTATTGCATTGACAAGACAATTGAGTGTTGAAAGGGGAGTATTGTCAGATGAAGATAATTCGAATTGGAAAGGCTTGGTGGAGATATGACTCCTTTCGAGGCTGAGGCGGCACGCCTCGACGTCGCAATAGAATCTATACTAAATACTACGAGAAAGGAACTGAAGAGCGTCGAAAAACTTTTAAATGAGATTGTTAATGCTATAAAAAGAATGTCGTACTCTGCCGGAAGTGTGGAGCTGAAGCCGGAGGCTATTGAGTCGTTTTCCGACTTGCTAGAAAAAGCTACGCAGGTGCCTCCTGCTCTGAATAACATTATTTCGTTAGGGGAGAAAGTTTCCGCAATTTGGAAGGGTTCTGCGAAAAGCGCCGAAGAAGCTGGCGATTCGGCAAAGGAAGCTGGCGATTCGATGAAAGAAGCTGGCGTTTCGATAAAAGAAACTGAATCCAAGATGTCGAGTTTTTCAAAATCTTCAAACCTTCTCAAGAAGGGCATGGTTGCGTCAACGATCGCTATTGGTGCAGCGGTTGTGGGTCTTTCTGGATTGGCGATTGCGGTCGCAAACGGTGATGCGGATATCCAGTCGATGTGCGATAATGCGCTTGGCGCTGTTGCCCGGGTGGCGAAGGGGCTGCCGAAGTCGATTGATCAAATGACTTCGGTGCTTCCCGGTTTCGTTGCAGCGTTATCGGATTTGTTCCCGAGCCTTCTGGGCTCTTTTGAATATGGATTCAAGTCGATTATGGCGATTATTCCGGGCTTGATACCAGAAATTGCATCAATGTTGGGTGATTTATTAGGATCCTTAGCCGGATGCTTGGTGGATGCTGCTCCGGAGCTTCTTTTGGCGGGTTTGCTACTCTTCTCTTCAATCGCCAATGCGCTCGCCGATAGCATTCCCTCATTATTGGAAAAGATAGCCGAGTCGATAGGTGAGATTTGTGCAGCGGTTCTTATCGCCGGCCCTTTGCTTCTGGAGGCTGGGCTTGGCCTTTTTACGACTCTTGTCCAGGCTTTGGCTGGAGTAGAGCCTTTTCTTATTGAGTATATTCCGACTTTTATCGAAAACTTTGTGGGTATGATGTTGGTTTATGCGCCAGTAATCTTCGATGGAGCTGTCAGTCTTTTTGTGGCTATAGCTCAGGCATTGCCTCAAATTATCCCGTCGCTGAGCCAAGAGCTCCCCCAGTTGGTGCAGTCGGTATGCGATGAATTGCGCACATATGCTCCAATTGTTTTTTCCGCTGCTCTTTCGATGTTCTTTGCGATTGTCCAGTCGATTCCAGCTGTGTTGGATGCTTGTCTGGATGCACTTCATCTTTTGATAAATGATGCCTTGGACGCTATAAAGAATAGTGATAATGACATGTTTCGCGTAGCTGGGTATATGATGCAGGGATTAGTCAACGGCATAATGGCGAAGGCTCATGAGATTGCTGGCGCCATAGGCGACGCAATAAATGGTGCTGTTGATTGGGCGAAAAACCTGCTTGGTATCGCTTCGCCGTCGAAGGTGTTCGCTTCTATCGGTAGGTACGTGTCCGAGGGGTTTGCGAACGGCATTTCCGACAAGGCGGGCGAAGCGGTTGCCGCAATGAAGGATATGGCCAACGACGTGGTGGATGCTGCGAAGGTCAAACTGCCCGCTATCGACGTTCCTGTTGGCCTTAATGTCCAAGGCTTGTCAACCGCATTCGGCGGTTTCGGGTTTTCTCCTGCGATGGCCGGTGCGGGTGCTGCTGGCATGAGCGCAACAAACAATTACTACACGATTGAAAAGGTCGATTTGTCTGGCAGCCCGGTTGCCGAAAGGGCGGCCGAATCGCTGTGGGGCGATGTTCGCCGTCAGATGAGAATGAGGTGAGTCGAATGATTTTTTACGGAGACTGGGTTGGGCCTACGTCCAACACGCGGTTTCGCACGTGCATGGAGATGCGAACCAACGGTCAAGATGAGTTTCTAGGCTATGTGCAGGTGTATTTTTGGGTTGAGGCAACGGGCAGCTTCGGCGGTACGAGCTTGAAAACCAGCTGGGGAAGTTCGGCGACGCTTCGGGGCGCTGGTAATTATGCTGAATCCGATTGGATTAACGTTGGCTGGGTTGACTACAGGTCGTCGGTTTCAAAATCGGGGGAGGCGTATTATACCGGCGGGTCGGGAACCGTTTATCGTTCTGCTGCGAGCGGCTCTTATGCTCCTGAGATTACCATATCGCGCCCGAAGCCTTGCGAGAGTTGTACGCACGTGCGCGTTTCCGACAACAAGAATTCTGTGTCGTGGGTGAACAAGCCTGAGAATACGAAACCTTACAGCGAAATCTACATCGAGCGGCAGGTGGACGGAGGCGTATGGTCGCGCGTTGCGATTGTTGACGGTTCTGCTAACAGCTGGTCCGATACCACGACATCGGCCAACCATCGCTACTGCTATCGCGTCGACCCCCATAATCCTGCCGGCTTCTCGACGGCGTATGCCACCTCGCTTCCTACGTACAACACGCCCGCTGCACCGTCGAAAGTTACCGTTGCGCGAAAGGATGCGACAACGGTGGTCGTGTCCATTGAGAACGGGGCACTTACGGCCAGTGCGCTGGATTTGCAGTGTTCTTCCGATGCGAAGACGTGGGTTGCTGTTCGGACGGTGACGGGGGAGTGCGTCACATCTGTTGAAGATGCTCCGGGCGGCGGAACCTTCTACTACCGAGCGCGGAACACCAGAGGTTCTCTTGCGTCCGCCTGGTCGGGCGCAAGCAACGCGGTGGTCACCATATGTCCTCCTGCTGCCCCTACGCTTATTGCGCCTGTACAGGGGTCGGTCGTTGAGAAGACGCTGGAAACCGTTACGTTCTCTTGGTTGCACAATCCCATAGATGGCAGCGCGCAAACCGAGGCGGAGGTCGAATACGCCATTAACGGCGGAACCGCAACGGTGAAAAGCGTTTCGGACTCCAGTCAGAGCGTTTCCGTTGCGAATTCGTTCGGCGTCAACTCGTCTATCGTTTGGCGGGTGCGCACCAAGGGGGCTAGCGATGAGTTTGGCCCATGGTCGGCCAGCAGGTCGTTCCGCGTTTGCCAGGTGCCGACAGTCGTTATCACGACGCCCAGCGTGGACGGCGGCGCGGTTACCGATGTTCCCGTTGAGATAACATGGAGCTATTCCGACGCTTCCGGTAGCCAGGTTACTGCGAACGTTTCGATTCGCGATGCACAGGGCAAAGAGCTGTGGGCGCGATTGGTACAGGGATCGGCCAGTTCGGTGTCCGTGGGCGCAGATGAGCTTCTGCTGGCCAACAAGGCTTCTTTCGAGGTCGTGGTTGCGGTCACATCGTCCTCTTCACTTTCGGCGCGCGCCGTGCGCACGTTCGCCACGAATTACGTCGAACCTGCGAAACCCGAGGTGGAGGTGGTAGTTGACTCCTCGAAAGGTAGCGTGCGGCTCGTCGTTCGCGAAGGGGTTGCGCAGGAGGGTGAGTCGGTTGCCGCCACGAAGTCTTTGGGGCTGTTTCGCCGAAATGCCAACGGCTCGTTGGTGAGCCTTATGAGCGATGCGGCGAGCGGAGCCGGTGCGGTTGATCTGTATCCGCCGCTTGACCAGGACTTGTCCTATATTGCCACCGCTGCCACCGAAAACGGACTCACGTCGGTCCAAGAGATTGTCGTGAGGGTTCCGTCTGGGGGCTACGTGTTCTTCAACTTCGATGCGGCACTGGGCTATTCGCGCGTTGCCAAGCTGGCTATGGACGTTGAGTGGAGCATGCAACGCGAGCGAGATTGCGAGGTTTTCGAGACGGAGGGCAACGAGGATCCGCTGGTGTTCTACGGAGCGGCATGCCGCACCGAGGCAAGCGTCTCGGGCAACGTGTGGCTGAGCGAGCAGGCGGCGCCCAACGGTTGGTGGGACGAAGCCGCTTCGGCGCCTGCGTTTAACGATTTGGCGGAGGATATTGGCGTGAAGGTGGTCCGGTTTCCCCGTGGGGAGGTTCTTCCTGCAAGTGTAACCTGCGAGGTGGGCGTTTCCTCGGCCAATTCGCTGGTTGCTTCCGTGAGTGCGAGTGTTCGGAAGGTGAGGGCGCATGGACTGGCTATCTAACAGCGTGCGAGAGGACGTATTCCAGTACTGGCAGGTTTCGCACGACGACCTGGAAAGAGAAGTCGGTTTGGTGAGCGGCATTACCGGCGGGTCGCTTGAATGGAACGACCTATCGGACATAAAGACATCGGGTTCGCTCGACTACATCGAGAAGCCTGATGTTGGCAATGGTCTTCTGCGCGTGGTTTCGGTGAGCACCGATTTGGCGACGGGCGAGTTCGAGCGGGTGGTGCATGGCACCTATCTGGTGTCAACACCCTCGAGCACCTATCGCGGAGCCATCGAAGAGGGTACGGCCGATTTGTACAGCGTGCTGCAGATTCTTGCCGAAGACTGTTTCGAGGAACCCTTCGTTCTCAAGGCGGGTGCTACTGCGGTCACGGCGGCGGCTAACATCGTCATCTCAGCGGGGCTGCCCGTTGTGGCGAGTCCTTCCGATGTTCAGATTACCGGCGATGTCGTTTTCGATAGCGACGACAGCAAGCTCGAGATTGTGAACAGCCTGCTTGAGATGGCGGGGTTCGCCGCTGCCGATTGCGACGGCTATGGGCGCGTGCTCTTTCGCTCGTGCGGTAGCGACCCTCGGACTCCTCGCTGGTCGTTGGCGGATGATTCGACGTGCGTGTTTCGCAGCGGAATCGCTCACGAGTGCGACGTGTTCAGCGTCCCCAACGTGGTGGTTGTGAGCTGCAAGTCTTCGGGTGAAGACGATGCCACGCCGGGAATTGCGGTGAATGGGGATTCGAGCAGTCCGTTTTCCATTCAGTCGCGAGGTAGGCGCATCGTTCTTCATGAAACGGTTTCCAATGTGGCCGACCACGCTGCGCTGCAGGCGAAGGCCGAGAGGATTCTGCTTGGGAAGATGGCTCTGACGGACGATTACGAAGTGGTGCATTCCTACATTCCGCTGAACATGGGGGAGGTATGCGCGCTGAGATACGACAAGGCCGGTGTGTATTGCGATAACTTGGTGGCGGTTCGTCGTAGCATGAAACTTCGCCCCGGTATGGAGTGCACGACTCATTTCCGACGCAGTGCGCAGTTGTCAGATTCGTTGCCGGCCGGAAACGAAAGCTAGGTGATTTCTGTGGATGCATATGAAATAGCGCGGCTGGTCGGCGATGCCGGCCCGCGGCGGTCGGACGCTGTCGAGTACGCCACGATAGTCGAGCCCGGCGAAGGCGGTGCTCTTCGGGGCGTTCCCGACGGTTGCACGCAAAGCGTTCCGCTGATTCGGTGCTGCCATGCGGTGCCGGGCGACCGGGTGGTCGTGCTGAAAGCCGGCCGGGAATGGCTTGCCGTGGCGGTGGTAGGCGGCGATTCGTGGGATGCGCGCATTGCTTCTGCGGGCGGTTTGCTGCCGAGTGACTGGATTATCGATTCGGGCAAGGTTTCCGGTTGGTCGTACGAAAAATGGGCAGGTGGCAAGCTGGTGCAGCGCAAGCGTTATGAGGTTTCCGTCACGTCGTGGAACTCGTGGGGTGCTGTGTACGAAGGCATTCCGGGTGTCTCCGGCGAGGTATACGGGTTGACGTTCGCCGGCGAGGCTCCATCGTGGAGATGCGAGACCGTTTTGGGCGAAAGCGGCTACGGGGCGCTCGGGTTCAGCTTCAACGGCGGATCGATAACCCGCGCACCGAACGTCTGGATCGTTCGCCCCGATGATCCAGGCGCGCTCGTTTACACGTTCGAGCTTATCGCCACCGGGCGCTGGAAGTGATCGTCATGGGGGGAGTCGTTAATATGTTCGGTTTGCCTGGTTGCCTGGTTGTTTGGTTGCTTGGTTGTCGTTGCGGAGCTCATGCGGGCTGGCGCGGTAAGGATATGGAAACATGAGTGAATTGCTTGTAATTACCCTTTTGGCTATGGTCTTAGACGTGGCAACGGGCTTTGCCGGTGCCGTCAAATGCGGTTCTGTCCAATCGGGACGCATGAGAGAAGGCCTGTGGCACAAGGCGGGGTTCGTTGGCATGATCGCCATGGCGTATCTGCTCGAGTTCGGTGCGCGTGTTGTTGACCTGGGCGTTTCCATTCCTGCCGTGAGCGCGGTGTGCGTGTTCGTTGTTTTGACGGAAGCGGCTTCCATTATGGAGAACCTTTGCGTGCTCAATCCGACCGTTGCGGCAAGCCCTTTGGGAAGCGTATTCGGGCGCAGCGGCGAAGGCGAGCTGCAAAAGACAGTTGGTGAGGGCGGGTTTCAAGGGGCTGCCTATGTTGGCGGATCGCGAGGAGCCGACGGCAAAGACGCGCTTTGGGAAACCGGCGATGGGGGTGCGTATTCGCATGAGTGATTTGGGCAGGTTCTGCGAGCGCATGCGCTATTGGTGCGACGAGGGGAATCTGGGGTACTGCCAGGAGCATCGCCAGGACATTCGCTATGGCGGGGAATGCGATTGCTCGAGCTTGGTTCTGTTCGCGCTTGTCGAGGCGGGGTTCGATGTTGGCTCGGCGAGCTACACGGGAAACATGGCCGCCAACCTGGTTGCGCGCGGGTGGCGGCGCATGGAAAACGACGGGCGCCCGCGCAAGGGCGATATCCTGCTGAACGAGAAGTACCACGTGGCCGTTTGGCTGGGGAATTGCCTTGCCCAGGCTTCTGTAGACGAGCGCGGGCTTGTGTGCGGGGGCCAGCCTGGCGACCAAGGCGCTCCGAACGGTCGCGGCGAAACGAACACGCGGAGCTACTACGATTACCCGTGGGATTTTTACCTAAGATGGCAGGGCGGAAAGGCCAGCGGGGCCGGCGAAGGGGCTTCGGAGGAGGATGGCCGTTTCGCCGGGGAAGACGGCCGCTTTGCCGGAGACGATTGCGCTTCGCCTGAGACCACTGGTGGCTCTTCGGTCTTCGGATATGTTTGCGCTGCGCAGAGATGGCTTCTAGGCGCTGGTTATTCGGTCGGGTCGTGCGGTATCGACGGCAACAACGGCCCGGACACACATAAAGCGCTTACGCGATGCTTGCAAGATGCCTTGAACGAATACGGGGCGGGGCTTGCGGTGGACGGTTCCTACGGACCGTTTACCAAAAGCGCTGTTGGCAAGTACGGTCCCGTTTGCCTGTCGTGTGGGCGAAAGTCGCTTGTGCGTGCCGTGCAGGCTGCGCTTCTCGCTGCGGGCTTTTCTGTGGGTCCGTGCGGAATCGACGGCTCATGCGGGTCCGCAACCGATGCTGCCATCAGGAGTTTTCAGCGGGCGAGTTCGCTGAAAATAGACGGATACGCAGGCCCCGAAACATGCGAGAGGCTTTTCGGCAGCAAAGCGTGATCAAGCGCTCAGCTGCCAAATGCGCGTCGGCGGGTTCCTTGTGCTAGGAGCCCGCCGACTCTTATGGCGAACGGGGAAAGCGTCGTCGCTGCCGAAGAAGTGCAGGTTGACGACGTGTGCCGCGTGTTTCCGGGCGAGACCGTCCCTGTTGACGGCGTGGTGGAAAGCGGCGAGACGTCCATCGACGAATCGGTCATGACAGGCGAATCCATGCCGGTCGACAAGCGTGCGGGAGACGCCGTGCTGGCGGCCGGCGCCGAAAGCCTTTCCGAACATCCGCTCGGGCGCGCCATCGTGTCGAGCTACCGGGAGGAAGCGGGGCGCGAGGCGCCTGCTGCGTCGGAGTTCGAGATGATTCCCGGGCGCGGGGTCAAGGCGTGCGCGGAAGGGTGCGAGGTGCTGGTGGGCAGCGCGCAGATGATGGTCGAACGCGGCGTTTCGGGCGCTTGGCGTACGAGCGCGGAAGGCATCCCGTCGGAAGGCGACCGGTCGCGCCGCGCCCTCCGCGAGGCTGCCGCTGCGTACGAGGCGCAAGGGTGCACCGTTTCCCTTGTGGCCGTCGACGGGGCGCTTGCCGGTATCGTCGCGCTTGCCGATACTGTGCGGGAAGACGCCGCCGACACGGTTGCCAGTCTCGATTCGCTCGGCGTGCGCACCACGATGGCCACGGGCGACCACGAGGCGGCGGCGAACCACATTGCCGAGCAGACTGGCGTGTCGAGCGTGCGGGCGAACTGCTTTCCCGAAGACAAGATGGCGGCTATTGAGGAATACGAACGCGCGGGCGAGAACGTGGCCATGGTAGGCGACGGCGTGAACGACGCGCCTGCGCTCAAGCGTGCCTACGTGGGCATCGCGATGGGGGGCGTGGGCAGCGACATCGCCGTGGACGCGGCCGATATCGTGCTCGTGCACGACGGCATCGACACGCTGCCGCACCTGTTCGCCTTGGCCCGGCGCATGATGATCACCATCAAGTGCAACCTCACGTTCTCCATGACGCTCAACTTCGTGGCCATCGTGCTGGCCATCACCGGGCTGATGGGGCCGGTGATAGGCGCGCTCATTCACAACGCGGGAAGCGTGCTGGTCATCGTGAACTCGGCGCTGCTTCTTCGTTGGAAATCGAAGAAGTTGGGATAGCGCCGACCAAGGCCGTCTTGCCCGGCGCGCCGCCCCTGCGCGCCGCCGCGCCTCCGCCGGGCCGGCGGAATCGTTCGACGTTTCCCTCAGACGGCGAACGCTGCTTCGGCAAGTCGGGTCGCGCAGCGCCTTTCCGCCGTCCGCCTGTTTTACAGCGGTTGATGCGCCTTTCCGAGCAGCATCGCGCTACAATGGCGGGAATGTTTTTCCCACGAGAGAAGGAGCGTGAAATGGGCAGGGTGTACAATTTTTCTGCAGGTCCTGCGGTGCTTCCCGAAGAAGTGCTCGCGGAAGCGGCCGCCGAGATGCTTGACTATCAAGGCTGCGGCATGTCGGTCATGGAAATGAGCCACCGCTCAGCCGCGTTCAAGGGCATCATCGAGGCTGCCGAGGCCGATCTGCGCGAGCTTATGGGCATTCCCGACAACTACAAGGTTCTCTTCATGCAGGGCGGCGCGACCACGCAGTTCGCGGCCATTCCTATGAACCTTATGACCGGTTCGGGCAAAGCCGATTACATCGTTTCCGGCTCGTGGTCGAAAAAGGCGTTCAAGGAAGCGGCCATGATGGGCGATGCCCGCTGCGTTGCCACAAGCGAGGACAAAACCTTCTCCTACATTCCCAATGTAGACAAACTTGACCTCGATCCGGAAGCGGACTACGTCTACATCTGCGAGAACGAGACCATATACGGCACCAAGTACCACAAGCTCCCCGAAACCGGCGACGTGCCGCTTGTGGCCGACGTGTCGTCGTGCTTCCTTTCCGAACCCGTGGATGTTTCCCGATACGGCATCATCTACGGCGGCGTGCAGAAAAACGTCGGCCCCGCCGGCGTGGCCATCGTCATCGTCCGCGAAGATCTGATCAAAGACAAATGGCTGGTCAACACGCCCACCATGCTGAAGTACAAGACAATGGCCGACAGCAACAGCATGTACAACACTCCACCGTGCTACACCATCTACATGTGCGGGAAGGTGTTCAAGTGGCTGAAGACCCAAGGCGGTCTTTCCGCCATGAAGGAGCGCAACGAACGCAAGGCCGCACTGCTCTACGACTACCTTGACTCCACCGATTTCTACACGGCCACCGCGCGCAAGGAGGACAGATCCATCATGAACGTGCCGTTCGTGACCGGCAATGCCGATCTCGATGCGGAGTTCGTGGCCGGTGCGAAGAAGGCGGGCATTGAGAACATCAAGGGTCATCGCAGCGTAGGCGGCATGCGCGCGAGCATCTACAACGCCATGCCCTACGAAGGTGTGGAGGCGCTCGTGAACTTCATGAAGGAATTCGAGGCCGCGCACCGATAGGCCTGCTCCTCCAAGACTCCAAGACTCCAAGACAAGCCGCTTAGCGGCGCTTGGCGACGAATCGTGTTTTCGTCGATTATTTGGCCGCCCGCCTGCTTCGGCGGGCGGTTTAGTTCTATCATGGAAGACTGTGATTAACGACGAACCTGCGGGCGAAAGGGCAGCTATATGTGCAAAAAGGTTTTGGTTACGGACAAGTTGGCCTGTGAAGGGGTCGAGATACTGAAGGCGCGCGGATGCGCTGTGGACGTGAAGCTCGGCCTTGCACCCGAAGAGCTCGAGCAGATCGTTCCCGCCTACGATGCGCTCATCGTGCGTTCGGGCACGCAGGTCACGCGCAAAGTCATCGAAGCTGCGCAGAACCTGTGCGTCATAGGGCGCGCAGGCGTGGGCGTAGACAACGTGGACGTGGAGGCCGCCACGGAGCACGGCGTCATCGTGTGCAACGCCCCACGTCGAACATCGTTTCCGCAGCCGAGCACACCATGGCGCTCATGCTGGCCTGCGCTCGCCGCATTCCCCAGGCGAACTCCTCCATGCACGCGGGCAAGTGGGAACGCTCGGAACTGACCGGCGTGGAACTCTACGAGAAGACGCTTGCCATCTTTGGCTTGGGTCGCGTCGGCGGACTGGTGGCCGAGCGTGCTCGGGCGTTCGGCATGAAGCTTGTGGGCTACGATCCGTACTGCAGCCCCGAACGTGCCGAGCAGTTAGGCGTCGAGCTGCGCGATACGGTGGACGAGATTCTTCCCGTCGCCGACTTCATCACCGTCCACCTGCCGAAAACCGATGAAACCGCGGGTATGTTCGGCCCTGCCCGCTATGCCGCCATGAAGGACGGCGTCATTTTGCTCAACGTTGCGCGGGGCGGCATATACAACGTGGAATCGCTGGCCGATTTTCTGGCTGCAGGGAAAATCGGCGCCGTCGGATTCGACGTGTTCGAGACCGAGCCATGCCTGACAAGCCCTCTGCATGAATTCGACAACGCCATCCTCACGCCTCACTTGGGCGCTTCGACCTACGAAGCGCAGCGGCGCGCCGGTACCCAGATTGCGGAATACGTTGCCGCCGGCCTGGAGGGGTCTGTCGTTCCCACGGCGGTGAACATGGCGCCCGTGCCGCCTGAAGTGCTCGATGTGATGGGGCCTTACGTGCCCGCATGCCAGATGATGGGGCGCATGATAGCGCAGCTGACCGGCGACATGCCGAAATCGCTCAAGGTCACGGCGGCAGGCTCCATCGCCGATGCCGACGCGTCCATTCTCGTCGCCGGCGCTTTGAGCGGCATCCTTTCGTATCGGAGGGCGGGAACGGTCACGCCGGTGAACGCCGAGTCGGTTGCCGTTCGCCACGGCATCAAGGTGAGCGCTGCGAGCGTGTCCGATGCGCGCGAGTATTCATCGGTCGCGATGGTGGAAGCCGACGGCGTGGGGGTTGGCGCAACTTTGTCGGGCATCGCGCAAACGCCGCGCATCGTTTCTTTGCTCGGCTACAAGATAGACATCGCGCCGGCACGTGAATCGCTCGTGTTCGAATACGTGGACGCTCCCGGTCGTGTTGGCATCATAGGAACTATCCTTGGCCAAGCCGGCGTGAACATCACCACCATGCAGATAGGCGCGAACCCCGAAGAGAAGTGCGCGCTCGTGTATATGAACGTGGAAGGGGATCTTTCCGACGCGCTGCTTAAAGACCTGCGCGAGAAGGTTCCCGATCTCAAGAACCTGTGGCGTATAAAGCTGTAGCATCCTTCGGGCAGGTTGGACAGGTGGGTTCATGACTAGGAAGATAAGCATATTCGATACGACCTTGCGCGACGGTGAGCAGTCTCCTGGCGCATCCATGAACGCCGAGGAGAAGCTGGTGGTGACACGTCAGCTGCTCCGCTTGGGAGTGGACGTTATCGAGGCGGGATTCCCCGTGTCTTCCCCCGGCGATTTCGAAAGTGTGCGCCGCATTGCCGAGCTGACGGGCGACAAGGCGGTGGTCTGCGCTCTTACCAGGGCAATCGAGAAGGACATCGACTGCGCGGCCGAGGCGCTGAAGTACGCGAAGCGCCCGCGCATCCACACGGGGCTCGGCGTGAGCCCGAGCCATCTGCACGACAAGCTCCGCATCACGGAAGACGAATGCGTGGCCCGCGCCGTCCACTGCGTGGAGTACGCGAAGAAATACACAGACGACGTCCAGTTCTATGCGGAGGACGCGGGGCGTTCCGATTACGAGTTTCTCGCGCGGGTGATACAGGCGGTCGTGCGCGCCGGCGCTACGGTGGTGAATATTCCCGACACCACGGGCTATTCGCTTCCCGACGAGTTCGGGCGCCGCATCAAATTCCTTATGGAGAACGTGGACGGCATAGAGGATGTGACGGTTTCCGTGCACTGCCATAACGACCTGGGCATGGCAACCGCCCTTGCCCTGGCGGGCGTGAAAAACGGCGCCACGCAGGTCGAATGCACCATCAACGGGCTGGGGGAGCGCGCGGGCAACACGGCTATGGAAGAAGCGGTCATGGCCATTCGCATGCACGCAGACGAGCTGGATGCCCACACCGACGTGAACGCACGCGAGTTCGCAAAAGCGAGCCGCCTCGTCTCGTCCATCACGGGCATAGGCGTGCAGGCGAACAAGGCTATCGTGGGTGCGAACGCGTTTTCCCATTCTTCGGGAATCCACCAAGACGGCGTCCTCAAAAAGCGCGACACCTACGAAATAATCAATCCTGCCGATGTGGGCGCCGGCGCAAGCCAGATAGTGCTCACGGCCCGCAGCGGACACGCAGCTTTGAAGCACCGTCTGGAAGAGCTTGGCTACGAACTTGAGGGCGAAGCCCTCGACCAGATGTATAAGGCGTTCCTCAACCTGGCCGACAAAAAGAAGGAAGTGTACGACGAGGATCTGGAAAGCCTTATCAACGAGCACGACCGCAACGTGCGTGCCATCTACACGCTTGAGGGCGTGCAGATAAGCTGCGGATTCCCGCTTACTCCCACGGCTACGGTGACCTTGCGCAACCAGGCCGGCCAGGTGGCGACCGCATGCGAATACGGAACCGGTCCCATCGACGCTATGTGCAAGGCCGTGGACAAGATAGTCCAGGTTGACAACGACCTTACGGAGTTTTCCGTTCAGGCCATCACGCGCGGCATCGACGCTTTAGGCGAGGTGACCATTCGCGTGACCGATTCCAACGGGGAGGCGTACACAGGCCGCGGTTCCGATGGCGACATAGTGGTTTCCTCCACGAAGGCGTACCTGAATGCGCTGAACCGTCTGCTGAACGACAAGCTGGAGCATCGCAAGTAGGGTCGCGGGTTGTTTTCGCGGCAAGTTTCGTTCGGATTCGTTCGGATTCGCTCGGATTCCTGTGAAGACTTTAGAATGTGTGAAAATTTTCGCCACAATGCAGATGCGTTCTGATAGAATATCGGGCGTTGCTTTTGAGCACGTCGGAGTGGTGGAACGGCAGACACGCTAGCTTGAGGTGCTAGTGCCCATATACCGGGTGTGCGGGTTCAAATCCCGCCTCCGACACCAGAAACTTTGAAACGCCGTCTATGTGACGGCGTTTTTCGTTTTGGCAGCCTGACGGGAAATTGTTGGGAAGGGAGTGGTTTGCTTGGGCAAAGCGCTTACCACTAAAAGCGCGGTTTCCGCGCGCATGAGCTCCATCAAGCGCGTGCTGTGGGCTGTGCTGTTCCTGAATCTAGCGGTTGCGGCGGCGAAGTACGTGTACGGCACGATAAGCGGATCGGCATCCATGCAGGCAGACGGCATCCATTCGGTGTTCGATTCGGCGGGTAACGTGGTGGGGCTTGTGGGCATAGCCCTTGCGGCTCGACCGGCCGACGAAGAACATCCCTACGGGCATGCGAAGTTCGAAACGTATGCCAGCCTCATCATAGGCGTGCTGCTTCTTCTCGCAGCCTTCGAAGTGGGCACAAGCGCGGCCGCAAAGCTCGTCTCGCAGACCTACACGGCATCCGTCACGCCGGTTTCGTTCGCCGTCATGGTGGGCACGTTGGCCGTGAACCTTTGCGTGACGTTCTACGAGCGCCGTGCGGGAAAGCGACTGAACAGCGAAATTCTTTCTGCCGACGCAAGCCATACGCTTTCGGATGCGCTCGTGTCGATTGGCGTCATCGTCGGCTTGGCGTTTGTCGCGGCAGGCTTTCCCGTGGCCGACCCTGTAATGGCGCTTTTGGTGACGGTCGCCATTCTCTTCACGGCGTTCGATGTGTTCAAGCACGGCCTCGCAACGCTTTCCGACCGTGCGCGCATTCCCGAAGACGAGGTGCTCGCAGCGGTTCTGCAGGTGCCGGGCGTGCTCGACGCGCACCATATACGTACGCGCGGCACAGAAGGGGAGGTGTACGCCGACCTGCACGTGCTCGTGAACCCCGCCATGACCGTGGGCGATGCTCACCGCCTTTCCGACGAGGTGGAAAAGGCCGTGCGCACGCGGTTTCCCAGCGTCATAGAGGTGTTGGTGCACATAGAGCCCAACGACGGTCACGTTGACTGACGGAGAAGCAGGCCGCTTTCCGCTATTCCATACTGGCCTTAATCCGTTTCGGCTGCGGGCTCATTCTGTTTATTGCTGCATTTCCAGAGCGCCATCGGATGCTGCCCGATGCGCGAGAGAATATCTGTGTCTTGGAAAAGCAGCTCCGGGCGGTATTCCTGCTGGTTGAACGAAGCCCAGAAAGAAAGCTCCCGTTCGTCCGGTGTCAGCAGTTTTTCCAGATAGGTGATAACCTGCTCATGCGCCCGCTGCGCATCAAACCAAATGCCACGGCGCAGTACCGGGATAAGGTCGGTTTTGACACGCTGCTGGGAAACCGAGGCGATCTGCTCGAAATGGAATCGGTCTGGAACGCTGTCGGAGCCAATGGCGCTATAAAACATGACGCACTTTTTCAGCATGGGTTCCTGCGGCTCGTCAAACAGTCCATACTTCATCATTGTATGCATGTCGTAGAGGTCGCGGGGAGCTGCGCGGTTGAGAAGTGCAACGATCTTTGAACCGTAGATTTCCAGCGGATCGACGCTCAAAACAGTAAGCTCCTGTTCCAGCCAAGGCAGATTGACTGTCCTGCGCACCGGCGCTAACACATGGCAGCGAAGCATATAATTGATCTCGATTTTGAGGTTGTCTTTCATCCCACCGGCATTTTGGTACTCATAAACAAAGGAATCCAGCGCATGATACGTTTTAGAT
>JAEYEL010000062.1 GCA_023403475.1 Actinomycetes bacterium
CATGGCGGCGCTTTCGCGCAAGAGCTACATTGGCTACGCCTACCGTATCGACGACCCGTGCGAGCGCGACGCCGCTTCGGCCGCCGAGGCGCTTATGGCCTGCGAGCTGGGTGCGAGCGTGGTTCGCACCCATAACGTGGCAGAGACGGCGCACGCGCTCAAAGACCTGCGCCCCTATGTAGTGCTGGGCCTTGGCTGCAACGTGGCCTTGGTTGCGAACGAGGGCGAAGAGCTGGAAGCGAAAAAGGCGCAGCTCAATCATGCCATCGGCCAGCTCTGCACGCTGCCCGACTCGCAGATTGTGAACATATCGGGCTTCTACGAAAGCGAGCCGGCCTACTATCTCGATCAAGACTCGTTCGTGAACTGCGTGGTTCTTATGCGTTGCGGCGTGCCGCCGAAAGAGCTTCTGGGCTATCTGCATGCCATAGAGAACAGTTTGGGGCGCGTGCGCGAGCGGGAAAACGGCCCGCGCACATGCGATATCGATATCCTCGACTACCAAATGTATGTTTTCGAAACTTTCGAGCTCACGCTTCCGCACCCGCGCGTATGCGAGCGCGATTTCGTGGTGAAGCCCCTGCTCGAAATTCTGCCCAACCACGTATTGGCTGATGGAACCCCGGTCGATTCCGTACCCGAAGCGAAGCGCGTGGGAAGAGCCGTGCGCATCTGACGGCTCGCGGCGGCGTAGCTCGCAACGAGATAGTGTGCGGGCTTTTGGGAATGGCGCGCGGGCTTTCGGGAGGGGTTTTGCCTGAACCTCGACGGGTTCTTGACATCGAAGGGGGAACGGTCGGCTATTGGCCGAATGGAGGGTGGGCTTATGTTTCGGGTGACAGCGCTAGACGAAGTTTCCTCGACGAACAGCGTGGTCAAGCATGCGATTGAAGAAGGGGAAGCCGAAGGGTTCGCCGTATGTGCGCGGAGGCAGACCGGCGGTTACGGCCGTCAAGGTCGTACATGGTCAAGCCCGGAAGGCGGTCTGTATCTCTCGATTCTTTTGCGTCCCAGTGCGCCTTCAGCGAAACTTCCTACGTTAAGCCTCGTGACCGCCCTTGCGGTGCGCAGCGCCATAGCGGCGCTGCTGCCCGAGAAAGCGGGAGCTTCCATTCAGGTAAAATGGCCGAATGATTTAGTGGTTCCGACGGCTTGTCAGCCGCTGGAAACAGCCGATGCTGCAAGGCGCTCTCATGTTCCCTCTTGCCGTTTCGCCCTTTGCCCCCACGACCCTAAGGCCGCCCAGCTGCGAAACGCGCCAATCTGGGGCGCGAGAACGCCCCTCGCTGACCCGTCGCAAAAACCCCCCTTTCGCAAGGTGTGCGGAATTTCGCTTGAGGCTCATGCGGGCGGGGTATGCGTGGGCATCGGGGTGAACGTTATCAGGGCTTCTGCGGAAGATGAGGAGGGCATGGATGGAAAGAACGTTCCCGCGTATTTGGAAGATCTCGGCTACCAAGGAAGCATCGGCGCGCTCAGCCAAGATGTTCTGCGCGAGTTCGAGCCATGCTACGCTTTGTGGCAGCGCGAGGGATTTGCGGCCTTTGCGGAAGAATACGAACGCCATGCCGCTCTCATAGGCGAAAACGTGCGCATCCTCAACCAGCTGGGCGCGGTGCAGGCCGAGGGCTGCGCAGAAGGCGTCGATGCGTTGGGCCGCTTGCTTCTGCGAACCCGTCACGGATCGCTTGTGCCCGTAGGCTCTGGGGAAGCGCACGTGGCCTAACGTCTTGCCAGCGTCTTGCGTGCTGGCGTACCGGCGTATCAACGTGCCGGTTGCCAGCGTGCCGGTTGCCAGCGTGCCGACGGCCTGCGATAAGCGTGCGGGCGTGCCGGTGCATGTATCCGCCTTTCGCCATCGTCTTTTGCAGCCTGCTTTTGCTCGGCTTTTCTGCTTGCGGTTTCCGCTTGCCGTCCGCATGGGGCGCTGCACCGCTCCTTTTTCTCCGCGCTCGTATGCCGATAGTTGCAAGAGTACAATAGTTGCAAAAAACACGAGAGAAGGTTCAGGCACGCATGGCAGCAGCAGCGGCGGCGGTGAAACTGCCGCTTAACATACACGAAGACAGCACCGGGGCTCCTTTGGGCCAAGACCCCAAAAAAACCCCGGACGAGACAGCAAAGTAAGCCGTATGGGAACGGCCTCTATTCCCGGGCTCATTACCGAGTTCGCCATTCCGGCCATCTTGGGCATGGTTGTGAACGGCGCCTACAACATCATCGATTCTATCTTCCTCGGTCAGGCTATGGGGGAAATCGGTCTTTCCACGGCTACCGCAGCCAACCCCATCATGGTTGTGCTCATGGCGTTGGGCATGCTGGTGGGTAACGGCGGAAACGCGTTGGCTGCGTTGCGTTTGGGGGAAGGAAAGCGCATCGACGCCGAGGTAAGCTTGGGGAACACGGTGTTTCTGAGCTTGGTGTTCTCGGTTACCATTGCCGTGGCCGTGGCGAATCCCGTTCTTCTGGACGCTCTGCTCACCGTTTCGAGCGCCACCGACGAAGTACGTCCGTACGCGCGTTCGTTCCTACAGATCATATGCTTCGGATTCGTCTTCCAGTGTATCGGCATGGGCGTGAACAACTTCATTCGCACGGCGGGCGCGCCGAACAGGGCGCTCGTCACCATGCTCATCGGCACGGTGTTCTGCACGGCTTTCAACTACTTGTTCGTCATGAAGCTCGGCTGGGGCGTGGAGGGCAGCGCGTTCGCAACGGTATGCGGGCAAGCCGTATCGTGCCTTGCGGTGCTGTGGTATTTCGTGTTCACGAAAAACGTGCCGCTCAAACTGCATCTTCGTTACATGCGTCCGCATATACGCACTATCGGCCTTATTCTTTCGCTCGGGCTTGCCAGCTTCGCCGTGCAAGCGGGTGCCGCCGTGGTGAACTTCGTGCTCAACCATTTGCTGGTTGTTTACGGAGCCGCGAGTCCTGTGGGGGCAACTGATGCGTTCGCATCCATCGGGGTGGTGCAGCGCGTGGGAATATTCACTTTCTTGCCGCTAGTGGGCGTGGCTATTGCCATACAGCCGCTCGTTGGATTCAATTTCGGAGCGAAGCTCATCGATCGCGTGCGTAAAACGCTATGGTACGGCATTGCGGGCGCCACCATCATCGCAACGCTTATGTGGGCGCTTGTGCATTTGTTTCCCGAAGCGATTGTAGGCGCATTCGGCATCACTCATGACGGCCTGACGGAATTCACGGTGTTCGCGCTCAAGGTGCAGCTTGCCATGATGCCGTTCGTGGGATTTCAGGTGGTCGGCTCGAACTATTTCCAGGCTACGGGGCAACCGTTGAAGTCCATTATCCTTTCGCTTACGCGCCAGATCATCTTCCTCATTCCCTTGCTTTTCTTGCTGCCGGAAATGTTGCCTGCAATGTTTCCGCAGTTCACAGGGTTGGATGCGCTGTACTTCGCTGCCCCTGTTTCCGATTTTCTGGCAACGTTCACCACGCTGGTGTTCGTTCTTGTGGAAATGAAACGCTTAAAGAAGTTGGAGCGCGGCGAGATTTCCGCGAAGTTCTAGGCTCCGTCTCCGCATTCGCCTCCTCGTTAGGGTATGATGGCACACCGAAGGAAAGGGCGCGCCCGACACTGCCGCACGGCAGGGCTGCTTGGTGCCGCTGTACGGTGTGATTGCCCATGTGGCAGGGCTATCCGGCATAGCTCGCAGCGCTTCTGCACGTGCGCGGCATGACTGCCGTGCGGTGTGGCCGTCCGTACGGCGTCTCGGTGTGCGTTGCCGCTCGCCTTGGCGACAGGGTGTGGGAAGGAGATAGGTCTTATGTATCGAATGAAAGCTGCGTCGGCTAAACCCATATCGCGCACGCGCTCCATTGCGTTCGTGGCGCTGACTGTTGCCATCATGGCGGTTTCGGCGTGGGTGACCATTCCCCTAGGGCCGGTGCCGTTTACGTTGCAGATGTTCGCGGTTGCGTTCGCCATCGTGGTGCTCTCTTTTCGAGAATGCATCGCCGCAGTGGCGGGGTATCTGCTCCTTGGCGCTTGCGGCCTGCCCGTTTTTTCGGGAATGCGCGGAGGCATCGGCATCCTGGCCGGACCTACGGGAGGCTTTTTGTGGGGGTATCTGTTCGGCGCGGCGGCGGCAGCGCTTCTGCTGTGGGTGGTCGGCGAGCGCGGCGCCTTGGGAAAAAGAAGTTCTTTCGCAGTTGAGCTGGCGGCGAGTGCGCTGTTCGTGGCGGTATCGTACCTGTGCGGTTGGGCGCAGTTCATGGCGGTCATGGGTGTGAGCCCGCAGGCTGCGTTTTTCACGGCTATCGCGCCGTTCGTGGTGGTCGATGCGCTCAAAATCGTCGCAGCGGTTATCTGCGCTCGCGCGGTAAAGGCCGTGGTGAAGTAGTGCGGCGTCCGTGGCGCCCGCCAAGCGCCCCCGCCCGTGCCGCCAAGCGCCCTCGCCCGTGTCCGCTTCCGCAGCTGCGCCTGCCAAGGCATCCTGCGTTTTGCGCGTCGCCCTATTCCATCACCGAGGGAATGGCCACGATGAAGCAGGCGCCGCCTTCGGGTAAGTTGACGGCCTCCACGGTTCCGTCATGCGCCTGTACTATCGACTTCACAATGGCAAGACCCAATCCGGTACCGCCCGTCCCCCGGCTGCGCGAGGCATCGGTGCGATAGAAGCGATCGAACAGAAGGGAAGGCTCGATGTCGCCGAACCCGCAGCCGTCGTCCTTCACGGCCATGACGGAATTGCCGCGCAGACCGAAAAGCTCTATGGTTATGTGTCCGCCAGGCTCGATGAAGCGGCTTGCGTTTTCCACAAGGTTCGACACCACTTGCTTCAGGCGGTCGCGGTTGCCCAGCACGTCGGGGGCATCGCCTACCACCTGCGTATGCGCTTGGCGTTCGTCGAGAATGGGTCGCAACATGTCAAGCACTTCGTGGCAGATGGCGCTCAGATTCACGCGCGAAAGCGCAGGCGGCGTGGTGTCGTTTTCGATGCGCTGCAAAGTGAGCAGGTCGTTCGTGAGCCGCGTGAGCCGTTCGCTTTCGGTAACGATGGTGGAAACGAACCGATCGTGCAAATCAGGTGGAAGGTCGGGGTCGAGCAGCATGTCGGCGTTGCCCCGAATGGCCGTGAGCGGTGTGCGCAGTTCGTGAGCGACATCGCTCACGAACGCGGCTTGCCGATGCTCCCTCAAGGAAAGATCCTTCTGTTGCGCGGCGGCCGTACGCGCCAGTTCGTCGAACCTGCGCGCCAGCTCGTCGGCTTCGAAAAGGCGTCCATCGGGAAGAAACGGCGGCTCGTCGCCCACGTGGTACGCTTCCGTGCGCCTGATGAGCAAAAGCAGGGGCTCCGCTAGGAAATGCCCTATCAAAAGGCTCAGCGCGAAGGCCGCAATGCCGCAGGGAACAAGAAGCAGAAACGCCGTCACTGGAACTTCGAAGGCAAAGTAGCACGTCAAAAGCGCCGCCGCGCTGAAAAGAAGCACGAGCAACGTTGCCAGCAAAGAGAAATATGTTTGCAGTCTTTTTATTGCCGTGCCCCTATAACGCAACCTGCGATAATGCAACCTGCGAGCGCAAACCCTGCCGACGGGTGCGAACCCTACTGCTTGAAGCGATACCCGTAGCCGCGCACCGTTTCAACGAGGCTGGGGTCGTAACCCGCCGCCTCAATCTTATCACGCAGTCGCTTGATGTGGGTGTCTACCGTCTTCGTTTCCGTTAAGTATTCCCAACCCCAGGCGTCGCGCAGCAAGTCTTCGCGCGAAACCACTTTGCCCGCGCTCTTCATAAGGCAAGCCAGAAGCTCAAATTCGCGTGGGGTGAGGTCTATTTCGCCGTTCTCGCCGCCGGCGGTGTGGGCTTCTTCGTCAAGCGTAATGCCGCCTGCGGTTATGGCATGGCTTGCTCCAGGGAAATCGCCCCCTGCGCCGCGCCGCAGGAGCGCGCGCACGCGGGCGATAAGCTCGCGCACTCCGAACGGCTTCGCCAAATAGTCGTCGCCGCCAATTTCCAAGCCGACCACCTTGTCAAGCTCGGTGTCGCGCGCCGAAAGGAACAGCACGGGCACGGTGGTCTTCGCCCTCAAGCGGCGGCACAGCTCGTAGCCGTCTATTCCGGGCAGCATGATGTCGAGTACGAACAGGTCGTAGTTGTTCTTGGCTGCCAGCACAAGCGCGTCTTCGCCGTTATCGACGACATCGGTGTTGTACCCTTCTTTTCTCAAGGCATAGCCAACGAATTCGGTGATGGAAGGTTCGTCATCTACGACGAGAATGCGATGCGGCGTTTCATTCATGGTGAGACTTCCTCCTCTATTGCTATAATGACGATCTAGAAGCACTATAACTATTTCGTTCGAGTTCGGTATATATACAGAAGGGTTTGTCAGAAATATGTTACTTGCCATCGATGTGGGGAACACGCAGACCGTGGTGGGCGTGTACAAAGGACCGGATCTTGCGGGTTCGTGGAGAGTGGCCACGAACAAGAGCCATACGGCAGACGAGCTGCGCATCAAGCTCATGCCGCTGTTCGAGTCGGCCGGCCTTTCGTTTGAGGGAGTGCGCGCCTCGGCGTTGGCATCGGTGGTTCCCCAGCTCACCCACGCGTGGGTGAGTGCGCTACGCTGCCTTACCGGTTCCAACGCGCTGGTATGCACGGCTCGGTTCGCTATCGAAAAGGGGCTTTTCCAAACGGCATACCCGCAACCAAGCGAAATAGGCGCCGACCGCGTGGCCGATGCGGTGGCGGCGCTCGCGCGCTACGGGGCTCCTGCGGTGGTGGTCGATTTCGGGACGGCGACAAACATAGAGGTCATCGACCGGGAAGGCCGGTTCGTCGGCGGCATCATAGCGCCCGGCGTGGAAACATCGGCCTCCGCTTTGTTCTCGCATGCCACGCGGCTGGCGGCCATAGAACTTGCCGACCCTGGATGCGCCATAGGCACAAGCACCGAAACCGCCATGCAGTCGGGCATCGTCTACGGCGAGGCAGACCGTGTGGACGGCCTCGTGCGCCGCATCTTCGCGCAGTTGGGTTACGAAACCCCCGTCATAGCCACCGGAGGTTTGGCGAACCTTATGGCTCGCTATACCGAAACGATCACCCATGTCGATGGCGATCTTACCCTCGAAGGCTTGCGCCTCATTGCCGAGGCAAGCTTGGGGTAGCGAAAAAAACAAGGCCGTTCCGTCGCGCGCCGTACGCAGGCGAGCGTCCCAAAGAACAGATAGCAAGGTAAGGATACAAGGGCAACGGCCGAAGAACATCTACCTTTGCCCGTAGACTTCGACCCTTGGGGAAGCGGATCGCAAGCGGCATGCTCGCTACTAGGTAGAATTCCCCTCAGTGCCGTTTCAGCGCAAAGCGAAGGCACGCGAAACGCAAAAGCCGATAAGGAAAGAGGGGTCCCAAATTGTTGAGCGACATTGAAATTGCCCAGGCGAAAACGCCGCAGCATATTCGCGACATTGCCAAGAAGGCGGGAGTTGCGGATCGCTACCTTGAACTGTACGGCAACTATAAGGCGAAGGTCGATTACAACCTTTTGCGGGAAGAGCAGCATGAACCCGGCAAGCTCGTGCTGGTCACCGCTATCAACCCCACGCCTGCCGGCGAGGGTAAAACCACCACGACCGTGGGTCTTTCCGACGCGCTGGCGCGCTTGGGAAAAAATGTGGTCGTGGCGCTGCGCGAGCCGTCGCTTGGCCCTGTGTTCGGCATCAAGGGTGGTGCTGCCGGTGGCGGATACGCGCAGGTTATTCCCATGGAAGATATAAACCTGCACTTTACGGGAGATTTCCACGCCATAGGAGCCGCGAACAATCTTCTGGCGGCCATGCTCGACAACCACATTCAGCAAGGCAATGTGCTTAACATCGATGTGCGCAAGATAACATGGAAGCGCGTGGTCGACATGAACGATCGCCAACTGCGCCACATCGTTGACGGCATGGGAGGAAAGGCTCACGGCTTTCCGCGTGAAGACGGCTTCGACATCACGGTGGCCAGCGAAATTATGGCCATCTTCTGCTTGGCAACGTCCATCACCGACCTCAAAGAGCGTCTTGCTCGCATCGTGGTGGGCTATACGCGCGACGACAAGCCGGTCACGGCGGGCGATCTGAAAGCTCAAGGTGCCATGGCTGCTTTGCTCAAAGACGCGCTCAAGCCGAACCTGGTGCAAACGCTGGAAGGCACGCCGGCGTTCGTGCACGGGGGTCCTTTCGCCAACATCGCGCATGGATGCAACTCCATCATGGCTACGCGCATGGCGTTGGCTCTGGGCGACTACTGCGTGACGGAAGCGGGCTTCGGCGCCGATTTAGGCGCTGAGAAGTTCCTCGACATCAAGTGCCGTCTGGCCGGCCTTAAGCCCGATGCCGTGGTGGTGGTGGCCACGGTGCGGGCGCTCAAAAACCACGGCGGCGTGGCGAAGGCCGATTTGGGTAAAGAGAACCTAGAAGCGCTCGAGGCGGGCCTTCCCAACCTGCTGCAGCATGTGGAAAACGTCACGCAGGTGTATCAGCTGCCCTGCGTGGTGGCCATCAACCGATTCCCCACCGATACGGAAGCCGAGCTAAAGCTTGTGGAGCGCAGATGCCGCGAACTGGGCGTGAACGTCGCGCTTTCCGAGGTATGGGCGCGCGGCGGAGAAGGCGGCCTGGGTCTAGCCGGCGAAGTGGTGCGCCTGTGCAACGAGGGCGATGCGGAAGGGCGCAGCGCCGAAACGTTCCGCTTCGCTTATGACGACAGCCTGTCTCTTGCGGAAAAGATAGAGGCCATAGCCACGCGCGTCTATCGCGCCGAAGGAGTTGATTTCGATGCGAGGGCGAAAGGCGAGCTTGCGCGGCTCGAAGAACTCGGATTCGGCGGCATGCCCGTGTGCATGGCGAAAACCCAGTACAGCTTTTCCGACGACGCCAAAAAACTCGGGGCGCCGCGCGGGTTCCGCATCACGGTGCGCGAGGTGAAGGTTTCCGCAGGTGCGGGCTTCGTGGTTGCGCTCACCGGCAGCATCATGACCATGCCCGGCCTGCCGAAGGTTCCCGCCGCCGAGCGCATTGACGTAGACGAAACCGGCAGAATCAGCGGATTGTTTTAGTTCCGTCGGCCCGCTTGCCGTCGGCCCGCTTGCCGTGGAATTACCGGTGCCGGCCTGTGGGAAACTCGAAATTACCGGTGCCGGCCTGCGGGGAACTCGAATTGTGAGGCGCAACATGTACAGCACATCCTTTATTGACGATCTGGCCAGTTCGGCACCTACGCCGGGCGGGGGCGGGGCTTCCGCTTACGCGGGAGCTATCGCCTCGGCGCTGGCTTCCATGGTGGGCAACCTGACCGTGGGCAAGAAGAAGTACGCCGAAGTGGAAGAAGACGTGCAGGCCGCCCTCGTGCGCTTGGCGCAGATTCGCGAGCGCCTGCTTTCCCTTGTGGACGAAGACGCGCGAGCGTTTGCGCCGCTTGCCCGCGCATACGGCCTGCCGAAGGGCACGCCCGAAGAGGCGGCCGCCAAGGATGCCGCCCTTCAAAGCGCGCTTGTGGGCGCATGCGAGGCTCCCCTCGGTATCATGCGGCAATGCGTGGCCGTGGCAGAAGAATGCCGTTTCCTCGCGCATAACGGAAGCCGCTTGGCGGTTTCCGACGCGGGCGCGGCGGCGGCGCTGGCCTGCGCGGCGGCGCATACCGCAAGTCTCAACGTGCTCATCAACACGGCCTCCATGAGCAGCAAAGAGCAGGCAAACGCCTATCGTCGGAATGTTGACGACTTGCTGGCGCAGGTCGATACATGTGCGAACGGCGTATACGATTACGTTGTTCGCGAAATCGGCTAACGTTTCGCGAAGGGGGCTGTTCAACGTGGCGAAGCTTCTGAAAAGCAAAGAGGTCGTTGCAAAAATGGACGTGCATCTGCGCGATCGCGTGGAAACGCTGCGTGATCGCGGCATAACGCCAACGCTTGCCGTAGTTCGCATGGGGCAGCGCTCCGACGATTTGTCCTACGAGCGCACCGCCGTCAAACGGGCGGAAAGCCTCGGAGTTGCGGTGAGGCCGTATGCTCTCGATGCGCTTGCGCCCCAATCGGCGCTTGAAGCCACGCTGCATACCATCAACCACGACGCAAACGTGCATGGCTGCCTGCTCTTCCGTCCGCTGCCCAGCTTCATCGACGAGGCTGCCGTGTGCGATATGCTGGCTCCTGAAAAAGATGTCGATGGCATCACCATGGCCTCGCTCGCTTCGGTGTTCGCCGACGGCGTGGCGGGGTTTCCTCCGTGCACGGCTCAAGCGTGCCTGACCATGCTCGACCACTACGGCATCTCCGTGGCGGGAAAGCACGTGGTGGTGGTGGGGCGCAGCCTCGTCATCGGCAAGCCGGTTTCCATGATGATGCTCAAACGCAACGCCAGCGTCACCATCTGCCATTCGCGCACGGAAAACCTTGCCGCGCTCACGCGTATGGCCAACATCGTCATCTGCGCCACGGGTCGCCCGCGGGCGTTTGGAGCCGCGTACTTCGCGCCCGGTCAAACGGTTCTCGACGTGGGCATAAACTTCGATACGCACGGCAAGCTCTGCGGTGACGTTGACTTCGAGGCCGTAGAGCCCGTTGTGGCAGCCATCACCCCCGTCCCCGGAGGTATCGGCTCGGTTACTACGTCGGTAACCATGGAGCATACCGTGCGGGCGGCCGAAAAATCTCTCGCTGCGCAATAGCGGCGTTAACTTCCGCCGACGTTCGTTGCGCTTGTCAAGCCGGGTTTCTCGGCGTGCGCATGCGCATACGCACGCGCGTCTTCCCCTAGCGTCTTCCCCTAGCTTCATTCCCCGTTCGGGTGCAGCACCTCTATTTCGCGAGGATAGCGGTTGAGCACTTCGCAGCCGGTTTCGGTCACCAGCACCAAGTCTTCTATGCGCACGCCGAATTCGCCGGGAAGGTAGATGCCGGGCTCTATGGAAAACATCATGCCAGGCTTCACCGGTTCGTCGTGCACGGCAGAAACATCGCCCGGTTCGTGCACATCAAGGCCTATTTGGTGTCCCAGCCGATGCGTGAAGTAGGGGCCGTATCCGGCGTCTTCGATAATGGTGCGCGCGGCTATGTCTATGTCACAGAAGCGCACGCCGGGCGCCACGAGCGCACGGGCCGCAGCGTTCGCCCGTCGCACGCACTCGTACACCTCGCGCTGTTGTGCGCTGGGTTCGTTCCAGAAAAAGGTGCGCGTCATGTCGGAGCAGTATTCGCCTTGGCGGCATCCTACGTCGAACAGCACCACATCGCCTTCGCGCAGCGGTGTGGCGTCCGGCTCGTGGTGCGGGTCGGCAGCGTTCGCGCCGAAGCTCACAATGGGTGCGAACGAGTGCCCTTGTGCGCCAAGCTCGCGGTAGATAGCCTCCAACTTCCCCGCCACTTCGGCTTCGGTAATGCCTGTCCGCACAAGTTCGCGGAAACGGGCCATGGCGGCATCATTGGTGCGCGATGCAGTGCGCATGAGGTTGCGTTCCGCCTCGTCTTTGATGGCTCGTGCATCGTCGACGGCATCCGATGCCAGCACGAACTTCGATGCTGCGGCACGTTCCATAAGCGGAATGAGGAAGCGTGCAGCCAGGTTCTTGTCGCATCCCAGCGGTACTGCAGCGTCGCATCGGGCGGCCACAAGTTCAAGCGGGTCTTCGCCGTCTCGGAAATAGCTCACCGCGCATGCGGCGCTTTCCTGTGCATGGAACAGTTCGTTCAAAACGAGAAGCGGCTCTTTCCCAGCCGTGACCACCAACCCCAAAAACCGCTCGCCGGGTTCCACGAAAATCCCGGTAAGGTATTGAATCGATCTTGGGTCGCACACCAAAAGCTGCGAGAGGTCTCGTGCGGCCAAGTTGGAAAGAACGGCCGCAAGGCGCGTCGCATAGGGTGCAAAGGTTTCGCCAACAACAGGTTCGGTGCTCATGGTTCATGCTCCTGTCTTTCAAGTTGTCTTTCGGACTGTTTTTCGAACCTTCGGTTTCCAAAATGCGGCTTGCGGCTTGCAGTCGGGGCGCATCTCGCAGCCGGTTCGTGGTTTGCGCCCATTCTAGCACGTCGGTGTGCTAGAATTTCCCCCACGTTTCAGAAAAGCCCGAAGAGGAAGCGAAGGGAATATATGTTGCCCGCCGAAGAACAACTGCACATCGTAAAGTCCGGCACGGCTCAGATCGTGCCCGAAAGCGCATTGCTCGAAAAGCTCAAGCGCGGAAACCCGCTCAACATCAAACTTGGCGTCGACCCCACAGCTCCCGATATCCATCTTGGGCACGCCGTGCCCCTGCGCAAGCTGCGCCAGTTCCAAGATCTCGGACACGAGGTCACTCTCATCATTGGCGACGGCACCGCTCTTATCGGCGATCCTTCCGGTCGCAATTCCACGCGCCCCCAGCTTACCTCCACCCAAATCAAAGAAAATGCTCAAACCTACGTTGACCAGGCGTTCAAAATACTTGATCCCGCCAAAACCACGTTGCGCTACAATTCCGAATGGTTGCTTGCGCTCGATATGGAAGGTCTGCTCAAACTTGCAAGCAACTTCACGGTTGCGCGCATTCTCGAACGCGACGACTTCCACAACCGCTACACGAAAAACCTCCCCATAAGCCTCCACGAGTTCCTTTACCCTCTCATGCAGGCCTACGATTCGGTGGTCATCAAGGCAGACGTGGAATTAGGCGGAACAGATCAGCTCTTCAATCTGCTGGCCGGGCGCGAGCTCATGGAGAAAATGGGGATGGAGCCTCAGGTGTGTCTCACCCTGCCTCTTCTCGAGGGCACCGATGGCGTGCAGAAAATGTCGAAGAGCTACGGGAACTACATCGGCCTTACCGATGCGCCCGCCGACATGTTCGGCAAAGTCATGTCCATCCCCGACGACCTCATGGTCAAATACCACCGTTTGGCCTCGACGTTTTCCGTCAAAGATATCGACGAGATAGAACAAGGTCTTGCAGCGGACGAACTGCATCCCAACAAGGTGAAGCGCGCTCTTGCCCGAAACATCGTGGCCGCTTACTACGACAGCGCGACAGCGGAAGCCGCCGAGGCCCAGTTCGATCTTGTGTTCAAAAAGCACGAGGCTCCCGCCGATACTCCCGAAATAGACCTCGACCTTGCTCCTAACGATGACGGCCTGGTCTATTTGGCGAAAGTCATCCATGATGCCGGCCTTGCGCAAAGCGCAGGCGAGGCGCGTCGCCTCATAGACGGAGGCGGTGTAAAAGTGAACGGCGAGCCTGTTGCTCCCAAGGAATACAACCTCGATCCCGCCCGTTTGTCCGGCGCCGTGCTGCAAGTTGGCAAGCGCAAGTTCGTCAAGATAAAGTAAACAGTTCCAACAGCGGTTCGCGAAGATCGGCAGCGGTTCGCGAAGATCGGCAGTGGTTCGCGTTCTCAGCCACCAGAAGGGCGCCGTCTAGGCGCCCTTCTGCACTCTTCGACCGCCATACCTCGTTTAGCGATACCTTTCCCATGTCGTCCTGACATCCCTCGATACCTTCGACACTGGCGCGTCGAACATCGCAACGGACCGCCGCGCTCATGTTGTCCACGCACCCCCGACGGGCGCGCCTCTCGGACAAGGGTTCTCGCGCTCAGCCGTACGCGTTCGGTTCAGCTTGAGAGAAAAGGCAGAGTGTCCAGATCGACCTGCAAATCAACCAACCCCGCTCCGCTCTTGTTTCCCACTGGTTGAAAAAAATTGAAATTGCCCCTTGCGCAGCATTGCATTAATGGGTAAGATATAAAACCCGCGTTTGAGGAGAGCGCGGTGCCGAGCTTCCCTTCAAATGAAGATTTCTCCACAAAAGAGAAAACTTCTTGACGGGAAGGCGACGGCGGGTTAAAGTTTCTCCTCGCGCGTCCCGCAGGGCGGGGCGCGGGGCGGAGGGCCGCAAGGCCCGCCGCGGGACCTTGAGAACCGGATACTGCGATCGGAAGAATACGGATGGAACGGAAGCCAGGCGGGAGCCG
>JAEYEL010000116.1 GCA_023403475.1 Actinomycetes bacterium
CGCGCGCCGAAAGCCCCAGCAAGTCGCACCCGTGCGCCACCGGACCTGGCGCCGGCTTGTGCTCGGGCCAGTCGTCGGGCGAGACCAGAAACGGGAAGAACTCGGCCAAGCCGCACACGCTAAGCCCGCGCTGGGCGGCTTCGTGTCGCTTCGAGGTCACCACGCCCAAGGGAAGCCCCGCCTCCCGCAGCGCGGAAAGCGCCTCGAAGGTGCCGGGGAACGGCTTTATCATATCGTCGTGAACGCGCGCGTTGTGGTCGCGGTACACGCGCAGAAGCTCGTCGTGCACGGCGGCATCGTCCGTGAAGTCCCACATCTGGACGGCAAGCGGCTGCCCCACCTTCGCCATGAGGGCCTCGTCGGGAATCCCCCTTCCCAAAACCTCGCGCGTGGCATAGCGGAAGCTCGCCAGTATCAGATCGTGTGAATCGACGAGCGTCCCGTCCAAGTCGAACAGAACGCCCTTTATGCTGCCTCCCAACAGAAACCTCCTTCCCGTAGCCTTGAAAGGCGAACCGCCGGATACGCCCTACATTCTAAGGCACGTTCGGAAAAGTCGAAGTTCAATCCATCCAACGAACCCAAGTCAAGGCAACAAAGAAGCGGCGCCGAGACCCAGATGCGGACGACGTGCGCGTCTTCGATGCGAGCGCCGTGCAAGGCGAAGGAGCGGAAGCGGCGCAGGGCGCGGGTGCGCAGGGCGCGAACGAGGAAGCGGCGCAAGACTCGGATGCGAGCGCCGTGCGCGTCTTCGATGCGGGTGCGGGGATAGCCCGAGGCGCATCCTCTCGGGCATCGACCAAGGTTTCGCCTACCACGCAGGCCATGGTAACAGCGGCGCCCGCCAAGCCTGCAAGCGAAAGGGTCTCGCCCAGCAAAAGCCACGAGAACGCAGCCGTGAGCACGGGCTCCGTTGCCAGCAGCATGGAAACGGTCGCGGAGGAAAGGCTTTTGAGCGCGGCGTTCTGAATGGCGAACACCAAGCAAGTTCCCACGAGCGCCATGAACGCCACAACGACCCAGGCATCGAAGCTCGCGGCGGCTATGTCAAGCGGGCCGTCGAACGCGAACGCACCTGCCAACGACACCAAAAACGTCACAGCTATCTGGGTGAACGCCAAAATGGTCACGTCCATGCGCGAAACCCCGCGCTCAGAAAACACAAGTGCGGCCGCACAAGCCAGCGAGCAGAGCAAAGCGAGCGCCTCTCCCCAGCCGAACACGAGCGCCCCGCCGCCTGAGCAGAGAAGGAACAACCCCGCGACCACAGCGAGCTGGAACGGCACGTGCAGCGCACGGTAGCGGCGGCGCAACACCACAAGCGCAATGGCGGGAGCGAACATGACGGCAAGCCCCGACAGGAACCCCACGTTGGTGGCCGTCGTCAGATCGAGCGCGACGTTGCAGGACACGTAGGCACACGCCATGCACAGTGCGGCGGGAAGCCAATCGCGCACGCGCACCGTGCGCAGGCTTCCCACGATACGCGGCCCGCAAAGCAAAATAAGCGCAAGCGCCGCGATACCGAAGCGCAGCACGAGAAACCACCAAGGGGACAGGCTGTCGTACGCGACCTTCGTCAGGGCGCTGCCGAACCCGAATATCGTCGTTTGCAGCAGCACCGCCGCCACGCATACCCCGCGCACACCCATCAACCGCGCCAACTCGCATTTCCTCCCTCGCCCCGCATGCCCAATCGTCTCGCGCAGCATCGTAACGTTACGTCAACGTAAAGTAAAACGAGTATTTCTGATATTAAGTTTTAGAGAATCTTGTATATGCCGCTCAGGAAAGTACTATTGAACAGACAGCGCATCACGTGATCGCAAAACACCACAAGAAGGAGCGCACATGGGCGATCAGAAATACGAGGTGGTTCTCAAAGCCGCCGAAACCGGCAGTTTCAAGGAGACGGCGCGGGAGCTGGGGTACACGCAGGCGGGCATAAGCTATTTGGTCAGCTCGCTTGAGCGCGAGTTCGGAGTGCCGCTGTTCGTGCGCGAGTACGGCGGCGTGCGCCTCACCGCCGACGGGCAGGCGCTGCTGCCGTGGATGCAGGACGTGCGCAACGCCGAGCGCCGGCTCGCCACCGAGCTTGCGGAGCGCAAGAGCCTCGGCAGCGGGTCGGTGCGCGTGGTCACGTTCACCAGCACGGCCATCCAATGGGCGCCCGGTATCGCGCAGACGTTTCTTGAGCGGCATCCCTCCATAGACCTCGACCTTGTGTGCTGCGACGACCAGGACGCTCTCGAAAGCATGCTCGCGCGCGGGGACGTCGACTGCGGGTTCGCAGTCCTCCCCGTCAAGCTGCCGCTGCACGTCGAACCGCTCGTGAAGGATCCGCTCCTCATCGCCGTGGCGAGCGATCATCCGCTCGCACGATCCGAGCGATTCCCCAAAGAGGCGTTGGAAAGCGAACCCTACATCAGGCTGCAGGACGGCGAGCGCTCGGAGCTGGAAGAGGTGTTCCGCCAAAACGACGTGGAACCCAGTGTGCGCTTCTCGCTTGACAGCGACTACGCCGTCATGTCGCTTGTGAGCGCAGGGCTGGGCTACAGCGTGCTTTCCGGACTCATCCTGCGCAACGCGCCGTTTCCGCTAGCCAGCCTGCGCCCGCCCGTTTCCGTCGATCGCGAGATAGCCCTCTGCCTCAACGACCCCGAAACGGCTTCCGCCGCCTGTCGCGCCTTCATGGACGTGGCGAGAGAATGGGTCGCGCGCGCCTACAAAACGAGCTAGCCGAATATGCCCTGCATTTTAGAGCGCATCCGGAAAAGCCAAGACTCAATTCATCCAGTGAACCGAACCGAGTGCGACAACTCTTCACACCCCTCCCCGCCTCCCCGCCTCGCCGCATCCCACGCCTCGCCCCGCTTCTCCTTCTTCCCCTCCAAGCCTCCCCCTCCTCTCCGTCGCCCTCGGATAAAGCGAATTCGGCGGCTCTGACTGTTGACCATACAAGTCAAAGTTAATATAATTGTTTGAGTATTATTCCAAACTAAGGTTATACAAGGAGAAGCATTGAGCGCTTACGAGCAAGATGGCACGGAGGCTTCTTTGACGGAGAGCGACAACTCGCAAGGTGGCATCGCACCCTCCTTGAAGAAGGCCGCCCACTCGCTAGAAGGCACCACAAGCAAGCTCTCCGAAAAAGAGCGGGACTTCAACGCCGGTTTCTTCCTGAAAATGCTCGTCATGTGTGCCGTGCTGCTCGTGGCGTTTCTGTACTCGTTCCTCATCGGCAGCGTGGACATTTCGGTGGGCACAGTCATCGACATTCTGCGCGCCCAGTTCATGCAGGTGGAGCAGTACTGGGATGCGGTCCTGAACCCCATCATGCTCAACGTGCGGCTTCCCCAAATACTGCTTTCCATCCTCATTGGCGGCGCTTTGTCGGTGTCGGGCGCATCGTATCAGACGGTATTCAAAAACCCCATGGTGTCATCCGACATCCTGGGCGTGTCGGCAGGAGCCGGCTTCGGCGCCGCGTCGGCCATGCTCGCAGGCGGCAACTGGGCGGAAATCCAGCTGTCGGCGTTTGCTTTCGGATTCGCCGCCGTGGCCATCGCATACTTCATCGGCACAGTGTTCGGTAAGCAGAACATGACCATCTTGGTGCTTGCTGGCGTGGTGGTGTCGAGTTTCTTCCAAGCGCTCATCTCCATCGTGAAAACCGTCGCCGACACCGACAGTGTCCTTCCTGCCATCACGTTTTGGCTGATGGGCAGCTTAAACAAAGGCGACAACACCGACGTATTGGTTCTGCTTCCCGCAGTGGGCGTTTCGGTTTCGCTGCTGTTTCTCTTCCGCCACAAGATAGACGTGCTCGCCGCAGGGGAAGACGAGGCGGCGGCCATGGGCGTGAACGTCCCGCTCGTGAAAGGCGTGGTTATCGTCGCATCCACCCTCATGACGGCCAGCGCGGTATCGGTAGCGGGCATCATCGGCTGGATAGGCATGGTGGTTCCCCATATCGCACGCACGGTCACCGGTGCATCGTATTCCAAGCTCATAGCCGGCTCATTCGTTATCGGCGGGCTTTTCCTGCTGCTTATCGACGACGTGGTGCGCGCCTGCGTGTCCGATTTGCCGCTTGGCGTGCTCACGGCGCTCATCGGCACGCCGGTGTTCGTGTTCCTGCTCGTGCGAACCAGAAAAGAGTGGGTGTGATGCTGCAGATCGACAACGTGCGGTTTTCCTACCATTCCCACCGCGAGGTGCTCAAGGGCGTTTCGCTTTCCCTCGAATCGGGCAAGATCATGTGCCTGCTCGGTTCGAACGGCGTGGGAAAGACCACGCTTCTGCGCTGCCTGCTGGGCTTTCAAAAGCCCACGTCGGGCAAGGTGCTCATAGGGGGGCGCGACATCGCGTCGCTTTCGCCCAAACAACGGGCGCACTGTCTGGCCTATGTGCCGCAGCTGTCCAATTTGGCCTTCCCCTACGAGGCCAAGGAGGTGGTGCTCATGGGGCGCGTATCGCGGTTGCGCGGCGGGGCGGGACACACCGCCCAAGACAAACGAGCCGCCCTCGACGCCATGGACCAGTTGCAGATAGGGCACCTGGCAAACCGCCGCTACCAAGAGCTTTCCGGCGGCGAGCGCCAAATGGTACTCGTGGCCCGCGCACTGGCGCAAGAAGCCGAGCTGCTGGTGATGGACGAGCCCACGGCCAACCTTGACTACCATAACCAGGTAAAGATACTCACCGCCATAAAGCATCTGGCTTCGCAGGGTCTAAGCATCCTCATGACCTCGCATTACCCCGACCATGCGTTTCTCGCCTGCACGAAGGTGGCGCTTATGAACCACGGGCGCATCGTGCACGAGGGCGCGCCCGACGATGTGGTGACAAGCGAGAGTCTCACGGCGCTTTACAACACGCCCGTTTACGTAGCGTATGCGGAAAGCGGAACGCTCCGCATCAAAACCTGCATTCCTTTGCTTGACGAAACGTGCTTCGCACGCGACGTTAAGGGAATGAGCAACCGTCAGACTGAAGAAAGGGAGGCATTATGAGAACCATGACCAGAAGAAGCTGGCTTGCCGGCGCCGCGGGCGTTGCGCTGGCCGTCTCGCTCGGCTGCGTCGGCTTGGCCGGCTGCGCGAGCACGGGCGGTGATGCGCAGACGAACGGGGACGAGGCGAAGCAGCAATCGCAGCCCGCAACGCGCACCGTCACCGACATGGCAGGGCGCACGGTGGACGTGCCCGCCGACGTGAAAAGCATTGCCACGTTCGGATCCGTAGGCGTGCTGAACGCGTTCGTGGAATGCATGGGCAAAGGCAACCTCATCGTGAACGAAATGCCCGCAAACTTCACGAAGAACGACAAGTGGGCCATGCAGTACAAGTTTGCGCCGCAGATAGCGAAAGGCCCCGTGCTCGAAACGGCAGACGGCGTAGACATGGAAGCCACACTGAAGCTCGACCCCGACCTGTGCATTACCATGAGGGAGGACACGGCCCAGCAGCTTGAGGAGAACGGTCTGACCGTCATCGTACTCAAGTGGGACGATACAAAAGACGTGAAGACCGCCGTGGAGCTTATGGGTAAAGCGCTGGGAGCCGAAGACCGTGCCACCGAATATAACCGGTATTTCGACGACATGGTGCAGAAGGCGGCCGACGCTACGAAGAACCTACCCAATGCCGACCGAAAGAGCGTCATCTACGGCGACGTGGAATCGCTCACCAACCCGCACATCATCTCAGAATGGTGGATTAGCGCCGCCGGCGGCGCGAGCGTGACGGCCGAAGCGCACGAGAAGAACTCACTCGAATACACCATGGAGCAGCTGCTGGCATGGCAGCCCGAAGTCATCTTCTCCAGCAACATCAAAATCGACGACATCTACGCCGACGCCAACATCGCCAGCCTGCCCGCCATCCAGAACCGGCAAGTGTACGTGGTGCCCACGGTGGCGCACGTATGGGGCAACCGCACCGTCGAGCAGCCACTGACCGTCATGTGGGCCATGAACAAGATGTATCCCGACCTTTATTCCGAGGCCGAGCTGGCCAAAGATATCGAATACTTCTACCGCGCCTTCTTCGAATACGACATGAGCGCAGAGGAAATCGACAGCATCATCCATTATAAAGAGAAGTAGGGTTTCAACGCCACGGCGGTGTTTTCCGCGAGGAGAGCACCGCCAGATTTCGAACAGATGGGCAGCGAGAAGATTTCAGTGCCGCGACGACGTTCGTCCCACAGCGAACATCGTCTTCCGACAGCCGACAATGAAGTAGCGTGTATTTTACGACCTTGGCGTTCACCATAAGGCGAACGCCCCCGGCGGGTCTCGCTTCTGCCCGACAGCCCTTCACTCCCAGCAGCAGAAAGCAAGCGGCATGCGCGGCGCGCAGAGCAGACGCCAGACGCATGAACCTCCAACGGAAAGCGGGGTCGACTACCTTGAGACCAGATGTGCCGCTAGGAGGGGTCCAGAAAAGCCGTCCCCCTGAAGCGAAA
>JAEYEL010000136.1 GCA_023403475.1 Actinomycetes bacterium
GGGCCGCGCGCGGTGGTCACCACCACCAAGGGGGCGCCGCAGTGCTCGCACACTTCCTCCGTAGCGGTAAGCTTGCCGTTTTGCGGAAGCGGGTAGCCGGTGCCGCACGTCTCGTAGTTCTCGCAGCGGATGAAGCGCTTCAAAGTGCGCGGGTTTTTCTGTGCCACGAGCTTCGCGGTCTTGCCCGCAGCCTTGCACGCGGGACACTCGCCCACCACCAGGTCGGGCTCTTGGTTCGTGGGACAGTACGGGTCGATGCACAGCGTGCGCGGCTTGCTGCGAAAGGCCGTCACCTTTATCTGCGGCATGCCGCACGTGGGGCATGCATCGGAAAGCGCCTCCACCTTGCCTTGCGGCAGCGGATAGGTCACATCGCATTCCGGCCAACCCGCGCACCCTATGAACATGCCGCGCGTTTTCTGCGAAACGCGAATTTGCAAGTCCTTGCCGCATTTGGGGCACTTGCCCACGTAGGCGTCGGCCGCCACGGCGTCGGCAAGCGCGTCTTTCACCTCTTCCGAATGCGGAATGAGCACGGCAAGCTGGGCGGCCAAAAGCGCGCGGGAGTTCGCAACCACTTCGTCTTTCGTGGTTTGACCGGCCACGATGTTGTCCATTTCCGTTTCCAGCTCGGCGGTCATCTGAGGGTGCGTGATGTGCGGGGCGAACCTGTCGAGCGCATCGCACACGGCCATGCCCAGCTGGCTTGGCTCTATGGGGTCGTTCTGCACGTACTTCACCGCATACAAACGCTCGATGATGGCATGGCGTGTCGATTTGGTGCCCAGTCCCAGCTTCTCCATTTCCTGGATAAGCTTGCCCTGCGAATAGCGGGCGGGCGGTTCGGTCTGCTTCTTCGCGCAGGTTGCCCCGTTGAAGGCTATGCAGGCACCCTGTTCGAGCACGGGAAGCTGCTCGTCTTTCTTAAGGCCGTAGGGGTAGATGGCACGAAAACCGGGCTTCACCAGCACATCCCCGCGTGCCGTGAACTGCTCGCCCGCCACGTCGAGCGCCACCTTCGTACCCTCCACCACGGCTGCACCGGAAAGCGTGGCCAGAAAACGCCGCGCAATAAGGTTGTAGAGCTTGTATTCCGCCGCAGGCAAATTGTCGGGCGTGGCGGCAGAGGTGGGGTAGATGGGCGGATGGTCGGTGGTTTCCTTCTTGCCGCGCGTGGCGGTGAGCTTGGGTTTTGCCAGAAGCTGCTTGCAATAGGGCGCATACGCCGGGTTCGCCGAGATACGGCGCACCACGTCGGCCAAATCAAGCGACGAAGGATACACCGTGTTGTCCACGCGCGGATAGGAAATGTAGCCGTCCATGTACAGGCTTTCCGCAATGCGCATGGTACGCGCCGGCGTGATGCCCTCGGCGGAAGCCGCCGCCATGAGCGAGGTAGTGTTGAACGGAACGGGCGGCGCCACGGTGCGCCTTTTCTTCTCCACGGAAGCCACGCGAGCCGAAGTGGCGTCGCGCACGTGGTTCATAACAGCCAAAGCCGCGTCTTCGCTCTTGAAGCGCGCCGTCGCATGCGGAGCCGCAAACGCAAGCTCACCTTTGCCGTCAGTTGGTCCTGCCTGAGCTGCGGCGTCGAACGCACCGCGAATGACCCAGTAGTCTTCCGGCACAAACGCCAACCGCTCCCTCTCGCGTGCCACGATGAGCGCGAGCGTGGGCGTTTGCACACGACCCGACGAGCGAACGTTGCCGTAGCCGGCGAACTTCACGAGCGTGAGGTAGCGCGTGAGCACCGCGCCCCAGATAAGGTCAATATCCTGACGCGAGGCGCCCGCCTGCGCCAGGCACTCGTCCATACCGACCAGGTTCGCGAACGCGTGCGTTATCTCTTCTTTGGTGAACGCCGAATAACGCGCTCGGCTCACGGGAGCCTGCGCGTTCACCTCGCGTATGCACGAAAGCGCATCGGCGCCGATAAGCTCGCCTTCGCGGTCGAAGTCGGTGGCGATGACGATGGAGCTGGCCTTTTTCGCCAGGTTCTTGAGCGAGCGGATGATATCCTTTTCCTTGGGCAGCTTCTCGATAGGCGCGTACACCAGATACGGCAGCGCGTCCATCTTCCAGCTTTTGAGCTCCACACCGTCTTCCGTGAACGGCTTCTTCTTTTTGAACGGCGGCTTGGGAAGGGTTTCCGGAATAGGCGCGGGCGAAGTTGCACCCTCGTCGTTTTCCCCTTGCCAGCCGCCGCGCCTCTTGTACACGATGCGCGGCATGAAATCGGGTTCTAAGATGTGACCGCGCAGACCGATGGTCACCCACTCCTCCCCGTCTATCTCGAAGCGGTACACCGGCGTGTTGAACACTTTGTCCGCCTTGGGTTTCGCCTTTCCAAGCAAATCGGCGATCTTTTGAGCCGCGTCGTTCTTTTCCGTCACAACCAGCTTCACGCGGTTCCTCCTGTTCCTGCGGCCGTCTTGACGCGCCCGCACCTCTTGCGAGCCGACTCCTGCGGTTCGCGCACGTTCACACGATTACCCCACTTGCCTTGTTTAACGTGTGCGGGGACCACACGTTTCTGCACGCGACGATGCGCCCGCCGAAACGCAACGTGCAGTAGCATACACGATTTTCATGCAGAAGGGGCGAAAAACCATGTGCCCGCCGCCCTGCGCGCCGTTCGCCGCACCCATCGTTGCGCCCGCCACGCCCGCCGCAAGCAAACGCTCGAAACGAAAAGCAAAGACCCGGAACGAAGGCTTTACCGAACACGTCGCAGCGGATTTACGATAGAATGAAAGGAAGCGAACATCCCAAAGCATTGGAGAGCGCATGACCATTTCCGTTGACCAAACCAAAGCAACCGCCGAACTCAACAACTCGCTTGCCCGCGTTCAGGTAAATCCCTCAGTTACCTGTTCGATAAAATCTGCGATCGACTTCATATTAGCTGGGAAAAACTGCCTCACCTATCGCTATATCCTGCTTACCGCCTTAACCGCAAAGGCAACTGAGGAAAACGTAGACATCATGTCCTTGCAGGCAAGCGACAGCGCCGAGGGTTCTTACGACGCACGCTCGTTCTGCAAACATGTCATATTTCCGTTTCAAAGGGAATTTCTCTACGACATTCTGAACGGCAGCAACGAGGATCCTTTAGTAAACAATCCCGGTCGAAATCCCCGCATCAGCGCTTTGAATAAGTCGGCGAACGGCGACCCAAAAGAGGCGTTGAGCTTTCTTTGCGAGTATCTGCCTCTCGTCGAAACGTCGGAGAAAGCTCGAGAATGCTTGGACTACTTCCTCACATGCTGCCTTGAAATGGCTGAGCGAAAGAGCGAGCAGGCGACATCCTTCCAAGCAGCCATCCTAGCGACTGACGTATTTGCAACACGCAGGTTCATGAGCGAATTGCTTGATAAGAGTTTCGGCGGATCGGCATTGCTCCTCGTGGCATCTGCCATCTTCTCCGTTCTTTATCCCGGAAGCAAGGGCTACGAAGTCATACCGCATCCCGTTAATCAAGCGGGGACATCGAGCAGGCAAATGAGCGACCTTGACGTTTTCCGAAAGGATGGCGCTCCTGTTTTGGCCGTTGAGCTCAAGGATAAGCCGTTCACGGAAACCGAGGTGAGAAAAGCGGCCCGGATCGCCCACGACCATGGCGCACCTTCGATGCTTTTTATCGCTGGCAGAGCAAGCGCCTTGACCGATGATATCTATCGCTATTTCAACGATGCGAAAGCAGAATATGAAAGCAAGGGAATGAT
>JAEYEL010000004.1 GCA_023403475.1 Actinomycetes bacterium
GTTTTATAACGAAGGCATCGACCAGACGGGAAGAACACTCACTTGGTTCGAGGGCCACCTCGTAACGACTCAAGGTTTCAAGCAATTCAGCACTCTGCTGACCAGTGCATCGAATTGCACTGACTACGAAGCTGGTGTGCCTTTCTTTATTCGCCATAGACAGCAAAACCTCATTGAGACCATAACCGACTACCATCATCTTGAATTGACTGATCTTTTGCGCTTCCAAGTTACGGCATTGCCGCACGTCGAAATAGCCATGACGAACCTGTATGAGAACGGCCAACTAGACTGCACCCTCAAGAAATTCTGCGAGCTTCTGACTACTTTGGTGCCTCAAGAACTTTTCAAAACACTAGAGCAACCCGTTCATCACAAAACCCGTAAAGGCGATTTCTTCTACGCACTCTAGCAATTGCGCCTCTGAAGAAGCCAGGCGGAAATCCTTCGCTATTTTTTCCGTTTGCGGGTGCTGTGAGCCGCTTTTTGCGTTATGCTATCCTTGCCAGCTTGATGAAGGGAGGCGGCACATAGACATGCGGAAACGAATGGGTCGAACACGCGCATGACTGTGACGAACATCCTGTTTATCGGGCTATTTTTATTCGCTACGAGGTAAGAGGTGAGCGCTATGAGCATTACCGTAACCGGACGCAAAATGCCTATAACCGATGCACTGCGTCAGTATGCTGAAGAAAAGGTCGGAAACTCCATGAAGGTCATGGACATCGACCCGCTCGTGGCCGAAGTGGTCTTGTACGTCGAGAAGAACCCCGCCAATCCGCGCCCTGCCGTTTGCGAAGTTACGCTGCGCCCGAAAGGCCATATCATTCGCGTTGAGGAAAGCGAAGAGGACATGTATGCGGCCATCGACGTTGCGGCCGCCAAAGTTCTGCGCCAGCTGCGCAAATACAAAACGAAGGTTATCGACCGCAAGGTGCGCAACGGCGAAAAGGCAGGGGAGGTTTTGCGTGAGGCTCCTGCCGACCAGACCGATCTCGACCAGCTTATGGACGAGCTTTCCGACGACGAAGTGGTGCGCGTGAAGGAAATCGAGTTCGTCCCGCTCACGGAAGAAGAGGCTCTGATACAAATCGACCTTCTCGGCCACGATTTCTTCGCCTACACCGACCGCGATACCAACACAGTGAGCATACTCTATCGCCGAAACGACGGCGGCTACGGCCTGCTTAGGCAAAAAGACTGACGGGCGAAACCCATGCAGCGGCTATATCGGGTACAATAGGCGCCAACGCTTTTGCCAGCTAGGAAAGGAACGAAAATGAACACGCTTGACGCCGTTAAGCAGATTCTGCACGAGAACCTTGAAATCGATCCCGATACCGTCGACGAGAACTCCACGTTCGATACGCTAGGCATCGATTCGCTTGCCATGGTGGAACTCATCTGCGCGCTTGAAGAAGCCTGCGATATCGATTTCGGCGAGCCGGAAGGTCTAGAGACCGTCGGCGACTTGGTCAAGTACGTCGAAAGCCTGTAGCGTCTACGGCATCTGTAGTATGCCTGCAGCGCCCATAGCAGCGCTTCCGTATATTGGAAAGCGCGGGAAATAGCAAGAGCAGCGATGTCGCCGATACAGATTCACCTGTCGGCGGCATCGCTATTTTGCACGTTCATTTGTTTGCAGCAGCGTTTTTCACAGGCAAGGATTCTGCTCTCGGCGCTCTTGGCGCTCTCGGCGCTCTTGGCGCTCTTGGCGCTCTTGGCGCCCTTGGCGCGACGACCGGTACTTTACAGCGCTGCTTTCAGCGCAGCCACGGAATACAGGCTGCCGAAGGCCACGATCACGCCGTCTGCGCCCGCCACCTCGCGAGCACGCGACACCGCATCCACCGCGTCTTTCGCCTCGTACGGGCGCACGCACGCCGAACAGCCCAGCAGATCCTGACCGGTCCAGCGAATAGCCCGTGCCAGCTTGCCGGCGGAAAGCGCGCGCGGATTGCTAGGCGCCAAAGTTATGAACGCGCTTCCCAGCGGCAACACCGTCTCCAACATGGAAGGGTAGTCCTTGTCTTCCAACACCCCGATAATGAACACCACACGCTTGTTCGGCAGCACATCGTTCAGCGTATCGGCTAGCGCATGCACCCCTTGCGGGTTGTGCCCACCGTCGATAATGAACAGCGGCCTGCGCGCCACCACCTCGAAGCGCCCAGGCCAGCGCGCGGCGGCTATGCCCTCGCGCACCGCATCGTCGGAAATGCGCCATCCACGCGCACGCAGAACTCGCACCGCCTCGATGGCCAAAGCGGCATTCCGCGGCTGATAGCTGCCCAAAAGCGCCGTTCGCAAATCGCAGAATTCCCCATAGGAAAACGATCGAAACGCAAACGGCGCTTGCCTGTCGTCGCCCGAACCGCAACTCGACGCACTATGCACATCACCCGACGCACCGCCCCCAACGCAGCCCGACGTGCCACACATGCCACCGTTCGACATGCAACCTGCACCGCTATTCGACGCATCGCAGACAAACGTTTCACGTGAAACATTTTGAGAGATCGCAAAAGCAGCCAGATCGAACGGCTCTATTTTCAGCTGCGAGAAATCTGGCTCCGTAAGCGTTGCGTTCGCCGCAGAGGCCGCGCGTGATATGATCTCCATCGCTTCGGGTTCCTGCGGATACGACACCACCGACACACCTGGCTTGATGATTCCCGCTTTCTCCCCGGCAATCGCCGCAAGCGTCGTTCCCAAAAGCGCCGTATGGTCAAGTCCGATGCGCGCTATCACGCACGCCTCCGGCGCATCGATCACATTCGTAGCGTCAAGCCGACCGCCCAGACCCACCTCCAAGACCACGATATCGCACGATTGCTGCGCGAAATGGGTCAGCGCCACCGCGCACATAAGCTCGAACTCGGTGGGGTGATCGTCCATAAGCTCGGCCTGTTCGCGCACCGCAAGCGTAACGCACAGAAGATCGTCGGCGGAAACATTCTTTCCGTCCACCCGTATGCGTTCTTCGAATTCCTCAATGAAGGGACTGGTGAACAAGCCTGTTCTGTAACCCGCCGCCTGAAAGATAGCTGCCAAGAACGCGCAGGTGGAGCCCTTCCCGTTCGTGCCCGCCACATGAACGAACTTCAGCCGATCTTGGGGACGACCCAACCTCTCAAGCAGCTCGCGCATACGATCAAGCCCCAGCCGAGACGACCGCCAGCGCGGTTCGTTGATATAAGCCACCGGATCGAACATGCTTTCTCCTTCCCACGCCTTTCGCAAACCCTTCCCGAAACCCCTTGCATAGGTTTTGAGATTTTCCCGCATCCACTTTTTATTTTCCCGTTCGTTTCGCCTTCTTGTTCGAAACATCCCGCGAGAGGCGCGAGAGGGAGAGGGAGAGGACGAGAGAACGAGCGAGAGCGAGAGGCGAGAGGCACGCAATCATAAAAATATGTTGATTTCCTATGAAGGGCGGTAGTATAATAGCCGCTGTGTTTTGCGAAACCTTTCGCGCTTCGGTAGAGATGATGGTTCTGTTTTTTGGAGGGGGCAGAATTATCGTCTTTGCTCGAAGCAATTTGGACCCGCGCTTGTCGCGGGTCCCTTCATAAGATGCCTACAAGATGCTGAACCGAAGAGGCACCTCATCAAAGGGTGCTGCGCGCTTCGAGAGCGCGGCCGAGCGTAACTTCGTCTGCAAATTCCAAATCGCCGCCCACGGGCAAACCGCTTGCCGGACGTGTGACCGTTATGCCAAGCGGCTTGATAAGCCGTGCAAGGTACGAAGCCGTGGTTTCGCCTTCCACGTTGGGATTCGTCGCAATCAACACCTCCTGCACGTCTTCTGACCCCAGCCTTTTCATAAGCTCGGCAATATGCAGATCGGCAGGCCCTATACCCTCCATAGGGGAAAGAGCGCCCCCAAGCACATGATACACGCCCGAGAACACGCCCGTGCGTTCAATGGGCGGAATGTCACGCGGTTCGCTCACCACGCAAATGATGGCTTGGTCGCGTTTCGACGAGCAGCAAATGTCGCACAGGTTGTCTTCTGCATAGTTGAAGCACCGCTCACAGAATCGCACCGTGTCCTTCACCTCGGCAATCGCCTCGGAAAGGCGCAGCGCAGTGGCTTTGTCGGCATTCAAGATCCAATACGCGATACGTTGAGCCGATTTCGGGCCAACGCCGGGCAGCCGCTCCAGTTCGTCGAGCAGCTTTTGAATTGAAGGTGCAGCGTACACGACGAGCTCCTACATAAGCCCCGGAATGTTCATGCCGCCCGTCACGGCGCTCATGCGCTGAGCACTCATGTCCGCCACCCCGCGAAGCGCCTCGTTAACGGCGGCAAGCACCATGTCTTCCAGCATCTCGACATCTTCGGGGTCAATTACCTCGGGGTCGATAGCGATGGACTTCACGGTCATATCGCCCAGCGCAACAGCCTTCACCATGCCGCCGCCTGCGGAAGCCTCGAACTCCATAGTCTTGATCTCGTCCTGCGCTATCGCAAGGTCGCGCTGCATCCGCTGCGCCTGCTTCATCATTTTCTTCATGTCCATGGGAATACCTTTCTCAAAACGTTTTGCCTGAGCCATTATACCTATTCGCATGAGCGCTCCCGCCGTCTTTTCGGAAGGGGCCTGCGTTTTCGAGCTTTCGCGCTTGCGCCTGTTCCGCGTTTGCGCGATTCCGAGCTTTCACGTTTGCGCGCTTCGGCCTCGCGGGTTCCTCGCGCTTCGGCCTCGCGGGTTCCTCGTATTGGCAGTTTCGCACATCCTGCCTACTCGCTCACTTCCCTCACCACAACGCCTTCGCCGAAGCTAAGGGAAAGCAAAGCCTCCAGATTCTCGCCGCCGAAATCAGCTCCCCCTTGCGAAGAAGGTTGCTGGGGCTGTCCGTCTTGTGGCTGCTCGCGAGATTGGGGTTGAGAGACAGCCGCTTGCGGGAAATCTCCTTCGTAAACATCGACGCCGTCATAAGGAACCATGTCGTCGTACAGGTCGATAGGCACAAGATCAGGCTCGGGCGCGGTAGCAAAATCGGGCTCGGGCGCGACGACCGAAGTGCCCGTAGCAACCGAAACATGGTCCTGCGAACGATACTGGGCAACCGGCTGCTGCTGTTGTTGCTGTTGTTGCTGTTGCCGTGCTTGCTGTGGTTGCTGTTGCGACTGCCGGAAAGATTGCTGCTGTTGCTCCGCCCTTTGAGATTGCGCCTGGGGTTGCTGTTGTCGCGGTTGCGCTTGTTGCCCCTGCATCGCTTGCGGTTGAGCAGCTTGAAGCCGCTGAGACTGCACGGCAACACCCGACTGCGCCGTCTGCTGCTGGACTGATTGCTGCTGCTGGACGGATTGCCGCTGCTGGACGGATTGCCGCTGCTGCTGGCGTTGAGATTGTTCGCCTCGCGATTGCACAGCTTGCGGAGAGAAAGCGCGCTGCACGCCCGCATCGGGAGCGATTGCAGCACCACCCGCTTGCGCATATGCGAACGCCACAGGCTCCCCGCACGCCTGTTGCAATGCAACAGCGAGAGCATCCTGCACTTCGGGTTTTTGCACAGCCCTGAAAGCAAACGTGTTTTCGGCAGGAAACTCTGCAACAAGCAAGGCTCTTTCAGCATCGAACACCGCCTTGGTGTTCAGGAACAGCACACCGTATGCCGCCTTGCTTTTCTTGAGCGCGGTGAGCGCGGCCTGCCACACGCGCTGCAACGCCGCCGGATTTTGCAAGCTGGCAAGCAAGGAGGGCGAAGGCGCCAACCCCCCTGTGGCAGGAAAAGTCTGCGACGAGAAAGCCGAGGAATCCGTTACTTGCGCAGCAGCTTGAGCGGATGCAGCTTGAGCGGATGCAACCCGGGCGGATGACGCCTCCTGGGCCGCCGCCGTCTGATCAGCCGCCGCCCGACCAGATGTCATCTCCCAATCAGCCGCCGCCCGGGCAGACGTAACTTGAGCAGATGTCGTCGCTTGGGCAGATGGCCGAACTGCTTGCGACTGTGTTTCACGTGAAACACTTGTCGTAATATCATGCGACAATGGAACAATTGTTTCACGTGAAACAATTTCGGCGGCTTTGAGAGAAGCAGCTCCGACACCCGCACCCCCTGCAGAACCTGCCGCACCTGCCACGGTCGCTATGGGCGCCGATCCTACTGCACCCCCTGCAACCGCGCCAGCAACACCTGCATTTGCAACACTCACCACATGCGCCACAGCGGAATGGCCGCTTTCAAGCGCCTCCACGCGTTCGGCCAGCGACTCAAGCGTCAAATCGGAATCGGGCCGGCACATGCGCGTAAGTGCGATTTCGAAGGTCAGGCGCGCGTTCGTCGACGTCTTGAGGTCGGCCGCCACATCCCCCAAAACGCACAGCATGCGAGCAAGCCTGTCAGGGCCAAACAGCGGAAGCTCTTCCGCCAGTTCGCGCCGCACCGATTCGCTCACGTCAAGAGCCACATCGTCACCCGCCAATGCCAGCACGTACATGTTGCGCATGTGCTCGGCCAAATCGCGTACGAACTGCGCAAGGTCGGCACCGGTTTCCACATATTCCGCCGTCCAGCGAAAGCATGCGGCCACATCGCGCTTGCCAACAGCCTGCACGATGGCGGCCAATTCGCTAGAATCGAGCGACCCTAGCATGCGCTCGGCAACCTCCATAGTCACCTTGCCCTCGCCGAATGCAATCATCTGCTCCAATGACGTGAGCGCGTTTCGCAAACCGCCTTCGGCACGATGCGCTATAAGGTCGAGCGCCTCGCCTTCGAACTCCACGCCTTCCGCCACGCACACCGCGCCTAAACGCGCGACCATGGCTTCGGGGGAAATGCGTCGAAAATCAAAGCGCTGGCAGCGTGAATGAATGGTTTCCGGAACTTTCTGAGGATC
>JAEYEL010000131.1 GCA_023403475.1 Actinomycetes bacterium
CACGTTGCGCACCGCGTTTTCGATGCGCGTGAGCGCCGCGTCGGCCTCCGCCAAGCGTTCGTCGGAAAAGTCGAGCGGGCTTCGGTAATGCGTCTGCAGCATGAGCATGCGCAGCGCCTGCGGGCGCGCCTGCTCAAGAACGTCGTGCAGCAGCATGAAGTTGCCAAGCGACTTGCTCATCTTCTCGTGGTTGATTTGCAGCATGCCGCCGTGCATCCAGTGGTTCGCGAACGTGCAGCCGCTTGCAGCCTCGCTCTGCGCCCGCTCGTTTTCATGATGGGGAAACACAAGGTCGGCTCCGCCGCCGTGGATGTCGAACGGAAGCCCTAGATACTTGCGCGACATGGCCGAGCATTCGATATGCCAACCGGGGCGACCCTTCCCCCAAGGCGAATCCCATGCGGGCTCGCCTGGTTTGGCGGCCTTCCACAGCGCGAAGTCAAGCGGGTCGCGTTTGCGGTCTTCCAGCCCCTGGCCGTCTGCCCGCAGCTCGCGATGCCCCGATTCCATCTCGTCGACGTTGCGCCCCGAAAGCTCGCCGTAGCCAGGATACGAGCGCACGCTGAAGTACACGTCGCCTTCCACCTCGTAGGCATGCCCGCCTTCGATAAGTTCGCTTATAAGCTCGATCATCGCGGGAATCTCGTCGGTGGCCTTCGGGCGAATATCCGGATCGAGCACGCCTGCCGCATGCATGTCCTCGATGAACGCGGCGGTGTATTCCTGCGCCACCTCGGCGGCGCTTCTGCCCTCTTCGCCTGCGCGTTTGATGATCTTGTCGTCCACATCGGTGACGTTTTGAACGAACTTCACGTCAAACCCGCGCCACATGAAGTAGCGGCGAATGACATCGAAGCTAATGAACGTGCGCGCATTGCCGATGTGGATGCGGTTGTACACGGTAGGCCCGCACACGTATATGCCCACTTTGCCGCGCACAAGCGCTTCGAAATCGACCTTTGCGCGCTTCTTGGTGTCATAGATCCTAATCACAATGCCCCTCCTTGTTTGCTCCCGCTGCCGTTGCGGTCGCAGCAATCGCAGCCTCATCAGCCACAGCAGCAGTCGTTGCGACCTCTTCCAGTTCCGCAGCTTCGCCCGAAACCGCACCTGGAACCTCGCCCGCAGCTTCCGCGCGGCTTTCCAAAGCCCTCACTTTCCTCTCAAGCACCTCGATGCGCTCGCACAGGCGCTCGCAGGTTTCCTTCATGGGGTCGGGCAGGTTTTCCCGATGCTTCGCCGCAGCCTTCTCGTCGGCCGCGCAGCGCTTTCCGTTACGCGAGACGATGTGCCCCGGAATGCCCACGACAGTGGAATTGGGGGGCACGTCGTTCACCACGACTGCACCGCCGCCCACCTTCGAGTTATCGCCGATGGTGATGTTCCCCAGAACAGACGCGCCCACGCCCACGAGCACGTTGTTGCCCAACGTGGGGTGGCGCTTGCCCGTCTCCTTGCCCGTGCCGCCCAAGGTCACACCTTGATAGATGGTGCAATCGTCGCCAATGACGGTGGTCTCCCCGATGATGACGCCCATGGCATGGTCTATGAAGAAACGCCGCCCGATTACCGCCGCCGGGTGAATTTCCACACCCGTCATGAAGCGCGTGAACTGCGAAGACACGCGCGCCAGACTTTTCAGCCCGTGTTCCCACAGGAAATGCTCCACCACATGCGACCACCGGGCATGAAGCCCAGGGTAGGTGAGCCATATGATGAACGCGCTTTGCGCCGCAGGATCTCGCTCCTTAACGGCCTGCACGTCCTCGCCAATCGTCTTGAATATATTCATCGCAAAAGCCCTTCTGTTCGATGCGGAATTGTACCACAAGCAAGAAACGCAAGGCGTAATTTGGCGAGATTGTCATCGGGTGAGGCGCTGCGATAAGATGAAAGTCTTTCGACCCCTCGATCAAAGCTGAATCGACATTCGAGCGCCGCCTTCCTCAATGCGAAGGTATGGTTTGGTGGTCGTACACGCCGACCATGCGGATGACGTGCCGCCGCTCGCGCCTGAAGTAAACCACCAGCACGTCGTCGTCGTGGATATGAAACTCGAAATGGCATCCGTCGGCGAAAGGCTGACGCTCTAGCCTGTGTTCGCTCCATCCGCTCTCATCGACGCGCCCCTTCTCCTCTAGCTCGAGAATGGCCTCGCGTATCGTCTTGATAATCGCTATGTACTCCTGCTCCGGGTACTTGTCCCTAAAGGCTCTGACCGTCTTCCAGAAATCGGCGCTCGCCTTCACCTCCCAGGTCACAAGGCCACCTGTTCCGCAGAGACCCCCAGCATGTCAAGGATGTCGTCGGGCATAGTCGTGGCATCGAAGGAGTCGTCGGGGATGAGACCGTATTCTTTGGCTTCCTCGCGAAGCATCGCCCGGCGAACCTCGTCGGAGTACTCCACGCCGCCTCTCCCTAAAAACAGGCCGTCGAAAGGACTTGTGCCCGTGTTGGCCACCTGCGTGACCATAACGCGCACTGCCATGGCAGACGTGAGACCGCTACGGGCAAACACCGCATCTGCGCGCGCCTTCACATCATCGTCTATGGTTGTCTGAAGCAGCGCCACGGTACCCTCCTTCGATAACATGGAAAACCAATGCAAACTCATATTACCATGGAATACCTGCGAGGAAAAGCTTAAAACATGCAGCAAGACGAATCCGTGCATTATTGAACATTATTTAACATCGATACAGTAGAGCCACGGCGGTGGCGGAGATGCCCTCTTCCCGGCCTTCGAAGCCCAGGTGCTCGGTCGTGGTGGCTTTCACGCCCACGTTTTCTGCGGGTATGCCCATGGCGGATGCCAGGTTTTCGCGCATCTGGTCGCGATAGGGGGAAAGCTTAGGAGCCTGCGCCGCCACAACGCTGTCCACATCGAGAATGGAAAAACCCGCTTCGCGCACCTTCTGCGCAACGGCGGCCAGAAGCTTCAGGGAATCCGCGCCCGCATACGCCGGATCGGTGTCGGGAAACAGCTTACCGATGTCGCCGCCGCGCATAGCGCCGAGCAGCGCATCGGCCACCGCATGCGCCAGAACATCGGCATCGGAATGCCCCACGAGACCACGGGTATGCGGAATGTCCACGCCGCCCAAGATGAGCCTTCGCTCTTCGGCGAGTGCATGCACGTCAAAGCCTTGGCCTATGCGCAATCGGGAAAACGCCGCCTGCATATCTGCGACCGCCCCAGAACCCACAACCGCCTCAGAGCCCGCGCTCGTCTCGGAACCTGCAAGTGCCGATCTATCCGCAGCCGCTTCAAAGCCCGCAGCCGCATTCTGGGCCTCGTCAAAAGCCATGCGATCCGAAAAAAGATCAGTCGGCGCTAAGGTCATGCTTCCGAATCCTTCGCAAACATGCTGCGCACGGCAGCGGCCAGCATCATGTAGTCCTCGGGAACGGTGAGCTTTATGTTGTCGCGCTTGCCCTCCACCACGAGCACGCGACCGCCCAGCCGTTCGATGAGCGAGGAATCGTCGGTGCCCATGAAGCCGTCGGACAAAGCCGCCGCATGCGCCCGCCGGTAAATGCCCGTGCGGAACACCTGCGGCGTCTGCGCGTTCCAGAACACGCGGCGGTCGGGCGTGCCCATGATCACGCCGTTCTCCACCACTTTGAGCGTGTCGACGGCAGGGTGAGCCACCACGGCGCCGTCGCAATCGATGTTGCCCTTCACCGTGTTGATGGTGTGGGTGATAAGGTCGGGCGAGATAAGGGGTCTCGCGCCGTCGTGCAGCACCACGTAGCTGTAGTTTTCTGGCACGTACTCAAGCCCGGAAAACGCCGATTCCTGACGGCTCGGCCCTGAAGGCGCCATGACCACCGGGGTCACGAACGGGAAGGGGTCGATGGCGCGCTTGAGGTATTCGTCGTGTCTGTCTTCCGGGCACACCACCACGATAAGCCCGATGTCACCCACCGCATCGAACGCCTCGGTCGACCACGTGAGAATGGGCTTGCCGGCAATCTCGATGAGCTGTTTGCCGCCTTCCTTGCCGAAGCGCTCCCCCGTTCCGCCCGCCAAAATGATGGCCGCCGTCTGCGGGTTGTCGTCAACCTTTCCCCGAAGGCCGCACATCGACTGCGAAAGCGCGTCGAAATCGACGCTTTCGAGCACCGCTTCAGGTGCCCTTAACACCTCCGGCGAATACACCGGATCTATCGTCTTCGGCATACCGGCCACCTCTTTCCCGTTTCGACAAGCACGATTATAACCTCGCAGATCCGTCAAAGTCAGCGAGAGAGCGCATGATATCCAAGATCGACCGTCGCAAGGGCGCGCGACCCTGCGACCGCGCCGCGCCCTGTGCAAGGGACAGGATTGGGTATCATACGCACTCGCAACGTCGGCTCGTTCCGCCGACCGGCAGGCCAACAGAGCCGTTTAGTCGGCCGGCATGCCGGCAAAACCGTTTAGTCGGCCGCGCCGCCCGATGCAACGCCGCCGCTTGCGGGTAAGCCCGCGTGAGCCAAGTCGTAGTTCGTCAGCAGAAGCTCGGCATCGCGCGCCAAGCTGTCGCGCTTGCGCGGCTCGGGTATCTCGCCCGAACCCTCGGCAAACACCAGCTCGCCGTCCTTCTCATCCACGTCGATAATGGAGCCGGCCTTCCACTTCCCTTCCAGAATCTGCTCGGAAAGCGGGTCTTCCAAAAGGCGCTGGATGGCGCGGCGCAAAGGACGCGCGCCGAACGTGGTGTCGGTACCCTCACGCGCGATGAAGCGCGTAGCGGCGTCCGTCAGGTTGATGGACATGTTCTGGGCTATCATGCGGTCGCGCAAATCCGCCACCATAAGCTCCACTATCTTGGCTATCTCGTCTTCGGTCAGGCTCTTGAACACGATGATCTCGTCGATGCGGTTCAAAAACTCGGGCCTGAAGAGCTTTTTCATCTCGCTCATGACGCGGCTCTTTATTTCCTTGTCAGAAAGGCCGCCGCTCGCGTTCGCCGAAAAGCCAAGCGGCGTGGACTGGGCTATCTCGCGCGCGCCCACGTTCGACGTCATGATGATGACCGTGTTGCGGAAATCGACCGTGCGGCCCTGCGCGTCGGTCAAGCGCCCCTCCTCCAGAATCTGGAGCAGGATGTTGAACACGTCGGGGTGAGCCTTCTCTATCTCGTCGAACAGCACGACCGAGTAGGGACGCTGGCGCACCGCCTTGGTAAGCTGGCCGCCCTCGTCGAAGCCCACATAGCCCGGAGGGCTTCCCACCAGGCGCGACACACTGTGCTTTTCCATGTACTCCGACATGTCGAAGGAAAGCAGCGCGTCTTCGGAGTTGAACAGGAACTCAGCGAGCGCTTTGGAAAGCTCGGTTTTGCCCACGCCCGAAGGGCCGAGGAAGATGAACGAGCCGGCAGGGCGGCGCGGGTCTTTAAGCCCGCTGCGCGAACGACGGATGGCTTTCGAAAGCGCCGTGACTGCTTCGTCCTGACCGATCACGCGCTCATGCAGCACGCTTTCCATGCGCAAGAGCTTTTCGGTCTCAGCCTCGGTGAGGCTCGAAACCGGCACGCCGGTAGACATGGAGACCACATCGGCGATGTCTTCCACCGTGACCTGATGGATGGACTTCTGCGAATCTTCCTCCCATTTCTTTTCGGCCTCCTCGCGCTTCTCCTTCAGCTGGGCTTCTTGGTCGCGCAGCTGGGCGGCGCGCTCGAAGTCCTGCGCGCCTATGGCCGTGTCCTTCTCGGCGCGGAGCTTCCGCAGCTCGTCGTCGAGTTCGCGCAACTCCTTGGGCAGCGTCATGTTGCGGATGCGCATGCGCGCGCCCGCCTCGTCGAGCACGTCGATGGCCTTGTCGGGCAGGTAACGGTCTTGGATGTAGCGGTCGGAAAGCGCCACGGCCGCCTGCAGCGCCTCGTCGGTGAAGTGCACCTGATGATGCGCCTCGTAGCGATCGCGCAGACCCTCCATGATGCGCACAGCCTGCTCTTCGTTGGGCTCACCCACCGTGATGGGTTGGAAGCGCCGCTCGAGCGCGGAGTCCTTCTCGAAGTGTTTGCGGAACTCGTCTATGGTGGTGGCGCCGATGACCTGAATCTCGCCGCGCGAAAGCGGTGGCTTCAAAATGGCGGCGGCATCGATGGAGCCTTCGGCCGAACCCGCGCCGAAGATGGTGTCGATCTCGTCAATGAACAGGATGACGTCTCCCGCGTCGCGCACCTCCTTGATGCACTTCTTCAGGCGTTCCTCGAACTCGCCACGGTACTTGCTGCCGGCAACAAGAGCGGAAACGTCGAGCGTGACGACGCGCTTCTTGCGCAGAAGATCGGGCACCTGGTTTGCCACGATGAGCTGCGCCAAGCCTTCGATGACGGCCGTTTTGCCCACGCCCGGCTCGCCGATGAGCAGCGGGTTGTTCTTCTGGCGGCGCGAAAGCACCTGCATGACGCGCTCTATTTCGCCCGCGCGGCCGATAACCGGGTCGAGCTTGCCTTCGGTCGCCTTCTTGGTAAGGTCGGTGCCGAACTCCTTCAGGATGCTATCGGAAGAGCCCCCCGTAGGGTCGAACCCCGCGCGGCCGGCATACACCGGGCTTTGCCCCACAAGGTCATTGAGCGCGCTGCGCACAGCGTCGCCCGTCACGTTCAGACGACCCAGCACGTCAAGCGCCGTGCCCTCGCCCTCGCGCACGATACCTAAAAGCAAGTGCTCCGTGGAAATGTAGGACTGCCCCATCTGCATGGCCTCGCGCAGCGAGTTTTCCAGCACGCGCTTGACGCGCGGCGTGAACGACAGGTGCCCGGACACATCGGCGTCCTCGTCGATGGCGACCACCTGGCGAATGGCCTGAACCACCGCATCGTACTTCACGTTCAGACGGTCGAGCGCCTGGGCGGCAAGCCCGTCTTTTTCCTGAATGAGCCCGAGCAAGATGTGCTCGGTGCCCACGTAGGGCTGATGCAGCGCGCGAGCCTCATCCTGAGCCAGGACAAGCACTTTGCGCGCCTTGTCGGTAAACTTATCGAATGACATGCTAGCCTCAATTCTCGCGTTTGACACAGCGTCTTTTTACAGCTCGGTATAGTTCGGCCACATATTAGCACTCTCTTAACTAGAGTGCCAATTTGCGGCCAAACCGTTACACGCGCGCTCCACAAGTGAAGAAGCGGAAGGAACCACGCACCGACACCAGCACGTCGCATGGCAACCGGTCGCTCTTTGAAGTCAGACACCAGCAATGGGCGCACGGATACCGCAACGAGACTCAGGCGTTCTCTCCCTCGAAATTCCCAAAGGTTGGAGGCACGACACGGATGCTGCCCAAGCGCCCGTTAGTCTCTTCGGCGATGCAGAACGCCATGTACAGGGGCAGATACCACACGGGCTTCCCCAACCGCTCACCACGTTCCACGTTGTCCATGGAAAGCACGTAGGCCTCACGAATATCGAAGTCCTCCGTGCCAAGCAGGTTGTTAAGAGCTGTGTGCAGCTTATAATCTTTCCCCGATTTCACCTCCAAAGGCAAAAGGGTTCCATCGTTGCGCTCCACGATGAAATCCACTTCACCTTTTCTGCTATGGTAGAAATAGAAAAGGTTGGGATTCTGACAGGTAAGCGCCTGAGCCACTGCATTCTCATACACCGACCCGAAATTCACTGCTCGAGCATCGTCAATCACGTCAAGCATCACCCGGGGAGTATACTGGGACAATAGCAGCCCCGTATCCGAATCGTAGAGTTTGAACTTACTGGACCGAGCCGTTCGCTTCAGCGGTCTCTTCGGCTCCGTCACCACATAGGTTGGCAGAACCACCGCCGCATCGATAAGCCATGCGAAGTCGTCCTCGTAGCGACGATACACCGCACCCTCTTTCAACGCATCCATGCGAAAGCGCTTATTCACCTTGTCAAGCTGGCTGGGCACTGCATTGTAGACGGCTCGAATCTGCGGCGCTCGCCCCTCGGCATACTTGGCGATGTCGAAACGATACTGCTCGACAATCTGCGATGCAACCGCACGCACTGCCCCCATGTCATAAGATGAATCCAGATACGTTTGCACCACCTCGGGCATACCGCCTACCGCCACGAAATAGCGAAAGAGCGCGGCAAACCGCTCGTGAAGCGGCTCATCGAGAGGACGACGCTCACGGTAGGCCAACCGTATGCCGTCAATCAACGACGAGGGTACTCCCTGAGACCAGCAAAATTCCTCGAAATCAAGTGGATACATACGCTCGATTTGCACATAGCCAACGGGAAACGACCGATAGCCCTTCAGCTCTGTGCCCAGCATCGAGCCCGAGAGCACAACGGGGTAGCGTCCGTCTTCCACCAAAAACTTCACCACGGTGATAAGGTCCGAGGCTTCCTGGATTTCATCTAGGAAGATAAGCGTCTCCCCGGGCACCACGGGCGCTTGCACCATAAGGGAGAGACGCGAAAGGAAATCGTCAGTATCTTGGGCAGCTTGGAGAATGGCGGCGGCCTTTTTGTTATCGAGAAAGTTTACTTCGACCGTTCGCGCAAAGTGCTCGTGAGCGAACTGTCGCACCACGAACGTTTTTCCCGTCTGTCTTGCACCAACAAGCAAAAAAGCTTTCCGAACCTTCGATTCGCTCCACGCCATGATGGTGTCATACATTTTACGTTGTATCATAGTTGCAGTTCTCTCTATCTGACGCCTTAACTGGTATCTTGTCGCTAACGCAGAAAGAATATTACCGCTTTTGTCGCTAACGCAGAAAGAATATTGTCAAAAATGTTTCCAATACAGAAAGTTTTCCGTAATTTTGCCACTAGCGTAGAAAAATCGCCCGAGCGCATGACTCGGGCGACAATCAAGAGCAAATATCGGAAATAGAGCCGCAACGGCATTAGTACGACCCGCGCTATCGGCACGACCACCGTTGCGCTCCAGGATCTCGACCAGCTCTTGCTGCATTAAGCGGCACGCGTTTCTCTTTATCGCAGAAAATCATTCCGAGGTACTTGAAAAGACTCTTGTTTTGCCGGCAAGCGTTTGAACTGGTGTTTTGCAAAATGCAGGGAGTATGGGGAGCGATTTTTTCTTTATCACTTCTTTATCAAACTAGCGAATTGTCTGCGTGTTGGCGCGCGGGAGATTTGCCGGACATGCGCGAATTGCGGTATCTGGCGGCATCGAATCTTCGGGTGTTTTCGATGCCGCGAAACGGAGCGCCCAGGACACGAGAGATGCCCATCATCTTGCGCGGAGGCAGGTTGGCGATGGCGATGCGCAGGAAGTAGTCGCGGTCGAGCGCGTTGAAGTACGTGACGAACGGCTTCGCGTTCGCGCCGATCCAGTCGCCCATGTCAAGGTTCTTCACGCGCGCGTACGCCTCTTTACCGAGCGCGTTGATGCGGCAGAACAGCTGGATGTCGCCTGCCGCATCGCGCAGACCCTTTCTTTTAAGTTCCGCCTTGCAGATGGTTGCTGTTTGTCGGGGCTACCTTTTCTCTGACCTAAGCCTCACGTTGCAACGGTCACGGAATCTAAGCGTTTTCGGGCAACGCATTGCCCGTCTGGGCGTCGTTGTTTACGAGAATTTTGCATTGGGGGAATATGCTGTTACCAGCGTATATGAAGGGAGAGCGGCCCTGCGAGGGAGAGCGACCCTGCGAGGGAGGCGGCATCGATAGCGCCTTCAACACCGACGAAACGGCGCCTTTCCCTTCCCGCACCGTGCATAGGCCGCAGGGGCGCACTGGGACGCATTGTCGAAACCCGCGACCTGCTCGTCATCCTCACGAAGGATGACAGAGGACGGTTCGGCAAAGCGCTCGCGGATATCGGCGATGTCTTGAGAGGCGAGAGCTGCGACGTGCACGGCGACATCGTCATCATCAAGCGATCGCTTCGGGGAATGAGCATCAACGAGCTGCGAGGCCTTCTGCAAAGCAAACTCTTACCGCGCAAGCGGCCACACGGGGCGGGAGGGAACCTGCCATTCGTCGGCTTCCAACTGGACGCGGGCACGGCGAACCTCACGACGGAGCCACTCAGGCTCCAACCCTAGGTTGCGGGCGCGGGGATCGCACCCGGCATCCACCCACACGACGCCGCCTGCGCCGCCGACCGGCACGCCCTCGCCTACGGCAAGCCGCGTTACGGCGCCCACATAGTGCACGCAGGCACGTGTGGCGGGCGTACAGCTCTCCATTTCCGTGCCCTTCGCGGCAATGAGCGAGCACGCGCCCGTGCAAAACGGGTGCAGCGCGGAAACCTCTTCCATGCGGCCGGCAATTTCCTCAAGAGAGACACCCTCCCACAAAGGCTCGATGCCGCACATGAGCGAAAGCCCCGCCTTGCAGGCGGCGGCGATAGTGGCGCGTCTGCGATCAGGCGAAATATCGGTCAGCTCGCCTTCGCCAAGGCGGATGGCATGGTAGATCGCCTGAGCACCGGCTTCCTTCAAGGCGCACGCCTCGTCAGCCGTCATGTCGGCGGCGTTCGCCATAATGGGCATATCAGGGGAAACGGCGCTGCGCACCGCCGCGACCATTTCCAGATAGCGGGAAAAGGAAAGCCCCGCCGTTGCCATGAGCGAGATGAGGTGCACGCCCTCTTCGTCGAACAGGCGCGCATAGGAAACGATGCGGTCGAGAGGAACCTCCCAGAAAGCGCACTCGGATGAATCGTCTCGACCGTCATCTCGCGATTCGCCCTGAAGGCGCGCTTCTCCATGCCCGCTTTCCCAGGCGCCGGAATTCCGCGAATTGCCGGCTGCGTCATCGACCGCAGGCAAGCCCGTGCCTGCCACCCCGTATGCGCCGTCGGCCTCGGTGTTCACGGCAGCGAACGAACAGAACAGGCAGTTTTCGGGGCACGGGTTCGCATCAACCCCTATCTGGGCATATACGAAACCCTGCCCGCCGGAAGCCCGCAGCGCCATTTCGCGTGCACGCACTTCCACATAGGCGGCCTCGGGCGAACGAGCATCGAATCCCAACAAGTACAGCAAGTCGTCGTGCGACGGGCGGCCGCCCAAAGCCGCCCTGTCGGCGATATCCATTACCCGCTTGTCCATTGCCCGTCCCTCCCGTTCGCGCACTCTCCCACCCCGTTGCGGGTCGAACCCCGCAGCGACCACCACATCTACTTCAAGTACAGCACCTCATCGGCGCGCGCGGCAAGCTCGGGGTCGTGCGTGGCGAACAGCAACGCAGCCTCGCCTTTCTCCACGCGCTCGAACAAAGCGTTCACCACTATCTTCGCGTTTTCCGCGTCAAGATCGTTTGTCGGTTCGTCGGCAATGATAAGCGGCGGTTTAAGAAGCAGCGCCCGCGCCGTTGCCACGCGGCGCTTCTGCCCAACGGAAAGTTGGTGCGGATAATAGTGCATGCGCTCGCCAACCCCCAAAGACTCGAGCAGCGCACGCGCGCGCCCGTCCGCTTCGGCATCAGCCATCTTGAGCGCAGGGTCATACACGAAACCGGCGGCCACCGTCACGTTCTCTATCGCCCGGAGCGTACCGACGAGCTGCGTATGCTGGAACAAAAACCCACTTTCTCGGCACGTGCCCGCGAACGCGCCTCGTCGCTCGCATTCGCCATGTTCTCCCCGTCAAGAAGAAGCGCTCCCGCGCTCGGCGCAAGCAGCAACCCCGCAATGGAAAGCAGCGTCGATTTGCCCGCTCCCGAAGGCGCGCTCACCGCAAGCGACTGACCGCGATCGAGCATGAGCGACACATCGTTGATGATGGTGCCTGCGCCGTAATCCTTCGCCACGCCCTTCAGCTCCAAAAGCATCTGCTATACCTCAACTCTTTCAAACATCTCGCACGAACAGGATTCCATCTCAGGCAGCAACCTGCCAAGTTACCCTATATCCACTTGCTGCATAGCCGATGCCGGATCGATGCGCGACACTTGGCGCAGCGGCACGACAATGGTCAACGCGGCCACAACGAAAAAGCCGACGATGATGGCCGCCACACCGCCCACCGCAAGCCCTACGGGAAACGGCGAGAACGGGAACGCGCCCGCATCCTGCAGATACGCAAGCATCACGTTGTACAGCACCGCGCCCAAAGCAATGCCCAGCACCGCGCCCATACCCGTGATGGCGAACGCCTCGCCGCCGATGACCATGCGCAGATCATGCGTGGTCGCGCCGAGCGCCCGATACAGCGCCAGTTCGGCCTTTCGTTCCCATACCAACGAGAAGAACCGCGCCACGAACTGCAAAAGCGACGCGATGGCTAAGATAACGCCTGCGGCCAGCATAATGGTGAACGCCACGGAAAGCGTGTTCTGCGCAGCGGCCACCACGTCCGAGCGCACGATCACGCCGAAGTCGCCGTCAACCTTGCGGTTTATCTTGCCCGCCACCATCTCCTGTGCGCCCTCGTCGGTCTCCACCAGAACAGCGCTCGCAATGTCTTTCGGCTCGCCGTACTTTTCCCAGTAATGCGAAAACTGCGCCTGAGCCTCCGACATGGCACGAATCTCGTCGATGTCCATGAGCAGCGAGTTGTCCAAATAGGTTCCCGTGGGCTCGAGGGTGGCAACAACATGCACGTCCTTGCCCAGTATGGTTCCGTTGCCGCTTTCGAACCCGGTCACGTTGCAGCCTATCACCACGTCGCTTGCGCCGAGACCGCCCGAGATATCATGGTCGGCATACGGTGCAATGACCCAGTCGGTTTTCGGGTCGAACCCTATGATGCGTGTGGCGGCCGATGTCGAACAGCAGCTCTCATTCATGGTTTGCCCGTAGAACTGCACCGTCACGCGCTTCACGCCGTCTATGCGGGAAATGTCGTCGGCAATGGATGCCGGCAGATACGCGCTCACGGGAGCGCCTGTGAACAGAAGGTCGGAATCTTCCAGCTGGCTTTCCGCCGCAGCGGGCACCACGAGAAGCTGCGCACCGCTGCGCTGTTCGGAAAGCGCAACGCCCCTGCTCATGCCACCGTACAGCAAGAACAGCGACACGAACGCCATAACGCTCACCGCTATGGCGAGCACAACCGACACGACTTGGATCTTACGTTGGCGCAGATTGCGCAGAACAAGGCGCTTCATGCCATCACAGCTTCATCTTCGGTTTTTCGGCGGCTTCGGGGTCGGCCTTCGCAAACCCTACGACGGCAGCTACGGCGGCAAGCACCGCAAGCACGGTCACGATAGACCGCGTCGTGTGGCACGCCATGCTCGCCGCGCCGCACACGCCGATGGCGATATAGCATTCCGCCAGCATGGCAACCGCCAGAACTATCGTGGCGAATGCGATGGCCCGTCGCCCTTCGAGCGTTTTCTGGGCGAGTCCGAACAGCGCTATCACGCACGCGGCCACGCTCTCGACCAGTACGGCAACGAAACACCAGTGGCACTTCATGGGAACGCACGCCCCGCTTGTGCACTCAAGCGTACCGTCGCAGCCGCCAAGAACCGCCGAGACCACTGCAATCCCTGCCATAAGCACGGCAAAAGCGGCAGTGCACATCTTCCAAACCTTGTCGTTCATGTTGTCGTTCCCTCTTTCAATTCGCCGCTATCTTTCAATTCGCCGCCGTCTTTCGATTCGCCGCTATCTTTCGATTCGCCGCTATCGCCCACACGATGGCGAAGCAACTCTTCGGTGCCCGACCCCGCGAAGAGGCCAAAGCCTTAAGCTCCTCTCGGCAAGGCGAGCTCCCAAGCTGCTTACGCCGAAACGGCGGAACGCCGATGCATTCCGCCGTTCCCGCAACATACGAGCTTCGCTTTTACTCGCCGAAATACTCGTATCCCTTCTCAACCAGCTTGGCCACATATTCGTCGTATTCCTTGCTGCCAGGACCTGCGGCAGGAGCGTCGGTCATAATGTCGGAGCCGTAGTACAGGATATCCCAGTTCGCCGTGGCCGATTTGTCGTAGCGGCTCTTGTCGCCCGCACACCACGTGTAGCTCTTGATAAGGCGCTCGTGCAGGTCTTCCTCGGTGTCCTTTATGCCGTAAGCATCCAAGATGACCTTGCTTTCGGCAACGTAGCCGCTATCTTGGATGACCTGGGCGGCTTCCTTGGGGTTCTCGGTCAAAAACTCGCCAGCCATTTTCATAGCTTTGCAAACGCGCTTGACCACTTCGGGATCGGTGTCGACGATATGCTGCGTGGCCGCCAGATAGCAGCAGGTGTAGTCCTTGTAAGCAGGCTCCACGGCGTTGTTGAAGAACTTCGTGTAACCCGCCAGCTCGCCTATTTCGCCGTAGGGGTCAAACCAGGTCAGAGCATCGAGCTCGCCGTCGGCCAGCGCCTTGAAGGCCATGGCCGCGCCGCCGTCGGAATAGGCCAGCCATTCGGTCTTGGAATAATCGATGCCGTCGCGCCCCATTTCAGCTTGGATGAACAGCTGGGCCATGTCGCCCTCGCTGAACATGCCGACCTTCTTGCCTTCGAGGTCTTTGTAGCTTTTGATGCCGCTCTCAGGACGGGCGACGCCTTGGATGCAGCCGGTATGAACGTTATCAACCAGCTTGATTTTCAAGCCCGCGTAAATGCCGGGCAAGAAGTTCGGCGTGGCCTCGAAAAAGTCGATGTCGTTGTTGGCTATAAGCTCGGAAGTGCCCGACGTTATCTGGAACACCTCGGCGTCAACACCGCATTCCTTGTAGAAGCCCTTGGCCTCGGCTATCATAATAGGAGCCTCGCACGTGCCGCCCCAATAGCCTATCTTGGCAGGAAGAAGATCTTTCGTCTCTTCCTTGGCGGGCGCCTCTTCCTTCTTGGTCTCTTCCTTCTTCTCGTTGCTCGAGCATCCGGCAAAAGCCCCCATGACGGCGACCCCGGCGGCAGCTCCCGAGATCGTCACGAACTTCCTACGCGTCAGATTCATAGCCATGTTCCCTTCCCATTCCTTTCTTCGATCCTGCATTGGCTTTCCTTCTGTGCTGCCCCCCAATGCGCGCTCGCACGCGCCCTTTATGTCAAAGGCCGCTTCAGCCTCTGTCACCAACGTTATCCGCGCCGCCCAACTCCGCAGAGGCGGACGGGGAAACGGGCGCGCGGAGCGAGGGCTGCGCAGCTTCCGAGTGCAGCTCGCCTGTTTCCCCGTCCGCCGTTCCCACAAGTTGGCCGCCAACCTCTTCGGAAAAGGTAGTTTCAATGGCAGGCGAGCCAAGCGAGGGCTGCGCAGCTTTTGAACGCAGCTCGCCTGTCATCGAAACCACCTAACCCGCCGCCTGCGAGCCATCTACGAACAGTCCCAGTATTTCGCGCCGCTTCGCCACGAATGCTTCGCTCATGCGGTCGCGGGGATGCGAAAGGTCGATTGCCACCTCGCCCACCATTTTACCCGGTCGCGCCGACATGACCACCACGCGATCGCACAAATACACCGCTTCCTCGATATCATGCGTGACCAGCATGAATATGGCATCGGAGTGCAGATGCATGCGCACTATCTCATCTTGGATGGCCATGCGCGTGAACGCATCGAGCGCCGAGAGCGGCTCGTCGAGCAGCACAAGCCCCGGATCCTGGATGAACGTGCGCGCCAGCGCGGTGCGCGAGGCCATGCCGCCCGATATCTGGTACGGATAACTATTCTCGAACCCTTCGAGCCCCATCATCTTGATGTATTCGTCCACCTTGTGCTTGTTCTGCTTGAACACATGGCGGGCGCGCAAGCCGAAGGCTATGTTGTCGTAGACCGTGAGCCAGTCGTAGAGCGCCGCGTTCTGGAACACGAGACCGCGGTCGTAATGCGGGCCGCTTATGGGCTTGCCATCGTATACAAGCGTCCCTTCTTGCGGCATGTCGAGCCCTGCCACCAAGCGCAGAAACGTCGACTTTCCGCAACCGGAAGGCCCCACGATGCCCACCACCTCGGCACCTTCGATGCTTAGCCCGAAGTGGTCGAGCGCCGGCACCTCGCGATGCTCGTCGTCGGTGTAGATGCGCACGACGTCTTTCGCCTCGAAACGGTGCATCTACCACCTCACCAAGCCCTTCTGCCATTTCATCACACGGTCGCGAACAAAGAATAAAAGCTGTATGAGCAGGAAGAACACGATAATGAAAATACCCGTGGTGGAAAAGACGCGCCCGTAGTCGGACCATGATTTCGCCCACGTGAGATACCATCCCAGCCCTTCCTTCACACCCAGCATCTCGGCGATGAGAAGCCCGCCGAAGCTGCTGGAAAGCCCCATGAACAGGCCGTCGAAAATGGCGGGTAGAGACGAGGGAAGCGCCACGTGGAACAGAATGTAGGGCTCGCTTGCGCCCATGACGCGCGCCGCCTCCACCAGCCTGCGATCGGTGGCCTTGATAGACGAAGACAACATGAGCGTAAGCGGGAACCACACCGAAAGAGCGATAAGGAACAGACCCGCCGCATGATTGGAGGGCATGAACACCACTGCGATAGGAAGCCACGCGGCGGAAGGCACCGGGCCTATGAGCTTGAGCACGGGCGAGAGCCAGTAGTTGCACACCTTGCTCCATCCCATGAGCAACCCGGAGATGAAGCCCGTTGCCGCACCGATGGCGAAGCCCGTTCCCAGAAGCTTCATTGACGAGATGAAGCTGGGGATGACCTTTTCCGGATACAGCGTGAAGCACGAGAGAATCTTGTCGGGACTGGGAATGAACGGCAGCTCGAGCACCCCGCTTTTGAGCGTGGCCACATCGAGCGCCTCCAGAATAAGGAAGAACGCGAGCATGATGGCCGAAAGATGCACGAGAAATTTGCGCAGCTTCGGCGTGAAGCACGCTATGGCCGCAAGAACGAGATAGATTGCCAAGCAGCCGAGAAGAAACGCCGCGTACGTCGTGGGCTCGTAGTCTTCCGGATACACGTTCGGCAAAGCAAGGTGCGTTCCCAATGCGATGAGCATGCCCGCAACAGGAAGAAGGAGCGCGACGAATTCGCGCGGCGTGACCAACTTACGCGTTGGTGCCGGTAAAATGCTCACGCCTTCCCTCCTTCCTTGCCCTTTCGGACAAAACGCCTCTCGGGGCGAAACGCAATCCAAGCTGCTTTGATATTCCTCATGATAGATTACAGCACCTATTAGACTGTGTCAAGTAGTTGACCATAGCACGATAGCGTAAAGCCGGTGAGCGCAGCCGAAGAAGCTCGCCTGCCCCAATCGCCGCAAAACCCGCCGCGAAACCATGCACACGCCCTGCAGTACCTCTTGACTGTACGCATTTATTCCGTACAATATAGGAAAACGACCAGCTATGCGACGGGAGGATGCGCGATGGCAACCGCAACGCTGGAGAAGGCGGGCAAGGCATCCCGCATGGACATAAGAATCACGATGCCGCAGCGGGCGAAGTACGAGAAGGCGGCAGCCCTCAAAGGGCAGTCTCTGACCCAATGGGCCTCGGCCCACCTTGACGCATGCGCCAACAAGGACATTGCCGAGGCCTCGACTACCATCCTTGAGGACGAGGCTTTCGAGCGCTTCTGCGCCATCCTCGACAGCCCCATGCCGAAAGCCGTCGAGAACCTTCTCGCGAGAAAGCCCGTCTGGCAGTGAGCGGATTCACCAAACCGGCACGACTAGCCGACGGGCAAAGCCTCGAAGGATTCCGATGCGGTGATGCCGTGGTGGACTTCTGGGTCAAGAAACATGCCGCCACTGCGCAAAGGCGCGGAACCGCCGTCGTCTACGTCACCTACCACGGCGGAGTTCCCGCAGGGTTCTACACGCTGAGCGCCCACTCCGTCCGCCGAGCCGCCGTAACGGGCGGATGGCTGCCCAGAAACGCCCCCGACCAGGTTCCCGCCGTCCTGCTAGGGATGCTGGGCGTCGACGAGATGTTCAAGGGTGTGGGTCTCGGCGCACACCTGCTCAAAGACGCCATAGAAAACGCGCTCAAGGTCGCCGAACTCGCAGGCGCGAAGGCTCTCGTGGTCGACCCAACGGGCACGGAGGCGGAGACATTCTACGAGCATTTCGGTTTCTCGAAGCTCCCCGGCACAAACCGCATGGCCATCAAACTCACCCGTTAGCGCCCATAAGCGCTCTCCGCCCTGAAAACACCGGCAACGATCAAGAATATAACCCGCCAACAGGTGTCGGGGCATCGGGCAAAGCCTTCTCGTCTCTTTCGGATTCCCCCGAAGGGGCGCCAAAGCCCCTTGAGCACGAGCATACGGCAATCGCAAGCATCGATATTGCGGAAACTATCATTGCGCTGTACAGGAAATCGCCACCCGACGAGTAATTTCCGCTGAAGAAGGACACCTCAACGGAATTGGAAGCCAAGCCCAAACCTATGACCATGACAACGGGGGCAACAACAGTCGCCGGCATCTTGGAGCTTTTTCCTTTGGTCTTCCAAACCCTGCTCGTCGCCTTCCGTCCCTTGAACGTACCCCACGAATGCCACCTCTCCCGGCATCGACGCGCGCACGGCTCGAGCCTGCGCAATGGCATCGAGCGTAATGCCCGCCGGATCGGCGTTCGAGCCGTAACCGATCTCGAAATCAAGCAGAACAACCGCACCACGTAAACCACACCCCTCGAAAACCAAATTCGCCTCCTCCTCTTTGAAATTTCAATCAAGAGTTGGCTGGCTAGCTGGTTGGTTGCGAAAAACGTTTCCGAAGGCGAACGTGAAGGCAAGCCGGTCTACTACCTGCCCTTGTACATGATCATGTGCCTGCGCGAAGAGCAAAGGGATAACTTGAGGGGATGCTTTTTGGAAGAGATTTCATTCGACGAGTAGCACCAGGAGAGCTGTCGGCCCGACGCCGATATTCGGGAAAGAGGCACAACATAGAGCCCGAGTAGGGTCGTGAGCGTTACATCCCGCCGCACTATGCCCCCAGAAGCGCCGCAGGAATGACCATGACACCGTCGCTGCGGGTAAAGGCGAGGTTGCCGCGGCCGACGACAACCGCCAGAAACGCGGGCTCGAGATTCCTAGCCGCCGAGTTCGCGAGAACCTTGTCGCGCAACGCCAGAAGGTTCCTCGCGCCGTCGTCTGCCTTGGTGTCGCTGAGCTTCACCTCGATCGCCCCCCAGCGCCCGTCGCACTCGACAATCGCATCAACCTCAAGCCCTCCTTCGTCGCGGTAGTAAAAAGCATTGTTTCCGATGCCCGCATAGGTGGAAAGGAACACGCGAAGGTCGCGAACCACGAGGTTCTCAAAAAACATGCCGAGAGTCTGCGCGTCGTGCAACAGCCCGCCAGGCGTCGCGCCCAGAAGCGCCGCCGCAAGCGACGGATCGCAGAAATAGCGCTTAGGCTTGACGCGCACGCGAGCCTTCGAGCGCATCGGCGGCTCCCATCCTCGCAGGCCATCCGCCACGGCAACACCAGCGGGCAACGTCGGCAAGGCCCGTTTCCTTACGAACGGGGGAAAGCGACTCGCCGTCGAACAGCTCTTTCAGGGAAACCATCGCATCGGACTCGCCCGATTCGCACAAAGCCATAGGCCTCATGGAAAGCCGCGCGATTCTGCCCGCACCCGAATGGCGAACTTTGCCCCTCGCGTCCTTTTTAATATCCGTGGAACCCGTAAGCAGCAGCGTGCCGCGCTTGTTGCCAGAATCGTCCACGAAGCGACGAGCAGCATCCCACACCTCGGGAACCTCCTGCCATTCGTCCACGAGATGCGGCGCATCTCCAAGAAGCGCAAGAGCGGGGTCCATTTCCGCCGCCTCGCGCTCCGACGGGTCGTCGAGCTTGGTCATGCTCGCACTGCGCGTCATGGCTGTCCAGGTCTTCCCGCACCATTTAGGGCCAGTAATCTCTACGCAGCCAAACGCCTCCATGAGAGAATCCAGTTTTTTCTCAATAAGCCTTGGCCTATAGCCCTTCGGCATAAGGGTCTTGGTTTTGGTCATCATTTTCGCCTTCCCGTTTAACCTTCGATCAACATTCTATCGCATATTCAATCGGGAAAATACGTGAAAATCAACCGGGAAAATACGGACGCATGATTGATTGACTTAATTGTCATTTTTAGTGCATAAACCGTGTAAGTGCGCCGGAGATAAATTATGCAAGCGCTTTGCCTGTCGCAAGCGATTCTCGCAGGCACTTTGCCTGTCGCAATAGCTTCGGTTGATTTCCCGCCAATCGTCGAAAAAATATTCCGCTAATCAGCGGAACGCACGGCTTGCGCAATAGGAGACTATCGCCTAGTATGAGAGCAAAGTAGTTAGCGGCAAGATTCAATTTGGTTGAGGCATATGATAGACACATCTGGCTACAAGGCCATTTTGCGCGTAAGGGAAGCGTATCTGTTCGATATCGGCGGTATCCTGACGAGGGTATATGCGTACATGCGCACC
>JAEYEL010000185.1 GCA_023403475.1 Actinomycetes bacterium
CGTCTTGAGCGGTCACCGTGAACGAAACCCCAGCTCTACGCGACACCACATAGCGAACCGCTTTGTCGGCTGCATCTACATCACCGTTGGCAAACTGCGCGATAACCCCCACGGCCTCGTCATCGAAAAGAACTCTACGCTCTTGCCCATAGAAATTCACCATTGTGCGAACGAATAAACCGAGGTCGGCCGAACCTAGCGGAAGCAATTCGAAAGCCTCCGCTTTCCCCCGAAAGTTTTCTGAAAGCAACGACTCCAATGTCTCATACGACTTCCTCGACGAAACCACAATACCAAGCCCGCGTCGCTCCCTCTCTTCGAAAAGAAGACGAAGCAGCGTATCGCCCCCATCGTATTCCGAAAGCAGATCGACATCGTCAATAGCAAGAACAGGAACCTGCCCAACGTGATCGAGAAAGTATTGGTTCTCCTTAACGAACGCCGCAAACCCCAAATCGGCGCCCGAGCAGAGCAGCGCCTCTTCACTGGGAAACTCCTGCGATACATACCATTTGAGCAGAGTTGTCTTGCCGCTCCCCTTGTCTCCCGTAATCACAAACGAGCCATGCTCAGATCTTTCCCTCAAAGCCGAAACAAGCTCTTCGTTTCGAGCCGAAACGACAAACGGACGAACCACCCTCACCACAGCCCCTCTCGCCGCTGGAACAACTTGGCGCACAGCACGCGCTTCAAGCCAATCCTGTAACCTAGTGCCGCCCACTCGCAGAAAGGCGGCACTGGAACAAACTATCAGCAGTAATCTTCCCTATTGATTACTGCTTGGGCGTGAATAACGCAAACCGCGTTTCTCCGTCCAGTTTCTTTACCAAATCTTCCACTTCACCGTAGTACATGCACCAAGCTTGACAGTGTTGCACGCACATGGGCATCTTGCCCTTCTCGGTTCTGTCTGCGCACAGATTGCACGCCTTGGTAATAACGGGAAGCCACGTCCACTCCCATTTTTCAGCACCAGGCTCTTTCTTCGAATACTCGTAAGGCCCGGTTTCGGAAAGTTTTATTCCGAATTCGCCCTTGGGCAGGTCGAGGTATTTCTTGCACGCAACCTCGCAGCTATGGCAACCAGAGCAGTAGTCATAGTTTATGAGAATACCCTTCATCGCTATCAACTCCCTTTCTCGTCTTCTACGGCTGCATAGGCTCGTAGTCGCGGAATCCGCCCAGCTCGACAACTTGCGTTCCGGGCATAACATCGCCCTCCTGCACCTTGTAGATGCGACAGGGAAGACACTTGATAGGAGCCCCTATGTTCCCCGGGCCGGATTCGTATGCATGCGTAAGGTTGTTGACGTTGAAGTCGAAGGCTCCACACAGATGAGGAGCAGCTATTTCCTCTTCCGGCTTCCACCATCCGTGCTCCGCTATGATGAAGCGATCGTCGCATTCGTTGGTGATCTTCGCCATCTGCTTGCAGCGACCGTCCCAATTCTCGATCCAAACCCAGTCGCCGTCTTTGATGCCCTCCTTGGCGGCAACGGCAGGCGACATCTTCACCAGAGGCTCGGGATGGAACTCGCGCATCGTTTCAGCCATGCGATGCTCGGTATGGAAGAACTCATAGGAACGCGTACCATTAATGCAGTAGTACGGATACGTATCAAATATTTCAGGCGTCGTGTCTTTACTCTTGGAAACGGGCGTGTAGACAGGATACGGCGGAATGCCCCACGCAACGAACGTTGTGGGGATAAGTTCGATACGGCCAGACGGAGTGTTGAATCCCAGCTGCCCGTCGGGGCGCAGCATGCCCTTTTCATGCTTATAATAGGTCGCATTCCACGGGTCGAACGAATGCCCGCCAGCCTCGACAAGCTCCTGATGCGTCTTGTACGGGCAACCGTTGTCCTCGTCCTCGGCGCCAACAGCGCTACGGGAGAAGTTATCCTCGTTGCCGGATCCCGAGAAGTCGCCCTTATGCACGGTGCCGTCCTCATCGATGGCAGCAAGACCTGTCGTCATGTACTCGGTTAGCAGATCGGTCGGACATGTGAACCGCTTACCCGGGCCGAACAACTTGGGATTGAAGCGCTCGCCCAACCAGAAGGCAATCTCCTCGTCGGTTTTCGCCTCGTAGAACTGCGTGACCTTCTTCATGGCGCGCAGCGGAACCCACCAGGTGCGAACCGAGTCGCGCTCGCACGAAGCGGAAACGGGTAGCACCATGTCTGCGAACGCCACTGCCGAAGGCGTGAGAATCGGGTCGACGTACACGATGAAGGGAACCTTGCTCAGATACTTGTAGGCACGCGGCGCAGGTTCTTCGTGGCCGGCAATCTGATTGCACGACTGACCCCAGAACATCAGGATAGGATACGGATCGCCCGTCTCCAACGCCTTGGCCATTGCGTCGGGGTTGGACATACCGACGAAATCGACACCGGGCATGCCCACCTGAGCCTTCTTGAATTTCTTCGCAACCGTTTCCGGCGGCCCGAACACGTCGACGGATCCGTATCCGGCGTTCATCTCATAGGCATTATGCACAAGAATCATCGTGCCAGGCTTTTCGATGTTGCCGCAGATGGCCATAAGAGCGCAGGCGGTCTGCACCCAATGCATGCATGATGCGGAAGAAGCGTCGAACGAAAGACCCCATTTAATCATGCCTCTATCGGCAGCCGCGTACATTCTTGCAGCAGCACGAACGTCGTCAGCGGAAACGTTGGTGATGGACTCCTGCCATTCGGGGGTAAACTGAGCCACATGCTCTTTGAACTCGTCATAGTAGGCAACCCAGTTGGCAACGAATTCATGATCGATGAGATCTTCTTGGGTAATGACGTTCGCCATAGCCAAAGCCAAAGCCGCATCGGTACCCGGATTCGGGCGCAGCCATATTTCCGCATGTGCGCCCCACCACGTCAGAGCTGGATCGATGGAGATAATCTTGGCGCCAAGCTGATGGCACACCATCAGGTAATGGCCGATGAACCCGTCGCCGTTCGACTTCAAAGGCTCAACCGCCCAAATAATCATGACGTCGGGCGCTTGCCAGGAGCTGTCTCCATAGCGCTTCTCAAGAGCCTGAGCGCAATCGGTTTCAGGATAATCGCCCAAAGGACCCGCCGCGCCGCACACGCGCGGCATGTAGCAGGACCATCCGGAAAAGTAGATGCCTCCGCAGTTAGGCGTACCGAACGTGGCACCGGCCAAGAAGGGTATCTGCCAATTGATGTTACGCCCGGTTCCATGCCCGACCACTATAGACTCGCGGCCATAACCCTTACCGTCAATCTCTTCTTTGATGTACTTCTCGGTGATATCGAGCGCTTCATCCCAGGTAATTCTTTCCCACTTGTTCTCGCCACGTTCGCCTGCGCGCTTCATGGGATACTTGATGCGATGTTCGTTGTTCACCATCTCGGGCAAATCAAGGCAGCGCATGCACAGTTT
>JAEYEL010000025.1 GCA_023403475.1 Actinomycetes bacterium
GGCCTGTGAGGATGCGCCACACGCGCTGGATGCCGCCCAGGTCGATGAGCACGAACATGCCGGCCAGGCAGATGCACACCGTGGACAGGATGACCGCAGGAAGCGCCACGCGCTTGAACTTCTCGATGTGGAACACGCTCGCCGAGGAGGCCACGATGAGGCCGCCAGCGGAAAGCCCCACGAAGAGCATGAACATGGTGATGTAGAGACCCCACGACGTGCCGTTGTTCATACCGGTCACGCCCAGGCCGTTTGCAAGCTGATAGATCCACGCGGCAACGCCCGCAAGCGCCAGCACGCCGAGCACGCCGCATGCCGCTTTGGTTTTAGTAGACATAGTAGGACAAAACCTTTCTCGCAGGTTCCGACGCAGTCAGCGAGGGCTTTCGCGGTGCCCCGAATCGTGGGGAAGGCGGAGGCGAATCGTACTTAGGGTACGCGAGCCTCCGGCTCCGCCGCGAGGCGGGGTGCTGCGGAAGCCCGCAGCGTCGGGCCGTTCCGTCGTTCGGCAGAACGGCGGAACCGTTAGTTGAAGTAGTAGACTTGCGGACGGGTTCCCTGTTCGGGCAACAGGTTGTAGGCGCCCTTTTCGCGAACGAGCTTCGAGATCTCGCTTTCGGGGTCGTCCAAATCGCCGAAGGTGCGCGCGCGAGTGGGACAGCACACGACGCACATGGGCTCGTCGCCCCGGTCGGTGCGCTCCTTGCACATCGTGCACTTCTCGGCCACGCCCTTCGAACGCACCGGCACGTCCTTGTCCCCGTAGTTGAAGTCGGGGTCGCGCACCGGCTCTTCCCAGTTGAAGACGCGCGCGTTGTAGGGGCATGCCGCCATGCACATGCGGCACCCGATGCACTTGTCGTAGTCTATCTCCACGCGCCCCAGGGCATCCTTGTAGGTCGCGCCCGTGGGGCACACGCGCAGGCACGCCGGGTTCTCGCAGTGCTGGCACGCGATGGGAAGGTAGGTGCGCGAGAGGTTCGGGTAGGTGCCCACCGCGCCGTCGATGATGTCGCACCCCTCGGTCAGAGTCCGCGTCCACAGCATACCCATGGGCACGTTGTTCTGCATTTTGCAGGCGTTCGAGCACGTATGGCATCCGATGCATCGATCGAGGTTAACGACCATTCCGTACTTAGTCATGGCATCTCACCTACGCTTTCTCGATTTCGACAAGGGTATCGTTATAAGGAATCTGTGGGCCGTAAACCATCTTGTAGCAGCGCTCCTGGCGATGCGAGTTGGTGACATTCTGTAAAAATCCCTCGGAATAGTAGTGGCTGTAGGTTGTCTCAGCCATAAACAGAGTTCCTGGCTGGATAGCGTTGTTCACCAGTGCAGCGCAGACGAAGGAGCCGCGATCGTTGGAAACGCGCACCTGATCCCCTGTCTCGATGCCGCGTGCCTCGGCATCCTGCGGACTGATGTTCACCTGAGGGCCGAAGTATTCCTGGAACCACGCCGACGCACTATAGTAGGCATGGATGCGAAAGCGACTCTTGCCCTGAACGAACACGAGCGGGTAATCCTTGCTCTTGTCGTTTTCTTCGTAGGCCTCATTGGGTGTCTCATAAAGCGGAAACGCCTGGCCAAAGCTGATTTGCTTCTCATAGTAGGGTTCGATACGACCCGTCTCCGTGGAAAACTTGAGAGAGCTACGCACAGGCTCATCGGACTCTAGGTAACGAAGCACGCCCTGATTCGCTTGGAACGCCTCCACCGTAAAACCCTCGATGTTGCCCTTCGCCTTGGAAAGGTGGTGGCGTGCATATTCTTCATGGCTTTTGGGCAAATACTGGTCATAACCCCATTGGGCAGCGATGAGCCGTTCGATCTCCAAGTCCGTTTTGGATTCGAACAGCGGATCGATGCACTTTTGACCCAAAGACAGATATCCCTTAGTATCGCGCAGGTCGGTGACCTCCTCGTCGCACTCAAACTTGGTGCAGGCAGGTAGCACGATGTCAGCGTAGTTCACGGCCGAAGAATGGTAGATATCGCAAATGGCAAAGAAATCGAGGCTCTTCACCCACTCGATCATGCTGTTAGCGTCGGCGGCCTCCAACGTGAAAGCGTCGCCGAAGGTAAGAGCCACGTGAACGTTGTTGTCGTTGTAGGGCATGTCGTACATAGGCATCTGGGACTTGCTCGCCTTGAATTCCTCGGGCAGTTTCCACGATTGGAGTGCCGAGGTAGTGTGAAAGGCGCCCCCGCCGCCATACCAACCGGTACCACAGCCCACTTTGCCAATATTGCCCGTGAGAGCCGTCACCAAAACGAGCGCATGACCCAAAACGTCGGCATTGGTGTACTTGTCTGGGCCGCCTAAGCCGAAGCAGATGAAGGCCGAACCACGATTGGCATAATCGTCGGCAAGACCCCTGATAACTTCGGGCTCAACGCTCGACACACCACTTGCCCACTCCAGGGTATAGGGTTCGTAGGCTTTCCTCAGAGCCGTGAATTCGGTAACAAGAGTACGGCCGTCCACTTCCCACGTACCCTCGATGGCGGGATTGACTCCGTCCTCGTCGTAGAGACGAATAGCGCCCGCGGTCTCGTCCCATACATAAGGGGCTTTCTTCTGCGAGACCTTTCCCGTCTTCGCATCAGTCACCTCACGCATGACTCCGTAGATTTCACCCGTGGCCTCATCGATGAGGTATGGGTAACCAGTGTGCTCCTTGACGAATGCCTCGTCGTACCAGCCTTCATCCATGATGGTGCGCACCATGCCGATGACGAGCGCGGCATCGGTGCCAGGCTTGACTGAAACCCACTGGTGCGACTTAGATGCTGTGGGGCTAAAACGCGTATCTACTGTGATAATCTTTGCACCAGCATCCTTCGCGTTGAAGAAAGCCTTGCTCCAGGCAATGCTGCTCTCCAGCGGATTAAAACCGAGAAAAATAATGGTGGACGCGAGGGGCCACTCGGCCAAGGCGTTATTGGTAGCACGGAACGCCCCAGACCCGAAGCCCGTCTCCATACCGTTAGCCTGACCACGGTCGAGACCCCAGTTGCCGCCCGTCTCAGCATGCAGAAGCGCAGCCAGATAACCCGACCCGTGAGCCGAGCTCGCCTCTGTTGACTTGCGGAAGAAAAACGAATTATCACCGTATTTGGCCTGTGATTCTTTGATGGCATCAGCAATGACCTTGACGGCCTCATCCCAAGTGATGGCTTCAAACTTGCCTTCCCCGCGTTCACCGACACGACGCAGCGGAGTTTGAATACGATCGGCAGCATAAACATGCTGAATTTCGTTAATGCCGCGCAGGCAGATACGTTGGTCCTCCTCGCGCAGCGCATCGTTCGGTTCAATGCAGACAAGACGACCGTCACGCACCGTACACTTAAGACAGCAAGCGCTCAAACAATGAAATTGGTGACAAATGTGCGCCACCCGCTCTTCCGCTTCGGCGTTGGCCTTTACGGGTGCGAGCCAGCTGCCGGTGGTGGTCATGCTGGCGGCACCGGCCAGGCCGAGTGCACCGGCTGTTGCGCCGGCGGTTTTCAGGAAGCCCCGGCGCGAAATCGCTCCGTGCGAACTCGCATCCAGCAGGGCTTCATCCCGCAAGGTTTCGCCCTGCGAAGCCGCGTTCGTACCTCGGGCTTGCACGCCCTGCGAGCTGTTTGCTTCTGACATCTCTCCTCCTTCTCCTCAAGGATTCGTGCCAAACCGCTCCGACTCTTAACGTCTTGCCCTTTCGGGCGGCAACGCACGTTTTGCGTTTCCCCACCGCCTGCGCAAGCAGCGGCAACGCGCGGCCAGAGCGTCTGTTTACTCATCTGCGATAGAATTGGCCAAATTCCCTCGTTGCGTACTATACAAAATTATCCTATGACAATTCAAGTATTGTCATAGGATAATTTTTGCTGTCACTATATTATTTTGAGGATATTCCCTCAAAAGCGACGGATTCGAAAGAGCAGAACCTCAGAGAACCCCCTCTATCCACCTTTTCAGGCGCGGATAATCCTCCTTCGCCGTTTTGTACACAACCGCAAACGAGAGCGTGAAATACCCATGTGCATACACGTCACGCGTTTTTGCCGCAATACGCAGCTCGCTTTCCGGATACAAGCAGAAAAACTCATCGCTCAATCTCTTTGCGAGCTCGCCCACATTAATGGAAGTCATGGCAGCCGCACGTTCCATAGTTTCATTAGCAAGAAATTCCGCCTCGGATGCGCCCTCGAGAAGACTTTCCAAATACGAAATCTCTTCTACGATTTTCTCAAGAATAGATTCGTCTCGTTTATTCATAGAGAGGAATCACCACCCCAACTTCAAGAAGAGAATCTTCCGGAACAGGGTCTTGAACGATATCGACAGGCACGGCCAAGCACCGCTCGAAGGAGTCGAGCGCCCGAGCCAAAGTGAACAGGCTCACAACCGACGAAGCGAACGAAACAAGCAGATCTACGTCAGAAGCCTCCCGTGCGCAGCCTCTTGCATAGCTGCCGAACAAAGACACCTTTTCTATCTTCGCATCGTCTGCAGCATCATCGTTGTAGACGCGAACTACTTCGAAAACCCGCTTTTTCAATTCCTCAACCGTGTACACAGGCGCCACCTCCTTGCTTTAATCGCCTCTATCCAGTTTGCAAGAATCGCGCCCAAAACGCAAGTCCGCAACCGGCTAAAGTGCCCTGCCCTGCCCTGCTCTACTCTACTCTGCTCTGCTCTACTCTACCCTTTCCGCAACGCTTCCTTGGCGGCGTCGCCTAACACATCGCCAAAACCTTCGCTGAAGCTCGAGGGCACCACCACGGTGCCGCCGGTTTCACGGACGCTCTCGTAAAGAAGGTGCATGGCGCGCAGGCGCAGGGCGGCATCGTTTTTCGCATAGGTATCGCCCATGTCGTCCATCATCTCGCAAATGTCCTGTTCGGCCTCCATAAGGATGATGCGCGCCTTCTTGCGCTGTTCTGCCTGGGCCTCAAGCGACATCGCGTCTTGCAGCTCTTTCGGCAAAAGAATGTCGCGCACCTCCACGGAAAGGATGGTCACGCCCCACGGCGCCACCTTTTCCTCCAACACGCGCTTGAGCTCGCGGTCGAGCTGCTCGCGGCGGATAGCCACCTCGGCGGCACCCGCGCGACCTATGGCGTCGCGCAGCGCCGTCTGTGCGGCCAGCTCCACCGCACGCGTGAAGTCGCCCACTTCCATGCACGCCGCTTTCGCATCCCACACATGCCAAAACAGCACGGCATTCACGTCGAGCGGCACCAAGTCGGCCGTAAGCGTTTCCTCGGCGCCGAACGCGGTCACGCGCACGCGGGTGTCCACGCGCATGGTGTTTTGCTCCACCACGGGAATGGTCCAGAACAAACCCGGTCCGGAAACGCGGTTGAATTCGCCCAGCCGCAGCACGACCACGCGCTCCCATTGCTGGGCGATATGCATCGCCGACACGGCAAGCAGCGCGCATAAAAGCGCCACCGCCACCGAAGCGATGCCGATTGTCCGCAGCGCCATCCAGAACGCAGCGAGCACCACGCAGAACACCAGAGAAAACAGCACCGCAGTGAACAGCACCACGCCCGCGTTCGACGCGCGCTCGCCCACCATCGTCGTGTTCGCATCGGGAACGACGCGAAATCCCTTGCGTCCAGAAG
>JAEYEL010000029.1 GCA_023403475.1 Actinomycetes bacterium
TCGTCAATTACCGGAACATTTACCATGATGGGGCTTCTCATCATGACGGTTATGGCCTATTCGGACTTCATGACCAAAATAAAAGCTTCCAACATGTTTGCGGGCATCATTGCCATTCCGTTGTCGAAAATCAAATGGAAGGCAGTCGTGCTTGTGGTTGCGGCTGAGCTTGCTTTGCTGATTCACTGGGTCGTTCCTTCCGGAATGGGCTGCTTCATGGTATGCATGGCAACGCTGTTCCCTGCTTTGCTGGCGGTTGGGTGCAATCCGGTCACTTCTTGCGGTACGCTGCTTCTTGGAGCGAACACGGCATCCGGCCCTGCAAGCTCTCTGACCCTTCTGAGCCTTTCCAATGTTGGGTCGACTGCAACCGCTGCCGATGCTTTTATGTCGTATGGCATCGTTCTGCCTCTGATTGTTGTTCCGCTTGCTGCTATCATCAATGTGATTTGGTCGACTTTTGTCGAGAAAAAGGGCGGGGATACCGGCGTGGCTGATGTTCCTGTTTTGAATATCAAGGAGCTTGGCGTTCCTTATTGGTATGCTCTTATGCCCGTTATTCCTCTTGTTCTTATCCTCATTTTCAGCAAAATGGTGGTTGGCAGCATCGTTATAGGCATTACCGCAGCATATATTCTTTGCTTCGTGGTGTTCTTCTTCGTACATCTGCTCGTGACCAAAAAGGGTGAGAAGAAAGACGCATACAATCAGTTTGGTCAGGGATTCTTCGAGGACATGGGTCTAAGGTTCGGCCAAGTTGTATCGATTGTTGTTCTAGGCACGTTCTTCGGCCAGGCAATGGCTGCTCTTGGTGGCATCCAGATCATGATTAGCTTCCTTGTGGGCAATCTTGGCCTTGGGTATCTGCCGATTCTGATTATCTGCTTCGTTCTGTTCTTCGTCATGGGTGCGCTTGGCGGAACGAGCATGGCCATTTCGGTTATCATGCCTGTGGTGGGGGTTGCTGCTGCTACGGTTGGCGTGAGCGGCGACGCTCTTACCGCTTTGGCGGTCGTGTTCACCTTCGGTGCCGGGTCGTACTGCCTCTTTGCCCAACCCTACGATCCGAAGGTGCTGTTCATCAGCCAGATGTACAAAGTCGATGTTATGTATGTGCTCAAGCGCACGGCTTTGCCGGGTGCGTGTGGCGCTATTCTGACGTTTGTTATCGGTGCGTTGATGTACGGAATCGTTTAAGCGGCGGAAGGGCTTCGGCGTAACGACGCCCGACTGGCTGCTGGTAGGTGCGAAAATCTTCGATGCTGGATAACGCTGCGCTGGCGTGAGTGGGTGCTTGCCTGCTTCGCCAGTGCAGCGTTTCGTTTTGCCGGTGCTGCCTGTGATTTTGGTGGTGATTCGTGAAATGCGGGTTTCCTGGGTTTCTCATCGACATTAAAAGGCACGATAATCGAATGTTGCGATGGATGCGTTCTATTGTCGATGGGTGTGTGCTTCTATTCGCTTCAAATAGGGCTTAACCCATCAGTCCTTGCTGCTTTGCCGCTGGCTCGATGCCTTGGGAGTAGGAAAGTTCCAGTAAGGTTTTGTAATATCTTTTCTGGTCGGTGGTGATGACGGGCATATCTAGGGCATCTTCGGGAATGTTGTCCACGATGGTCAGCAGCGATGGCAGGTCAACCTTTTCCATGAACCTTTTCAGGGCTTTGTTGCAGTTCTGATCTTTGCCTGTTGTCATGAAATCGAACGGGTGTATTTTCTTGCCGTCATCGTTCTTGTAGAAAGAGACCGATGTCCTGATGTCGTTCCATATGGCGGTTTTGTCGTTCAGCTGTGCTTCTATGAGCGACGTGCCTTTCTTGTTGAAAAACGCATTGCCGTTATCGAACACGGGGGCGAGGGTGCTGGAAAAGCGCCCTGCAAGCAGCCCCCAGTTCCCGTTGTTTCGGTCGTTGTTCAGGATGAACGCGTCTACTACGAACATGTCCCAGAAGCGTTCCAGAACGGCATCCCTCATCTCGTCGAAACTGTTGGCGGCGTCGATGACGCGCAGCGCCTCTGCCAAGTACTCCCCGTCGCGCGACGAGCTATTGCCGTATTCAAGCGCTTCTTCGATTACCGTGTTCTTTATGGATGCGAAGTCGATAAGCTGGACATCTACCGCGAAGTCTTTGCAGGCGACAACGACCTTCCCGTCGCGCTTTCCCAGTTTCACCTCGTGCACGGGGATTCCGAGCGAGGCATACACTCTCGACCCTATGTATTCGCTCAGGGGACTTGTGGTGTAAGGGGGCAAGTGGTTGTTCGGCTTGTCTTTTCCGGGAAAGTTCCTCGTGCTTTCGGGGAATTTGAGTATCCACGGCTCTCCGTCGTGCAGCACAGCGAGTTTGCGGCCGGCTGCGCCTCCGTATGCCCGGTTCTTAATGAGTTCGCACTTGTCGAAATCGATGAACGGTTCCACTTCTGACCTCCTTTTCCTCGGGACATTCTACCACGCAGGAAGCGAATATGCACTGAAAGCGTGCGGGATGTGAGCCGTAGGACTGTTTTGGCTCTGCTTGCACCGGCCTCCCTACAAGGGTAGTGTGTTGGCGTCACCGCCTGCGGTTGTCTTCTTGGTTCCGGTTGCGTTATCTCGGCCGTGGGGACGGCGTGTTATGCGGGTGTTTATCCAGCTGTGTCACGGTTCGGCTCCTTTTGCTTTCGACGTTGCTTTATGTCGACTTTTAATGCATAATATTAAATATATTATCATCCTATTTAAGGAGATTTTCATGGAGGCAATCTATCCCGTAACGGCATTGCAGAAGCAGCAGGGCGAAGTGAAGAAAGCGGCTCAGAAGGGTCTGGTTCGCATCACCGAGAACGGTAAGGGCGCCTACGTCTTTTGCTCGGAAGATGTTTTCGAGCGGCTTGTTGACCAAGCAGCCGAAGATGCGGCGGCCGAAGCCCGGATGCATCTCATAGTGAGCCGCAGTCGGTCGGACATCGCTGCAGGTCGCATCTACGAAGGCACCGAAGCGGCAATGCGAGCCGTCGAGCAGAAGGCCATCGCAAGCCATGCCTAGCCTTATATACACTGAGGGCTTTACGGACGACATGGCGCAAGTTGCGCTCGCCAGCAAGCGGCAGGAAATTTTCCGCTACACCGACCTGCTTTCCGAACTTCCCGAGCTCGGTTCGCGAAACTTGCCCGAATCGATTGTGAGAATCTACGGAGGCTCCGTTCGCAGGCTTGCCGCGAAGCCGTTCCTCGTCATTTACGAATATCGCGAAGACGAAGACGCTGCCTACATTCTCGGCCTAGACCACCAAAAAGCCGCTTGGTAAGCGCCGCCGTCAGAGATTGCCGCTGGGAGATGTATTGCTAAAGTTGCTGCTAAAGTCTTCGTAGACACGGGATTCCGGAATTCCATCTGTGAATATTGACGGAAACAGCGATAATATCGCCATCGCTGCTGTGCGCCTACGATTGGAACTGCTATGGCGAACAACATTTTGAACCCTTTGGAGAAAGAGCTTCTGATAAAGCTCTACAGGAAAAGCCCGGGAGTAAAGCTCTCCGACTTCTGCGCCGCCAACAACGTGAGCACCGCCGCCTTCAAAGCCTGGCTGAGGCGCTACGACGCCGATGGCCTCGCCGGCCTGTACCGCTCGAGGAGAACGCCCTCCATCCTGCCCGAGGGCGTGGACGAGACCGAGGAGAACCTGCGCCGCGAGCTCGTACGCACGCGCATAGAGCTGGAGCGCCTAAAAAAAGGCTATACCCGGATCCCGAGCGAAGATGGGACGCCGGGTCGATTCGTGCCCTTATCCGAGAAGAGTACGCGGTGATCGAGGCATTGTCCAAGGAGTTTCCCGTCAAAGAGCTTTGCGAGATCTGCGGCGTGAGCAGGTCCGGCTTCTACAAATGGAGAGGACGGGACGGCGCTCCCCCGGAAGACAGAGCAAAAATTCTGAAGCTCGTTCAAAAATGCCACGACGCCCATCCTTCCCATGGATACCGCTGGGTACATGCCTATCTTGCAAAGAACGACGATATCGGCGTATCGGCCGACTACATCAGGCGCTGCTTTCGCTATCTTGGAATAAGCGCCAAAACAAAACACCGCGCAAAACAGGCGAAACGCGCCTCGAAAGAAACCTATCCGAACCTTATCTTTGCAACCTGGGAAACCGTCGACCGCCCCCGTCAGGTGATCGTTTCCGACATGACGGCGTTCTGGACGCGCAGCAAGTACTTCGAACTGGCGCTTTACTTCGACGTGTTCACCAAGCAGATCGCAGGGCACGGCCTTGCCGAACGGAGGGGCTACGCGGGCATTTACTACGATGGCCTGAAGCAGGCGATCGACGTAATCAATGATGGGAAAGAGCGCGCTGTCGGCACGCTGGAGGAAGGGTGCGGTGAAATATGCGTGATGCACACGGACAGGGGAAGCGTCTATACCTCGAAGGCGTATAACGAAATCATCAGGGAAAACGGGATCGTCCGAAGCTGCTCGCGCGCCGGCAAGCCCACAGACAACCCGGTAAGCGAGTCGCTTAACGGCTGGATCAAGGAGGAGCTGTCTACCGACTTCAACATCTACACTGCCCATGAAGCGGAAGTGCCCGGTCTTATTGGAGACTACATAAGCTGGTATAACGAAAAAAGACCTTGTTGGTCACTTGGCTATAAAACGCCGAACGAGTTCTTCGAGGAGTACTCGCGTGGCGGCGCAGAACGCAGGGGCGCCTTTGCCGACAGGGTGCTCGACGAGACGCCGAAATTTGTAAAGGAGAAGCTGAGGCGAGCCGAGGAGTCGGCCAGATCGAATGCAATCGGAACAAGCGATGCGGGCATGCGGTAAGGCCGTGTCCACCGGAAACCGCGAAAAACATCCCCGGTGTCTACGAAGCAGACACCGATTCCATCTCCGGTGTCCACTTTGCCTTAGGGGAATATGGAAAAAGTGTCTACGAAGCTTGACAAGTGCAAGCTGTTATGCAATCTAGTGCAACAACCCGTCGAAAAAATTGCAATCTGTAAAATGAAAACGTTGCAATGTGTAAAATAAAACTGCTACAATCTGTAAAGTAAAAGTGTTGCAATCTGTAAAATGACAGGATTGAAGTGGTGGTTTCTCTTGGAAGAATTACCGGATAATGTGTATCTTCCTCGCATAGCTGATGCAGAGCTTGAAAGGCGACTTGCCCGCTCGGGGGCTGTTGTCGTGCGTGGGCCGAAATGGTGCGGAAAAACGGAGACGGCTCTTCGCCAGGCGAAGAGCGTTCTGTATATGCAAGACCCTGATGAGGCTCGAAGCAACGTGGAACTTGCCGCCGAGAAACCTTCGGTGCTGCTTCGTGGCGAAAAGCCACGGTTGATTGACGAATGGCAGGAGGCTCCGCAGCTTTGGGATGCGGTGCGCTTCTCGGTTGACCGGGAGCGAGCAAGAGGCCTCTACATACTTACCGGTTCTTCGACCCCGAAGGAGAAGCCGAAGCATTCAGGGGTGGGACGTGTGTCGTTTTTGGATATGCGACCGATGACGCTGTTCGAATCGCGGGAATCGACTGGGGAGATCTCCCTTTCGGCGCTGTTCTCTTCCCCCGATGACATAGAGGCCAAGGCGATGGGGGATATAGAAAGCATGGCTCACTGCGCTGTTCGCGGCGGCTGGCCTGGCGCTGTAGTTGACGGCGATGCCCAAGGTTCGCTGGAGATTGCCTCTGACTATGTGCGGGTAGTTGCTGAAGAGGACATTTCCCGGGTTGACGACGTGAGGCGCAACCCCGCTCATGCGCTGCTCGTTATGCAGGCGTACGCTCGGTGCAGCGGAGTTCAGGCCGATATGGCGTCTATGTCCAAGAGTTTGAAACAGCAGGGCAGCGAGATTTCTCGGCCGACGTTCAATGCGTATGTTGCGGCTCTGAGAAAGCTTCTGGTGTTGGAAGACCTTCCTGCATGGGAACCCTCTATGCATGCTAAATCGCGTGTTTCCACCACGCCGAAGCGCTACTTTGTTGATCCGTCGCTCGCTGCGGCTGCCTTGGGGGCAAGCCCGATGCTTCTTCTCCGTGACACGTCTACGTTTGGGGGTATTTTTGAGAGCATGTGCATCCGTGATTTACGGGTGTATGCGAGGCGGCTCAAGGGGTTGGTCTATTTCTACCATGACAACACCGGACTTGAGGCCGATGCTGTAATCGTTTTGCCCGATGGGCGCTGGGCGCTCGTCGAGGTCAAACTCGGCACCGCACAGGTTGATGCTGCTGCGACGTCGCTTCATAAGGTTGCGGTCAAGATAAATCAGGATATCATGGGTGCGCCTGCATTCCTTCTCGTTATCACTTCCGGTGGCTATGCCTACAGAAGGAAGGACGGCGTTTTCGTTTCGCCTTTAAGCTGCCTTGCGCCGTAGGGTGCTGCTAAATGAAGTGTGGGAATCACGCTCGTCGGGCCGCGGATCGTCGAAGGAGTCGAGGACTTTGAGGCGGGATGCATAGTGCGGCGGATTGGCCAAGAAATTGCAATCTGTAAAATGAAAACGTTGTAATGTGTAAAACAACCTGTTCAGACAGGTTGCCTTCTTCGTCCATTTCAAGTGTGCTTGCACGTATACTTGTTAGAAAGGATGACGATATGCCTCGGCTTTCGCTGCATTTCGACGAGGAATGCATGGGCCGATTGCGAATCGATGCGGCAGACGCAGGTCTTTTGTTATCGAAGTAGGTCAACAGGGTGATAAGCGAGCGGTCGGTTGCGCGTGGCTGGTCGGAAGGATATTGGGATTTATTCGGGTCGTTGAAAGATGATTCACTTGCCGTGCCGGGCGAGTTGAGAGGCGCGTACTATCTCTTTCAGGGAAACTTCAGGGTGCGGGGGTATTCTTCTTGGCGTTGGAGAAAACGCTGGGAAGAACGGAGGCCCGACATGGCTTCTTATTGCGAGGTGTTCGAGCGTAAGGAGAAGAAATATCGCCTGAGTGTGCGGCAATGTCAGTTTCTGCTTGCGGCGCTTGCGGGGCGCATGGAAATAGATGCGTTTGGGAAAACGATGATCACCAGTCTGTACTACGACACGTCCGACCGGCGGCTTATCGACCGTTCGCTTGAAAAACCGCTCTACAAGGAAAAGCTGCGCGTGCGTTGGTATGGCGAAGATTCCGAGCGTGTGTTCGTCGAGGTCAAGAAGAAATGCAAGGGAATAGTCTATAAGCGGCGCGTGGCTTGCTCGGCAGCGGCGGCGCGAGCTTATCTTGGCGGTGTGCCCTATGGGCGGGCGTGCGCGGTGCATCCTTTGGCGGGCGATGAGGCTGCAGCGGAGTCGACCTCGCCCCGCAGCATGCAGATTTCCCGCGAGATCGACCGATTCAGAAAGCGCTACGAAACTCTTCGGCCGTCTATGACCATTACCTGCTGCCGCAGTGCCTATGCGCCGATCG
>JAEYEL010000053.1 GCA_023403475.1 Actinomycetes bacterium
CGCCTGTCGCCTGTCGCCTGTCGCCTGTCGCCTGTCGCCTGTCGCCTGTCGCCTGTCGCCTGTCGCCTGTCGCCTGTCGCCTGTCGCCTGTCGCAAACGTGCCGTTTTCACGTGGACGAACCGCGCCGCCGCACATAGTCTTGCGCACCACGCTCTCGTGAAGCATAATATCCGAAAAGCATTGTACACGGCTCCATAGGCAGTGATGACATGAATAAGCCATGTTTTCAATTTGCTCCTATCTGTTCTGAATGGTAGGCTTTCGACATGGAAACGCAAAGGAAAGCGGAGGTTGGGACCTTGGGGGAATCCTCCTTGCAGCATTATATAAGCGACGGTACGTCGGAACTCATAAGAAAGCGCTATGCTGGGCTTCTTGACGCATCTTCTCGGGCAGACTACGGTGACTTGGACAACAACATTGTCGTCATCGACACGGAAGCGACGGGTTTTTCCCTTAACCACGACGAACTCACGCAAATCGCCGCCGCGCGCATAGAGCATGGGGAAATTGCCGACTGGTATGTGACGTTCGTCAACCCGGGAAAACCCATTCCCGAGGAAGTGGCGCATCTCACCAACATTCACGATGAGGACGTGGCCTGCGCACCGCAGCCCGCCGAGGCGCTTGCGGGGTTGGTCGAATTCGTGGGAGAGGCGAAACTTGTTGCGCACAATGCGGAATTCGACAGAAACTTTACCACGAAGCACCCAAGCGGATATTCGCTTTTGGGAAATGTCTGGATAGATTCGCTCGATCTGGCTCGCATAGCCTTGCCTCGCATGAAATCCCATAGGCTTCTCGATTTGGTGCGCGCGTTCGGACTTCCTCTTTCGACGCACCGAGCCGATGCCGACGTGGAGGCCACGTGCAGGCTTTTCCGCGTTCTGCTCGCGGCGGTTGACGCTATGCCCGCTTCTCTTGTTCGCGAGATAGCCCGCATGGCTCCGCGCGAACAGTGGCCCACTTCCATTGTGTTTAAGCACTTTGCGGAAAAGAACGCGAAGGAGCAAGCGGAAGCGGTCCCGGCGAAGGAGCAAGCGGAAGCAGTCCCGGCGAAGGAGCAAGCGGAAGCGGCCTTGGCGAAGGCAACGACGGAAGCAGTGTCGGGAGAAATAGGCAAAGGGTCGGGGGAAATAGGAAAATCGTTTCAACAAAAGGGAATCCGAAACGCTTCCCTTGCCGACGAGAAAGATGACAGGGAGGCTGGCAGGGAAGCCGGCGAGGAAACTGACAAGGAATCCGGCAGGGAGGCTGATAGAGAAACTGGCAAGAAGGCTGACAAGGAAGCCGGCAAGGGTTTCGGCCAAGAGCGATTTTCCCTGTACTCCTTGCGAAAAGAGCGTGTAGGTTCCCTTGAGCGTAAGGTGAAGCTGGATGCCGAAAATATTGCCTCAGACCCGCAGCGCGAACTTGTTTTCCCCAGCAAGGAGGAAGTGGCCGCCGCTTTTTCCAAGGCAGGACTTGTGGGAAGTTTGTACGCCGATTTCGAACCGCGCATCGAGCAGGCTGCTATGGCCGAAGCAGTGCGCGATGCGTTCGCACGGTCGGAGAACCTGATGGTGGAGGCAGGCACCGGCGTGGGCAAGTCGATGGCTTATCTTGTTCCCGCCGTTCTTACGGCTCGTGCGAACAATATAACCGTTGGCGTGGCAACGAAGACAAACGCCCTTCTTGATCAACTGGTCTATCATGAGCTTCCTGCGCTTAAGGAGGCTTTCGGCTCGCTGTCGTTTGCTCCGCTGAAAGGTTTTTCCCACTACCCGTGTCTTCGGCGTGTGGACAAGCTTGTGAGCGAAGGGCCTCAGGTTCGCGAGGTTGCCGGCAAGGAGTATTCCCAGGCTCCGTGCTTGGCCGCGCTTCTCTCTTACATAGAGCAGACGGAATACGACGACATGGACGCCCTGAAAATTGACTATCGGGTGCTTTCCCGAAGGACGGTGACGACAAGCAGCAATGATTGTCTTCGCCGTAAATGCCCTTATTACGGGCATCTTTGCTTCGTTCACGGAGCCCGCCGCCTTGCCGAATCGGCCGATGTGGTGGTGACCAACCACAGTCTTCTGTTCTGCGATCTCGCTGCAGACGGCGGCCTTCTTCCGCCTATTCGCTATTGGGTCGTGGACGAAGCCCACGGGGCGGAAGCAGAAGCACGTCGCGCGTTTTCCATTTCGCTTTCGGCGGAAAAGATAGGGAGGCTTTCCCAGCGCGTGGCCGCCGCCGATTCCCCTCGCAATGTGTTTGCGCGCGCCGAGCGGCGCGTTGCGGCTTGTCAGCGCGAGGAGAAAGCCACGTTGTTCTATGCGCTTTCGGGAAAAGCCCGCACGGCTGGCACAGCTTTTTCGCAGGCAGCGAACGAGTTTTTGCAGCATATGAAAGACTTACTGTTCTTCGACGCCAGCAAGCGCAGCAAAGGGTACGACCATGTGGAGCTTTGGATCAACGACGATGTTCGCCGCAGCGAAACGTTTTCCTGCGTGGCGTCGTTCGGGAAGGCCATGTCTGCGGTTGCGGAGGCGCTTGTGACGGCATGCCAGGAAATAGTCGGGTATCTTGAAGACGTCGAAGGGGCTGCCGAGGTGCAGCGAGAGATAGCCTCCATAGCTATGGAGTTGAAGGATACGATGCATGCTGCGGAGGTCATTTTCGAAAGGCCTTCGGACTCGTATGTTTATTCGGCTATGCTAAATCGCAAGAACGACAAAGCGAACGACTTGCTGGAAGCCTCTTTGGTCAACGTCGGGGAAAAGCTCGAACAAACGCTTTACGCCAACACCCATTCGGTGGTTTTCGCGTCGGCCACGCTTACGGTCGATGGAAGCTTCGCGGCTTTTCAGACGGCGCTCGGCCTGAACACAGGCGAAAACACGCGTTGCGCGGAACGCAAGCTCGATTCTAGCTACGATTACGACGAGCATATGGCCATCTATGTTGTCAACGATATTCCCGAGCCGAACGAACCGGGGTACTTGCAGGCTTTGCAAAAGCTTCTCGTGGATGCTCACCGTGCGCAGCGGGGCTCGATGCTGACGCTGTTCACGAACAGGCGCGAGATGGAAAAGTGCTTCGAAGTGGTTCAGCCGGAACTGAAGGCCGACGATTTGCGCTTGGTATGCCAGAAATGGGGTGTGTCGGTGAAAGGGCTGCGCGACGATTTTCTGGCTGATGAGCATCTTTCGCTGTTCGCGCTCAAGAGCTTTTGGGAAGGCTTCGACGCGCCCGGTGCAACGTTGAAGGGAGTTATCATTCCCAAACTGCCATTCGCCAAGCCCACGGATCCTCTTTCCTGCGAACGTGCGCAGCGTGACGATCAGGCATGGCGGCGATACGTGCTTCCTGCGGCGGTTCTGGAAACGAAGCAAGCGGCAGGGCGTCTTATCAGAAAGGCCGACGACGAGGGGGTTCTCATACTTGCCGACAAGCGCTTGGTAACGAAAAGCTATGGCAGGGCTTTTCTCAACTCGCTTCCGAGCGGGAACATCAAGATTTGCTCGACATCAGAGATTGTAAAAGATCTTGCGCAAAGTTGCTGACGGGCGAAAGGGTTTTATGTCTCGGAAGGGGAACAAACAGACGTGGGGCGTGCATATCAAGCGCAACACTGCCGGCACGTCGAACGAGCTTTCCTTCAGCGTTCTCGATGCGGCCAAAAACGAGCTTGACGAGGAACAGAGAGCGGGAAAGAAAGAGCGTGCTCCGTTGTTCGGAGCCATTTCCCTGTTCACGCTTCCCGGTCGTAAAAAAACGATCTCCACGCCCGCCAAAGAGCAGGGCCTTCATCTTTCAACGGGTGGCTTCGTGTCGATCAGCGGATCCGATGCGGCGAGCGGGGGCGCTTCGCTTGGCGAAGTGACGCTGGAAGAGGCGGGAGGAATGCGCAGCACGGCGTCTTCCTCGCTCGACGCGACAATAGGCTCTCGCAAAGGCGGCGCACCAGGCGCGGCATCCGGAGGTATGTGGACGTCGCCGGAAGGAGAGGTGAAGCGCCGAAAAACCACGCGCAAACGCCGCCGTTTCGTTGTGTATGCCGCACTGGCGCTGGCTCTTATTGCCGGCTTCGGTGTTGTGGGAACATGGCTTTACGAAGGATACACCACGCAGCAGTCGCATGTTGGCAATCTTCATCGGGCGCTTGATATGGTGAAGGAGGCGGACGATACGCTTGTTCCGCTCGATTCGGCGGTTTCTGCGGTTCTCGATTTGGGCGAAGGCGAAATTCCCAGCGTCGAAAAAATGGATTCGTATGCGAAGATGGGAGAAAACCTGGCGGAGGTCGATTCCTCGCTCGGGGAAGCGGAAGAGATAGCGCGTTTTTCGGCTGACGGGATGGGCAATTCGGTCGATAAAGAAGCTGCTGTTCAGACCGTCTCCGCAATCGAGGGACGTCGTGCCATGATAGAGGCGGGAAGCGCTATTCTTGCCGCTGCCCGAAGTGCCGTTGCCTCTGCCAACACGGCTCAGGAAGCGTGGGACTTGCTTTTGAGGGGCGACTCGCTTGCCCGCGAGGCGGCGCAGCTCGTTACCGACACTAACGAGAGCAACGTGCAGCTGTCAATAGAGAAGTCGAACGAGGCAGCATCACTTTTCGCCGAGGCGGACAATCGGTTTTCCGACGCCGAAAAGGAATATGCGAAAGCCGACTTCTCTCAATACAGGAGCTACCTTGCAAAACGCATAGAAGCGCTCGGTTACGCGGTTGCTTCGAACAACGCCTACCTCGCGCGCAGCAAGGAGGAGGCGGCTTCTCAAAACGATGCGTACAACGCGGCTGAGGAGGAGGCTGCGGAAATGGCGGAGAAGTTTCCCGACTCTCCGCTTCCCGTTGTGTCCGATGCTTTGGCAAGGGAAACGGAAAAGGCACGTAACGACTACGGCTCCGCTCGTTTACAGGCTTCCTCTGCGGATGCTTTTCTTCGTGATTATTTGGGAACAACAGGCAAATAGCGTATACTTCACCATAAGTATGTCTAGCAGTGCAAGTATGTCTAGCGGTAGAGTGAAATAAGTGTTAACGAAAGGCAAGTATATGCCGAAAATACTAGAACACGTTGCGCGTCTGTCCCAGCAGATAGGTCCTCGCCCTGCAGGGACGGAAGAAGAACAGCAAGCGGCCCTCTACATATCTGAGCAGTTGCAAAAAGAAGCCAATCTGCCCACGGCCGTTGAGGACTTCGCAACGGCAACGGGTTCCGAAGCTCTGCGCACTATATGCTGCTTTGCTTCGGTGGTGTTCGCCGCTCTCTCTTTGTTTTTGCCGGTACTGGCTGTTCCTGCGATTATCGTCACCCTTCTCTCTGCAGCTCTTTTCGCTTGCGAGGCTTTGGACAAGCCGGTTCTTTCGAAATTCTTCGCACGGGGCGTAAGCCAGAACGTCGTTGCCAAGTACGAACCGGGCTATTCTCCCGACGGCGCTCCTTCCCGCCGTAGGAAAGTGGTTCTTGTTGCTCGGTACGACAGCGGCAAGGTTCAAGCGGAGTTGAAAGGCTCGCTTCTCGACGCTCTGCCCTTCGTTCGCAAGGCGGAACTCGCCGCTATGGTTTTGCTGCCTGTTGTTCTAATAATAAGGAACGTGGTCTTTCCCCATGCAACGGGTGCTGCTGCCGTGGCGTTCACGGTAATTTCCATCGTTCTTCTTGTTTTTGCCGCCCTTCCCCTTGTTGGCGCCTTGGTTCACAAGGTGGCCGCTTACAACGACGGGGCGAATTGCAACGCTTCCGGTGTTGCGGTGCTTTTGGACGTTGCCGCGCGCGTGGGGCACTCTCATGCTGAAGGCGGAGAAATGTTCGGAAACGAGGGAAACCCTCTGATTCATGGGGAAGGCGCTGCTCGTGCTTCCGGCTTGGTGCCGGAAGGCGCGCGTTTGGTGTACGAGGCCGGGGCAATGGAGCCGCCCGACTTTGCGGACCAGTCTCCCGAAATGCGCCTTGCCGCCGCGAAGGCCGCCGTG
>JAEYEL010000085.1 GCA_023403475.1 Actinomycetes bacterium
CCGGGGATAATGGGAATGATCTTCCCGCACGAGGGGCACTCTTTAGGTCCCGATACTTCTGCTGGTCTGAAACACATAATGCATCTCCTGTCTTTCGGCTGCTGCATTTGGGGGGCACATGCCCGGTACTTCCGAATGCGCGGTGCATTGAACGTATGGCGCATCTCCCCTTCGTCTTGTTGAGGCGACCTCGTCCGATGCGAAATCGCTCATCGTCAGGCAGTATAGAGAGCGGAAACCGTATCGAACATAGAGAACTATCCAAAAAACCCGCGAGGATTTTAGAACATTTTCCGTTTCGGAAATCCTCTAAAAATCGCCGCCTCGTTTTGTAAAAGTTTCCATTCTCAAGTGCTCGAGCGGTCTATATAGTGCGCCGTGACGAGCTCTTCTTCGCGAAAGCGGTAAGGGTTTTTGGGCGATGCTGCCAAGTTGGGTCAAGTTCGGTCAACTTGGGCGAATATCCGCCAAAGCCTTGTTTTCGCTCGGCGCGTCGAGGGGATTCGCTGCAATGTGCAGGAATGACGAGAGAGGAAGGTGGGCAATGGAGCTTTTCGAGAAAAACTTCAATCCCGAACTCTACAAGACTGACTTTCACTGGAAGGAGGGAGATCACGACGTTTACCGTGTGTGCCATTGGTCGGCTCCGGGCTGCCATGACTCGTGCGGTATATTGCTGTACGTGAAGGACGGCAAGCTCGATCGGGTTGAGGGCGACCCCAACCAGCCGTACAACAGGGGACGCCTGTGCATGCGCTGTCTGAATCTTCCCGAGGCGTGCAACGAGACGCTCGACCGCTTGAAGTGGCCGGTCAAGCGCGTTGGCGAGCGCGGCGAGAACAAGTGGGAACGCATCAGCTGGGATGAGGCGTACGATATCATCGTCGAGAACGTCCGCCGCATTCAGGAAAACTGGGGGCCGGAATCCATCTGCGGCATGATCGGAACCGGTCGTAACGTATGCTGGCAGAACCCGCTTATCTGCTATGCCGGATTCGGCACCCCCAACATGAGCTTCGGCTTCCTTTCCGGCGACTGCTGCATGGTTCCGCGCACGTCCCTCTCGTTCTGCGTGTGCGGCGACCTTCCCGTGGTCGATGCTTCGCAGTTCAACGAGCAGCGCTGGGATCATCCCGAATACGAGTATCCGGAAGTTTGCTTGGTTTGGGGCAACGATGTCATCAAATCGAACGGCGACGGGTTTTTGGGCCACTGGATCGTGGACATGATGACGCAGGGGGGAACCAAGCTCATCGTAGTCGACCCCGACCTGACCTGGCTCGCTTCGCGCGCCGAGATATGGATTCAGCCGCGTCCCGGTGTTGACTCCGCTATCGCCATGGCCATGACGAACGTCATCATCGAGGAAGACCTCTACGACCACGACTTCGTGGAGAACTGGACATACGGCTTCGACAAGCTGGCGGAGCGCGTTGCCGATATGACTCCCGAAAAAGCTGCCGAAATCGCATGGGTCGATGCGGAAGACATTCGCAAGGCCGCCCGCATGTTCGCTGCGGCGAAGCCGGGTTGCCTGCAGTGGGGTCTGACCACCGACATGCGCGTCAACGGCATATCCGAAGCTCACTGCCTGATGTCCCTTAACGCTATTTGCGGCAACGTTGACCAGGCCGGTGGCAACTATCTGGCCCGCGAAGCCTACAGCATGAACCTCGCGTACCTCTGTGGCTATTTCGAGAACCTTGACGTCGACATGCGCGCCAAGCGTCTTGGCAACGACATTTCGCCCATGCACCAGTTCGGTCTGAGCTCCACAGCTGCGTCCGACGTCGTGTTGCAGGCAATCGAGTGCGGCGAGCCGTATCCGGTGAAGATGCTTTGGTTCCAGGGCAACAATGCCATTGCGAACATGGCCGCCGAAGCTCCGCGCGTCTATGAGGCCATCAAATCGACCGAGTTCAACGTCGTTGTGGACTACTGCATCACGCCTACCGCAGTCGCTTGCGCCGACGTGGTTCTGCCGTGTGCTATGAGCCCCGAGCGTAACCAGCTCCGCACGTGGTGGACGCCGCTTCGCCAGTCAACCCGCGTTGTCGAGTACTACGAGTCAAAGACCGACGAGCAGATAATCCTCGAGCTTGGCAAGCGCCTCAATCCCGATGCGTGGCCGTACGAGACCGACATCGACCTTCTGAACGCCCGTCTGAAGGAAGGCGACGTGCCTGAGGACTTCGCCGGTCTGCAGAACATGGTCTACGACTGGGAGCCGCTTGAATACCATCGCTACGAGACGGGCAAGCTCCGCCCCGACGGAAAACCGGGCTTCAACACCCCGACGGGCATGATCGAACTCTACTGCACAACGCTTGAGGCGTTCGGCAACGATCCTCTTCCCAGCTACGAAGAGCCGCCCGAAAGCCCCTTAAGCACTCCCAAGCGTTTCGAAGAGTATCCCATTGTTCTCACCACGGGACACCGTTCGTTCGAGTTCTTCCACTCCGAACATCGCAACCAGAAGACGATGCGCGAGTTCCATCCCAATCCGCGCGTGCGCATCCATCCTGAAACCGCTGCGAAGTACGGCATTGAAGACGGGCAGTGGGTATGGATTGAGAACCAGCGTGGCCGGTGCCGCCAGATAGCCTGGGTTACCGAAGGTATGAAGCCCGGTTGTGCAAGCGCCGAACATGGTTGGTGGTTCCCCGAAACCGAGGGCGCCGAGCCGAATCTGTACGGCGTGTTCGACTCGAACATCAACAATCTCACTTCCATGATGGTGGTCGGCGAGACCGGTTATGGCGCACCGTACAAGGGTCTTCTGTGCAAGATCTACCCGTGCACGGAAGAGAACAGCAAGGTTATGCCTTCCGAGCAGGTCACCCGTTTGGGCGGCTGGCAGTACGATCGCGTTGAGAAGCTGGCAATGGGAGGTCACAAATATGAATAATTACGGTTTGTTCATCAACTACGAGTACTGCACGGGGTGCCATACGTGCGAGGTGGCGTGCAAGAAGGCGCACGAGCTTCCGGAAGGGCAGCATGGCATCGTGCTCTGCGAAGACGGCCCGCGCAAGAACATCAACGGAAAATGGGAGCTTACCTATCTTCCCCTCCCGACGCACCTGTGCGATTTTTGCGCCGAGCGCGTTGAGGAAGGACGCCTGCCCAGCTGCGTGCATCACTGCCAATCGGGCGTTATGGTGTACGACACGCTTGATGCGCTCGCGAAGCTTGCGGCCGAGCATCCGCGCAGCGTTATCTTCAACGCTCAAGAGTAGTAAAGGCGGCGCGGTTCCGGTGAATCGCGCCGCGCTCGTTAGGTATTTCGAGGGGGCGCAGCGGTTTGGTTGCGCCCTTGGAAAGGAGAGATATCATGACAGAACATGAGCCGTTTCCCACTTTGATCGTAAACGAAGTGTGGGCACGTTGCGGCGGTTGCTGCGAGTGCGAGGACGAAACGCACGGCCATGACGGAGTGTGCGGTCAGCGTTGCATACTTCCTATGCAGGGAGGCCCGAACATTGGCGGTTGGGAAGCCATTGCAAAAGACCCGGACGGTCCGCTTACGGCCGACAACTGCATGATCGTGTGCGCTCCGTGCTTCAGGAAAATGAGGGAAGCCGGTCAACTGTAGGAAAAGGTGCGAGCGAGCTTGGTGACAGGGGATGTGGGCTCCCCTCCGGGTCGGTGGTGCCGGTTCGGCTCTTTGCCTGCATCCCGTATGCCGTTCGGTATTTGGGGACGCCTGCATTATGCGCTTTGCCGGACGTGCTCGCTTGCGTGACATTCGATAAGGAGGAAAGGTATGGGCGAATCAACGAGCATGGCGAAAACGCCTTACGCATGGCTGATCTTATTCGTGACGTGTTTGGCTCACTGCTTCTGGAATATCGCGATTATCCAGCCAGGCGGGCTTTCGCAGTTCTTCTTCGACCCTTCGGCGGCTCATGTGTATACGCCTATGGAGTTTTCCATGGTCATGACAGTTCCGTTTCTCACGACGGGTCTGTTCGGTCTAGTGTTCGGCGTATGGGCTGACAAGAAAAGTCTGGCGATAGCAACCGACGTTGGCGCCATTTTGGGCGCTATCGGTCTTATTGCAAGGGTCTTTTGCGTGGGCGGGGGATTCCTTCCTGTTTTCCTGTCAAGCTTTCTCATGGGATTCGGCCTGGCAGGCCTGAATGCCAATGCCTCGAAGATCTTCGCCTCGTGGTTCAAGGCGGAGAAAGTGGCCATGCTCATGGGTCTCTACATTGGAAGCTGCACGCTCGGCGCCGCCATTGCGCTTGGTACCGGTGCGTTTTTTGATACACTTCAATCCGCGTTCATATTCTCTGCGATTTTGGGCGTTATCGTGGTCGTTTTGTACGTGGCGATTCTTCGCGATAGACCCAAAGGCGAAGAGAAGCCCCAAGCCGAGCCGACGATGGAATATCTCAAAGTGGTTGCGTCGAAGAAGCTTATCTGGTTGGCAGCGCTTTCGGCAGCCATCTTTATCGCATTCGGCACTACGCAGAACAGCTATCTGACGCAGGCGCTGACGACTATCACCGGTGCCGATTTGGTGAGTGCCGGTTTCGTGGGAACGATAGTGAACGTAGCCGTCATTTGCGGTTCGCTGTTCTGGCCCTGGTTCGCCACGAGGATCGGCCGTTTCCGCATTGCCGCTGTTGGCGCCCTGCTCGCGGCGATATTCACGGCTATCGCCATATTCATGCTGCCGTTCGGCACGTACACCTACGTTCTATATTTCATCGTCGGCTTCGGTGCCGGCGGCGGTGCTCCAATCGTAATGGCCATGCCTGCATTGATGCCGGGCGTTGGCGCTAAATATGCCGGTGCCGGCGGCGGGCTTATCTCCACAGTGATGAATCTGGCTTCGTTCCTTTTGCCCTCGTTTGTTTTGGCACCGCTGTTTGCGGGTAATATGGTGACGCTGTTCACGGTGATTGCGATCGGCTACGTTATTTTCGCGGTTTCGTTGTTCATCATTCCCGAGGTGGGTCGTAAAGGCAAAATCTGGCAGGAGAGCCATGCCGAGGATGCGGCGTAGCCGACATTTGTACCAATTACAAGCGTTCCGTTTTGATAGGGGGAGGTGCGTTTGACGATGGAAATGAAGTACACCGTTAAAGATGGGGTTAAGGTTTATCAGTACAGGTGGGTCATCATCGCCTGCATGTTCGTGGTGCACTGTTGCTTGAACGGCGCGTTGCTCATACTTGGCGGCGCTGCCTTGAACGTGATGGCTACGTTCAATCTTGATCCGCAGGGGTTTTCGCTCTGCATGAGCGTGTCGTTTCTGACGGGTGCCATCTTGGGCATCCCTTCCGGTGCGCTGGCTGACAGAATCGGCATACGCAAGGTGATGATCATCGGCTTGGTGGTGGCGACTTTGGGAGCCGTATGGCGTGTGTTCGCCGTCGATTTCTGGTCGCTGTTCATGTCGAGCTTCGTGATGGGCGTCGCGCTTGCCGCGCTCAACGCGAATTCGGCGAAGCTTCTGCGTTTGTGGTTTCCCGGTCGCTTCATGTCGGTCGGCATGGGCATATACGTTGCCGGTGCGACGGTGGGCTCGGCTACGGCTATCGCTTGCGGGCAGTTCGTCGATCTGCATGCCGCGTTCATTGTGCTTGCTGTTCTTCTGGGCGTATGCGCAGTTATCTGGGCGGTGTTCTGCAAGTCGCATCCAGAGGGGGAAGGCGGCGTGCGCGAGCCGGTAGTCGAACACTTGGGCACCGTGTGCAAGAGCAAAGGGCTTTGGATAACGTGTTTGCTCATGTTCCTTATCATGGGGCTTTCCCTGACGGAGAACGGGTTTCAAGTGGCGGCTCTTACTTCTTCTACGGGTGATGGCGGACTGGGTTGGGATCCCGTTTTAGCGGCGACCCTTACATCTGCGACGAACGTATGCGTTTCGATTGGCGGAGTGATAATCCCGGCGATTGCGGCGCGCATCAACAAGGTGAAGCCGGTGTTCATTCCCGCTGCCCTTGCGATGGCTTTGCTTGTTGCGGTTGCTTGGTTCTGCGGGAATCCGGTGGTCACGTTTGCATGCTTTTTGTGCCAAGGCGTGCTCATGGGCGGCGTTATTCCCATCGCGAAAACGCTGCCGGGACTTCTGCCCGATATCAAGCCCGAGCATATGGGGGCGGCCGGTGGTTTGCAATCGACTTGCCAGAACCTAGGGGCTTTCATTGTTCCGTCTTATATAGTGACGCCTCTTGCAGGCGGGAACTATACGGCGATTTTCGTGGGAGCTATTATCCTGTGCGTGCTTATCGGTCTGGTTGGTTTCGCTCATAAGGAAACCGGGGCCACACCGATTCACGAATAGGCGAGTAGAGAGCGGAGGGTGGCACCGTGCCTTGCTATGTGTGCAATCCGCAATGCGGGCGATGCCGCCCCCCGCGTCCTGCTCCCAGGAAATGTCCCGAATGCGGAAAGCTGGTGTTAGGCGAGGCGAGCAGTTGCCGTCATTGCGGGGCGCGATTGCAGAGCCGACCGGGTGTTTTCTGCAAATTCACCGACAGGATATGCCTTGTGCCCTGCGTGCGCGCAAACGAGTTGAACCCGGAAGGTTTTGCGGCTCAGTGTCCATGGGGAGAGCGGTTTGGAATAGATTCGCTTGAGGAAGGTGCGTGAAAGCTATGAAATACGAAGAATGCAGCCAGAGTGAAGACCGGCTGACAAAGCGTTACGAAATAAAGATATCTGCTGCGGAAGCGCGCAACCTCGTGGATGAAATCTATGCGTTTCTGGCTATGCAGACCGGTGTGAATTTCATTGCCGACCAGCCGAAGGAGGCGCTTGAAAAGCGTTTCGGCAACGATCTTGACCAACGTGTCGCAACCTGCTTGGCAAATCAATGCGCCGACAAGGTTATCGCGCAGGAGAACCTTGCCGCCGCATTGGAACCCGAAGTTGTTGTGCTGCCGAACCTTGACGGGCTTTTCCCGGATTCCGATGATGCGCAAGATGATGTGCGCGGTAAGGACGATTCGCAGGGCGAGGGCAGCATGCGGGATCTGAGCTTCGTCGTGGACATTCATCTTAAGCCGACTCTTCAGCTGTCTTCTTACGACCCGGTTGAAATCCCGATTTCGGAGCCTGTCGTGTCGGATGCGATGGTGGACAAAGAGATCGATGCTTATGTAAGGGCGCGGGCTCGTTATGTGCCCGACGATCAGGCGCGGGAAGTTACCGCTCATACGGTGAACGTCGTGACGATCGATACAAAGAAATGCGGCATGCAGGTTGATGCTTTGACGGCTACCAAAATGATGCACCAGGCAGGCGACGGCCGTCTCCCGCGCGAAATAGACGACCGGTTGCTGGGGATGCCTTGCGGCGGCACCAAGGAATTCAGCTTTACGATAACGAGTAAGAATTTCTTGGGCATGAGCGTTGAGGAGAAGATGGATTGCATTCTTGAGGTAAACTCCATCGTGAAAAAGGAAATGCCCGAAGTGACCGATGATTGGGTGCGGGAAAACATTCCCGGGGCTCACGATAGGGAAAGCCTTCGAGGCCTTGTGAGAGCTTCAATAGGCGAGCGTATGGAATCGGATTATCGTCGCGTCAAAGAAGAGTCTGCTGTTTCAGTTCTTGCGCGTCGTTTGCCCGAATTCGATGTTCCCGACTCGTATTACGATTACGCTCGGGCCGGTTTGCTGCAAAACGTTTCAGCGGCGCTTTCCCGGCAGGATATGACGGAAGATGAGTTCTTCGCTGCTCAGGGAGTGAACGCCTCTCAGTTCATGGCGCAAATGCATGTTCGCGCGGCGGAGGTCTTGCGCCAGGGTTTGGCTCTTGATGCCTACGCGGCTCACGAGGGGATAACGGCGGAAGGCGAGGATATTTTACGGGCGCTTAAAGGCATTGCGCCTGGCAAAGAGGATCAGACGCGAAAGATGCTCGAAATGAACGGCCGTACGTATCAGCTTAACGAAATGGCTCTGCGTGCGAAGACGCGGGGCATTGTGGCGGGATTGGCCGCTTTTTCGGCTTCAGCCGCTTGATTTAGCCCAATCGGTTGTTCGCTCGCTCGCTCGCCCTTGGCTTCGTTTCACTTTAGGCGAAGCGAGTTGGGGGTGACGTTTGCGTTCCTGTGCCGCCCCTGCTTCCTTAGTGCGCGTTTTGCGGTTCGCCTTCGTGTTCTCCGAGCAGCTTTCGATACAGTTCGGGGTTGCGCGAAAGCTTGCAGTACAGGGTCGAGAAATCGGTCATGGCGCGGTTTCTCGACCAGCTCTCGTTGAAGTTGATGTAGAAGCGCTTCTCTATTTTCTCTATACGGTAGAGCACCGTGTTGCGGTGCATGTGAAGTTTTTCCGCCACGATGGTCGCCTTGCGTTCGTAATGAAGATACGATGCGAGAATGCGCGCGTCTTCTGTGCCGTTGGCAATATCTTCGGCGATGATTTTTCCCAACATGGTGTGCGAGAAGGCAAAATCCTTCATTTCTTGGGTCATGTCATCGGAATCGACGAGGGCGAACATCAGGGCGTCTTCGAAGGTATAGCAGAGCGGGCTGCCGTCGTGATTCGCGGTCACGAATTCCCGTTCCAAGTCGATGAGGTCTTTGTACTTGGCCACGAAGCCGGTTTGCTTGTATGCGAAGCTGAGGTTGCCGATTTCGCTGAACACCTGCGACGAGGTTGCGAAGCCGTTCAGCTGAGGGCACTGGGAGCGAAGCTCTTCTTCGATCATCTGAATTGCCAGGCTGTCGTCGTTGCCTCTGGAATGGAGGAGGGCTATTACGTCGTCACGATACGAAAGGGGTATGCTTCGTCCGTCGTTGATGTGCTTGATGCATTCGATGAGTTCTCTTTGACCCTCTTTCGTCGTTTTCGGGTTGAGTTTGAATCTGAGTAGTTTGAATTCCGAGTTGAGCGGTAGTCCTATCAAGAAAGCGTACTTCTCCAAACGGGCTCTGCTCACGTATCGTTCGTTTATGATATCGTCGAACAGCGTGTACGTTTCATATCCCGTTTGGCCGTGCGCTGCGGTGATTCTGCCCGACTTCGCCAAGATGTAGTTTGAAAGCATTTCGAGGAAGTCTTTTTGGCCGGGAGTAGGGGGCTTTTCGTGGAGTGCGACCATGTGATAAATGATTTCATCGCCGGCACCGCTGATTACCGTATTGCTCGCGAAAAAAGGGCAGCGTCCTTTAATCGGTATCAGCGGCTTGTTGAGCATCGATATGCTGTTGAGTATCTCGGCTTCGCGTTTTGCGAACTCCTTGCAAAAGGGGGCGGCTTCGTTATATCGAGATTTTGCAAGGAGTTTCAGATTCGCGTCGTAGAGGAGGATGGGGACTTTCGCTATTGCACTGCTTTTCGCCAAAACGTCGGCGATGGCATGAGACGATGAGGTTTCGATGCCGTTTAACTGGCTTTGCCAATTCTGTATCTCCAAAAACCGGTTCTGCATTTTCTGAAGCAGATTGTCGGGTGTGGGGGCGGAAACGATAATCGTTTGTGCCGGACGGTTCTTAAGGTCTGCGCAGAGTTCGGGGAGGGGGGTCTTGTTTTCCGCATCTACAAGAATTATCAGGAGCGACTCGGGGAAAAGCTTGTCCGCCTCATGGGCGACCTTGCTTTTGCAGACGATTGCCATATCCTTTTCCGGTATGGTGCCTCTTTCCCAGTGGATGGACGATACCCATTTGAATGTCTTTTGTTTCGCGCTTTCCGGTTTGTAGAGAATGCTTTCGGGGGGAATCGTATCGATGAGCATGTTGAAAGTGAGATAAGGCGTACGGTTTGTGCTCGTCATAGTTGTCGGCCAAGGTTCGGCGCTAATGTGATTTGCCCGTTTTGCGCCGCCCCAACAGGCCATTCCCCCTTTCCTGTTGCAACATGAACATATTATAGCGCAAACAGGCTGTTATCTATAGGATGCATATACGGAAGATACGCGTAGCTTATCTCGCCCGTGCGCATGTCAAGTCGTCTATAGGAAATATCGCGTCATGGCGATTTCGGGGTGATAGGTTGCGGCGGCAGTCGAAACCGCGAATTGCGGGGAGTTGCCTGCGCTTTGCGGGAGAGCCGCTACAGTGTCCAGGTGCTTGAGGCGATTTGCAGGTCGTGCATGCGTTTGAACAGGCTGGTCTCGCTTTTCAGGAGATCTTGCGGGTTGCCTTGTTCGACCACGCGGCCATCGTTCAGGACTACTACCTTGTCGGCGTTTTCCACGGTGCGCATGCGATGGGCGATGACGAGCACCGTCTTTTCCCCGATCAGGCGGGAAAGCGCCTGTTGCACTTCATTCTCGTTCTCCACATCCAAAGAAACTGTCCTTTTTGGCGGGTGATTCATGCAGACTGTTGAGTTAGATGAGCTTGCATTGCCAATCAGCCGTGGCGGGTTCTATAAAAGGCTTGTTTTGTATAATCGTAATTTGTATAATCGTAACTATACAAAACAGATCAAAGGAGATGCTATGCGGTTTGTCGGTCGCGAAAGAGAGCTTGCAGCTTTGGGCAGGCTGTACAAGGAAGATTCGTTTCAGATGCCCGTCATCTACGGGCGTAGACGAGTGGGGAAGACGAGCCTTATCAACCGCTTTATTGACGGCAAACCTGCGATATTCTTCTCGGCTTGCGAGACTTCCGCCAAAGAGAATCTTGCTGCTCTAAGCCGCGCTATCGCGAATTTCGAGCAGGGGGGCGCGGGCGCCCTAGCAGATGAAGCCGCTCCTCTTTTCCCTTCATTCGAGGTTGCTTTCGCGCGGGTATTCCAGCTGGCTCAAAACTGTCGCCTTGTGTTCGTTATCGACGAATTCCCCTACTTGGCGAAAAGCGATTCCGCTGTTTCGTCGATTCTTCAGCATGCTATCGACCATCGCGATGAGGATTGCCGACTGTTCCTTGTGCTGTGCGGATCGTCCATGAGCTTTATGGAGCATCAAGTGCTTGGCTACAAAAGCCCTCTGTATGGCCGCCGAACAGCTCAGATAAAAGTCGAGCCGTTCGATGTTTGCCAAGCATCGCTGCTGCTTGCGGGCGCATCGCCAGAAGAAGTAGTGGCTTGGTATGGTATCGCCGGGGGCATTCCCCTCTACCTTGAACAGTTCGATTCTTCGCTTTCCTTGGAACGGAACCTGTCGCACAATGTTCTACGTACGGATAGCTTTCTTTTTGGGGAGCCGGATGCCTTCTTGCAGCAGGAGCTGCGTGAGCCGGCGAAGTACAACGCTGTTATCCAAGCGATTGCTCAGGGAGAAGGCGTACTCTCGAATATTTCTGATGTGGCGGGACTTGACCGCACGGCGGTGTCCGGTTATTTGAAGTCGCTTATGGAGCTTGGCGTGGTGAAACGCGAGGTGCCCGTAGTGGATGCGAACAAGAAGAAGGTGCGTTACGCCCTTTCGGACAACTTGTTCCGCTTCTGGTACCGTTTCGTTCCCCGCTATCTTACTCCGCTGCAAGCAGGGCGGGAAGATGCCGTGGCCGCTCTTGTGGCTGCCGATCATCTGTCTACTTTCTTGGGACCCGTGTTCGAAGATGTGTGCCGTCAGTGGCTTGTGGCTTCTATGGGGTTGGGTGGCATCCCGCTCATTCTTGATATCGGTCGTTGGTGGGGCGCCGATTTGGAGCGCAAGGAGCAGGCAGAGATCGACATCGTTGCGTTGTGTGACAACGGCATCATGCTTTGCGGGGAATGCAAATGGCAGGCCAAGCTTACTGACATTGACGTGCTTCGGACCCTTCAGCATCGTGCCTCGATCATTGGCAATGGCTGCGACCAGCGTCTTTTCTTATTCTCGAAGAGCGGCTTTACAGCCGAGTGTCGCCAGGAAGCGGAGACTGCGGGCTGCAGGCTTGTGTCGCTTGGCGACATGGGGCTTGGGGTTAGTGTCGATAGCTAATGCCGTCGCTTGTGCGTTCTTGCTTTTATCGGGGACTTCGCTCGACGCGGTTCCGATTGAATGTGATGTGGCTGATGGCAACGCAGTTGACGGTAACGCGGATGGCGGCGATGCGCCGAGGGATACGCAGCTGATACCGCGTATCCCTGATCCGATTGCTTAGTTGGACGGCTTTGCGGGAGGTTCGCTGCCTTCGCCTTGCCCGCTTGGGGCGCTGGGCGCGTTGCCGAGTGCGCCTTCGAGAGCTTCGCCCGGTGCGCTGCTGCCCATGCCGGTCGATTCCGAAACGATTTCGAAGGCTTCGCCGGCGCAGGCGCTCGAGCCGTCGTATTCAACCCCGTTGATGTAGAGCTTGTGGCCGTTCAGGTTGATGGTTCCTTGCACGCAGGTGAGGCTTGAGATGCAGGAGTCTTCGGTCAGCGTCCAGGTGCTGTTGGCGTCAAGCTCGACGTACACGTCGCCGGTTTGGCCGTCGGGATTGATGGCCCCGGTGAACGACGAGTCATCCCGCAGGTACAGGTTCAACGTGGACACGCTATCCACCAGCATGTCGCCATCGATGGTTTGGCCGGAAGCGTAGAGGTTGACTTTGCCGCCGTTGCTTCCTTCGCTGCCCCAGCCTGCGGCGGCGGCGCGCAGGAACACGCCGTCGGCGTCTTCGTTCACGATGGAAACGTCGCCGAGGTTGATGTCGCAGGCGGTGTTATTCACGAAGAAGATGTCGCCATTCTCGTTGACGAGCGATCCGCCCGTCATGCTGAACGCGGATGTTCCCTCGTTTGCGTCGCCCGACATGGATTGGTAGATCATGACGGCCTGATAGTAGTCCGACTTATCGCTGTTCTTCGACGTGTTGGACGCGATGAGTTGGCAGTCGTTCAGCGCGACGGAGTTCTTGCCCTCAACTACGACGCCCTGCGAAGAGCTCGATTGCAGGTACACGTTGGACACTTCTATGTCGGCAGTCGAGTAGATGACAGGCGAACCGGTTCCTGTCGTGGTGAAGTATCCGCCGCTCACGTTCACGTCACCGCCGCCACGGTCGGATCTGATGGCGGCCGACGAGTTGCCTTGGGTCTCGACGGTCACGTCGGTTGCGTTGGTGGTTCCGCCGCCGGTGGTCATGAGGCCGCCCGAGCAGTTTCCGCTGGTGCGGATGATGGAATGGGAAGCGTTCACCGTGGTGCCCGATCCGTAGGAAAACACGCCGTTGGCATGCGTCCCGTCGGTGGTTACGATAGCGTCGGCGATGCTGAACGCTGCGCTGTTCGTTGCGAAGACAGCGGCGTTCTCTCCGTAGAAATCGGCCTCGTCGCCATCCGCTTCTCCCGTTTTGCTGACGGAAGTGTTTGCGTACTCCGTCGATTCTCCGTCAACGGTGATTGCGTGTCCGCCATCTGATGAATCTTCGTAGGTGCTTGTGGTGGTGATGTCTGCGTCGGTGAGCTTCTGCGAGGAAAGGTCGATGCTCGTACCGCTGCTCGCCTTCGCGTCGTCGGTTTGCGAAGTCGTGTTGGTCTCGCTTTGGTTGTCACTCGATGCGCCGTTCGCGCAACCCAAAAGCGAAAACGCCAGCGCAAGCGAAAGCCCCGCTGCGCCAATCGCCCCGGTTGCTCTGGATGCGAAGTTCGTTCTGCTTGCGTTTGCTATCTGGGATGCTTTGGCTGCTTTTGCGTCTTGTCTTCTCATGGTCTAGCCTCCGTTCTCGGTGATTACCCAATGCCCACATCGTAAACCGCAAAGCTGAAAGTACTCTGAAGCATGCGAAAAGCGCCGCGATGCGCTGCGCGCGGTCGGCTGCCTGCGCCTGCGCGGCTTCGTTCCACCAGGGGTCGGCGTGGATGACGACCGATGCTCCCGCAAGGTTCAACCCGGTGCCGCCCGCCTTGAGCGAGATGAGGAACACCGGCGTGTCGTCCTCGTTGAACGTGTTCACCAGCTGAAGGCGGCGCTTCCCGTGTAGTTCTCGTACGGAAGGGCGGGGTCTCAGCAGAGCTGGCGCAGCTTCGTGAGCTCCGCTATCGCGCGAGCGTTTTTCTCGTCTACTTCGTTGTCGCTGCGATATCCGTTTCAGATGCAAAATGCGGCATAGAGAGGGACGATTTTCTTGTTGTCCTCGAAGCCGAAGTTTTTCGTAGAGAGTTTGATGGCATAAGCGGGTTTGTAGGTGTCCATATAAACCTTCAAGCTTTTGGCTTTGGTGTTATCGGCGGATTTGACCTCAATGGGAATGAGTTGTCCTTCACGCTGGATGATGAAATCAATTTCAGCGCTACGCTCGGACTCCCAATAGTAGGTGTGGTAGCCGTTAATGGAAAGCTGCACATTGGCGTAGTTCTCTGCCATGCCGCCTTTGAAGTCGCTCAATTCCTCGACCATATAGAGAATGTCGTTGGCGGCTAAATCTTTCTTGGCGCAAAGCAATCCTAAGTCGGATACGTAAATTTTGAACGCATCAATATCACGGTAGTTTTCAAGTGGCTTTTTGATTTGCTCCACCTTATAAACCCGTGACGTGATGCCGGACAAGCAAAGCCACTCAATCGCATTTTCGAATTCGGAAGCTCGTCCGCCTTTCTTAACCAGTTTATATTGGAAGCGGGTGTTCTTCTTTGAAAGCTGAACGGTAATGTTGTCGTAGACAAGTCTGGTTTTCTTGATTTCATTCAAGTTGTTGTACTTGATCATGTCGTTGAGATAGCTTGCAAGTATCGTGTCTTGCGTATGGCGAACAAGGATATAATTCTTTGTTTCGGCAAATTGCATCACGCACTCTGGCATACCGCCAACCACAAGGTATTGGCGATAGAGCCGCATCGCAGCGTCGTGCAAGGCGGACGGCAGCGGCGTATCGGTGTTAAAGCACTTTTTTATCCGCTCTACTAAGTCATCCTCATGAAGAGCCAACATGAATTCTTCCATATCCATAGGATAAAGCGTTTTCATGTCGACTTTTCCAACGGGGAAGGAGAATTTGGCTCTGTTGACTGCGACGCCGAGTAAGCTGCTTGCGACAATGACGTGGTAATCCGGCGCATCCTCGCAAAAGTACTTGAGCGAAGTCAGCGCCCTTTCGCAAAGCTGCACCTCGTCGAATACTATCAACGTTTTTTCCTTTACGATGGTTTGACCTGCGATGTGGGATAGAATCGGTATCAGATAATCGGGGCTGATGCTTTCCTCAAAGGTTTCGTTCAGCTTTGGATTGGTCTCGAAGTTGAAGTATGCTACGTTTTCGTAGTGGGTGCGCCCGAATTCCAGAACGGAATAGGTCTTTCCGACCTGTCTTGCGCCTTGCAAAATAAGGGGCTTGCGGTGCTCGTCTTCTTTCCACGCTTCCAAGAAGCTTGAAACCTTCCTATACATAATCAATCCTCCTTACAGGGCGTTAAACATAGTTTGGCAGATATTCATGTAAAAATCAACAAATTTTTTATTAGTTTCGACACTAATCAACATGATTATTTTTATGAGTCTCGCAAAATTCGACATGAATCGCGCGGCATCAAGGACGGGGATTTGTGCCGCGTCTACAGCGATCGCAATGAGGTGGTCATGGCGGCGTACGTGACGAGCCGCATGATGCCTAGCACCGCAGCCGTCCATCACGGCGCGTGGTTCCAGACCAATGGCGAAGAGGCCGAAATGAACAAGTTCGGCTTGGGCGTGCCCGACCCGTCCCCTTGCGCGTCTTGCGAGCCGCCTTATCGAGCAACCTTTTTGAAAGGGGATATTGATGGGAAGTATGGGCGTTATTGGCATTGTTATCGGTCTCATTATTTTCGCCATCGCGTCCATGAATGGCTGGAACGTTCTGGTTACCTCCCTTATCACGGCTGCGATCATCGCGCTTACCAACGGCATGGGCGTTGCTGCTGCGCTGGTTGGCGGCGATAAATCGTACGTTACGGGCATGGGCGAGGGGTATCTGCCCACGGGCGGCAGTGCCGAGGTTGAAACGGCTGCCGCTGCGCAGCTTCGGTATCCTCATCGTGATGTCGCCCACGCACGTCGCTAGGTTGCGCTCGCGGTAGCCGTTGCGGCTGTTGGCGCCGCTGGAGCAAAGCTGGTCGGCCTCGGCGTCCATGATGACGTTCACGACGTCCTCGGCGAGCGACCTGACCAGCTCGCGCAGGTTGATCGACCCGTCCTCGACCCTCGGCATCGCGGCCTGCCCGGGCATGCTTTCTGCTAGACTCTCTATTGCGGTCTTCGTCCTTTCTTCGAACCTGTTATGTCGCGATTCCGGATTCTAGGGCGAAGGCCGTCTTCCTCTTGAAACTCCTTAAATTGCTTGCTTGCGTCAACTTTCCCGACGCGATCATGAGGTTCGTTGGCCGCCAAAGAGAACCTTGCCGCCCTGAGCCGAGCCATTGCGAACTTCGAGCAGGAGGGCGCGGATGCCCTGGCAGATGAAACCATCCCCCTTTTCCCTTCATTCGAGGCTGCTTTCGCGCGGGTGTTCCGGCTGGCTCGAAGCCGTCGCCTCGTGTTCGTTATCGACGAGTTCCCCAATTTGGCGAAAAGCGATTCTTCCGTGTCGTCGCTTCGCCGGCATGCCATCGACCATCGAGAGGAAAACTGCCGCCTGTTCCTTGTGCTGTGCGGCTCGTCCATGAGCTTCATGGAGCATCAGGTGCTCGGTTACAAAAGCCCTCTGTACGGTCGCCGGACGGCTCAGATAAAAGTCGAGCCGTTCGACATCTGCCAGGCATCGCTGCTGCTTGCGGACGCGTCGCCGGATATGGATACAGCAAAAAACGCAGACCCAACCCCGTTGTGCAGATGGGGCTCATGATCGACACTGACGGCATCCTCATAGCCTACGATCTGTTCAAAGGAAACACGAACGCCTGCTTGACCACGATGCCCGTAATGCGTGTATCCTCTATCTGCAAAAGGGCTGGCAGGACCATCGTCATCGCCGACAAGGGGCTCGACACCTCGGACAATATCGCAGCCTGCATACTGGGAGGCAACGGATACGCCTTCTCCAAGTCGTACGCAAGGAGGGCGCGTCTCTTAAAGATTGGGTTACGACATTCGCGACGGTTTCAAGGTGAGAACCAAACCCGCAGGTAAAACCATCACCATTCGCGACAGAGAGGGCGAAGCTATTGAAACCGAAAGCGTCCCCGTGCGCCTCGCTGCCTTCTGGTGCAAAGACTACGATGCGCGCGCCAAATGCGAGCGCGAGCGCGCTTTGCAAAAAGCGGAGAAAATGGTGCCGACGCGTGTAATCTACGAGCTATGGTGCCGGGCGCTATGTGCGCGAGCGCGTCGTTGACGGTGGCACGGGCTAGCTTATCAAAAGCGTCATTGAGCTAGATGCCGACGTGATCGAGAGAGACCCGATTCGATAGCTACTGCTGCCTGGTCACAAGCGAGCAGGGCAAAACGGCCGAAGAGATTATCGACATCTACAGGGGGCTTTGGCAAATAGAGGAGAGCTTTCGTGTGACGAGGAGCGACTTGCAAGGCGCGCCCGTATATGCAAGAACCGGCGCTCATATAAGGGCGCACTTCCTCATCTGCTTCGTCGTTCTAACCGTTCTTCGTCTTGCTCAGCTTGACATCGATCGCAAATACTCGGTTGGTCGCATTGCCCAAGCGATAACAAATCTTAAGGGAACCCACATTAAGGAAACTGGTATTCATTCAGCTATCGAGACGAAGCGACTGACGCTATAGGGCGTGCGGCCGCCATAGATTTGACTAGGGAGTTCCTCGCGAAAAAAGATTAGCTGCGAAAGATTTGCTCACCACATCTTGGCACGCAAGAAAGGCGGTCGTATCGGCAAACCAGAGTAACAATATGACCGCTTACAATCAGTGTCGCGGCAGTGTTGCAAAAGCGCTGCGAGAGTGCTGCGAAAGTGTTACGGTAGGCATCCTCTAACCTCATTATGGCTATGCACCATCAGGCAAAACGCGCTTCAATCATGATCTAACCACGCTTCAGCCATGCTCTAACCACATTCTAGCCATATTATCCGCATCTTGCTTTTAACCTGCTGCTGACGATGCGCGGGGTGCTTCTTCTGGCCACAATAGACGCCGTGGCTTTTTCGTCACAGGGAAAGGTAGTTCTTAAGAGACGAGAGAAAAGAAGGAGGAGGGATTATGAAGTCGATCAACATGAGTCGAAGAAGCTTGCTCAAAGCGCTCGGCGCCGCAGGCGCCTTGCAAGTGGCAGGTGTCGGCATCGCGAGCCAGCCGCACAAGGCGTTGGCCGACGATGCCGATTTCGCAGCGCCGAAGACCGGGCACGGGCAGCCCGTCGAGGCGTCGGTCGATCCCAAAACCGGAAAGGTGACGGTGAACGAAGACGTCATCATCCGCTACAGCGCGTGTTTGGGGTGCTATTCATCCTGCGGCAACCGCCTGAAGCTCAACCGAGAGGCCGACACGCTCTACTCGGTGGGCGGAAACCCCTACAACCCGGCGTGCGCCAACCCGTATCTGCCGTTCGACGCGCCGCTAGAAGACGCGTACCGTTCCATGAGCTACGCGAACGGCGCAGGCAACGTCACGCGCGGTACGGTGTGCGGCCGCGGACAGGCCGCGCAGGACGGCTACGCTCAGCCCGACCGCATTACCATGCCGCTCAAGCGCGCAGGCAAACGCGGCGAGGGCAAATGGAAGCCCATAAGCTGGGACCAGCTCATCAAAGAAGTAACCGAAGGCGGCAAGCTTTTCGCCGAGATCGGCGAAGACCAGGAAGTCGAAGGCTTCCTGAGCCTGCACGATACCGAAACGCCCATAGACGCCGAGCAGCCCAAGCT
>JAEYEL010000106.1 GCA_023403475.1 Actinomycetes bacterium
ATGGGAAGGAAAAACAGCCCCGTGGCGGTGAACAACAGAACGGTGCGCCAAAGATTCGAGAAGTGCAGAAGCCCGCCGCGCGGGAAAACCCACCACAGCACGCATACGGCCACGACGATTTCCGTGCAATGAAGCACGACGGAGGTGATCCATGCGGGAATTGGGGCTTCCGCTTGCGGAGCCATGCCTTGGATGACGCCGATTATCAAACTGTATACGACAACGCCCAGTATAATTTTCCAAGGGACGGAAGCGAGGCTCGGGTCGTGGAATATGCGCGGTTGGCGTTCGAGCGGCGGTTGATGGCTCAGTGCCGAACGTACGAGCAGCACGGAGGCGAACGGCATAACGGTCATCAGCGCAGCTGCGGCGATTCCTGGCAGGAGGTCGATGATGATCTTGATCGCAGATCCTGCTGCCATGGCAACGAAGATGCAGGCTATGGCATTGCGGACATCAAGCTCCGCATAAAAGGGCGCCCATTGCAGGTAAAGCCAGGCAATGCCTATGCCTCCCGCTATGGCGCATGCTATCGCAGTGTAAAGCATAGCGGGGTCGTCAAGGGGAACCGCAACGACCAAGGGGATGGTGGCAAGCGCCTGCAAGGCGGCAAGAGGCCAATCGAGCTTCGATCCGAGGCGGGGAGTTCCGCTCGCACGCGCCACCAACAGGAAGGCCAGCATGAAAAGAGAGAGGGCTATATAGAGCGGCACCGCTATGGGGAATCCCCCAAAATCCATGTCTGCGCGGTGAATGATGCAGTAGATCCACGCATGCGGAACGCATATGCCGAAATACGCCACGTTGAAGTGGGCGAAAACGTATGGCCTGCGCGAGTGGGTCTCCGATATTTCGTCCATGCGAACCCCTTGCTTTATCCTGCGGTTAAAGGTGAGAAACATTGTACCTTAGGCCTGCCTTAGTGACAAAGTATCAAAGGAGCCGGTGCCAGAGCCGGTGCCAGAGGGACACTCCTAATAGCACGCGCTGCGGCGCGTGTGTCCCTTTGGCACCCTTTCTGCTTATGAGGTGGAAAGCGGGAGCGTCGTTCGCGGCTGGCGCAAGGTAGTGGCATAATGCGTCGAAGTTGTTGTTTTAAGGCAAGGGAGTTTTCTCTATGTGCGGTATCGTGGGTTACACGGGCGCCCGCGCGGCGACCGACATTCTGATAGCAGGGCTTCGAAGCTTGGAGTACCGGGGCTACGATTCGGCGGGTGTGGCGGTGGTTCAGAGCGGCACGCTTGAGGTCGTGCACCGCAAGGGCAAGGTGGACGGGCTGGCTTCCACGGTGGCGCCCATGAAGCTTTCGGGCACGTGCGGCATCGGGCACACGCGCTGGGCGACTCACGGCAAGCCCAGCGAGGCGAACGCGCATCCCCACACGTCGTGCGACGGGCGCATAGCCGTGGTGCACAACGGCATCATCGAAAACTTCGCCGAGCTGCGCGAAGAGCTTGAGGGGCGCGGGCACAAGTTCGCAAGCGACACCGACACCGAAGTGCTGGCGCATCTCATAGAGGAAAGCTACGAAGGCGACCTTTTGGAAGCGGTGCGCGAGGCTGTAAGGTGCGTCATAGGCTCCTACGGGCTTGCCGCGATCTGCGCCGACGAGCCTGAGACGATCGTGGCCACGCGCAAGGATTCCCCCATCGTGGTGGGCATGGGGAAAGATGGCGCCTACGTGGCCTCCGACATGATAGCCATGATAAGCGCCACGCGCGACGTGGTCATTCTGGGCGATCGCGAGTACGCGAAGCTTTCCCCTGCGGAAGTTGAGTACTTCAACGACGAAGGGGAGCGCCTCGAACCCGAAGTGACGCACGTCGATTGGGATATAGACGTGGTGGAGAAGGGCGGATACCCCGACTTCATGCTGAAGGAGATCCACGAGCAGCCGCGCGTCATTCGCGACACGCTGGCCGGCCGCATGGTGAACGGGGCGCTTTCCATTGACGAGCTGGACCTTTCCACCGAAGAGCTGAACCTCATAGATCGCGTGTACGTCATCGCCTGCGGCACGAGCTATCACGCGGGGCTTATCGCGAAGAACCTCATAGAGGGCTGGGCGCGCATCCCCACCGAGGTGGAGGTGGCAAGCGAATTCCGCTACCGCAACCCCATCATCACGCCCTCCACGCTCGTGGTGGCCGTGAGCCAGTCGGGCGAGACGGCCGACACCTTGGCCGCCATCCGCGATGCGCGCGTGAAGGGCGCGCGCGTGTTCGGCATCACGAACGTGGTGGGAAGCCCCGTGGCGCGCGAAAGCGATGGCGTCATCTACACGAAGGCGAACAAGGAAATAGCCGTAGCCTCCACGAAGTCGTTTCTGGGTCAGGTGGTAAGCCTCACGCTTCTGGCGCTGCTTCTGGCGCAGGTGAAGGGCAAGCTTGCCACCAACCAGGTGCGCCTTTTATTCCGCGAGCTGGCCGACACGGCCGAACAGGTGGAAGAGATCCTTTCCGACACCGCTGCCATCGACGAAGCGGCGCGCGCGTGCAAGGACGCAACGAGCGCGCTGTTCATAGGGCGCGGCATGGGCTCTGCCACCTGCTACGAGGGCGCGCTCAAGCTCAAGGAGATAAGCTATCTGCATGCTGAGGCGTACCCGGCGGGCGAGATGAAGCACGGCCCCATTGCGCTTATCGACGAAGGGTTTCCCATCGTGGCCGTGGCGACGCAAAGCCCGGTGTACGACAAGGTCATTTCCAACCTGCAGGAAAGCAAGGCGCGCGGCGCGAAGATCGTGGCCGTGGCCACGCGCGGCGATGCGGAGATGCAGAAGTACGCCGACTACGTAATATACATTCCGAAGGTGCGCGATTGCTTCGTTCCCATTACGGCGAGCGTGCCCTTGCAGCTGTTCGCCCGTGCCATTGCCGTGGCGCGCGGCTGCGATATCGACCAGCCGAGGAATCTGGCGAAGTCCGTCACGGTGGAGTAGGGAAGCTTCATGCGGAAGAAATCGAAGGACGTCGAGCTTGTCGAAACATCGGTGCAGCCTGTTTCCGGGCAGGTGGGGCTGGGGGTCGACATCGTCGAGATCGAGCGCATGAAGCGCATCCTTGCGCGCACGCCCTCGTTTTCTCGCAAGGTTTTCTCGTGCGAGGAATGTTGCTACTGCGACGGCAAGTCGAACCCCGAAGTGCACTACGCCACGCGCTTCGCCGCGAAGGAGGCGGTGGTGAAGGCGCTCGGCACGGGCTTTTCGGAAGGCATCGGCGTGCGCGACATAGAGGTGCGCCGCACGTCGAAAGGCCGCCCTTACGCAGTGCTCACCGGCCGAGCCCGCGAGGTGGCGCGCGAGCTGGGCGTGCGCGAACTGCCCATTTCTCTTTCCTACACGCATACCGAGGCCGTGGCGTGCGCCATGGCCATTACGGATGACTCCGTACGCGCTGCCGAGGAGCGCATAGACCCCATGGAGGAGCTCGCCCGCCGGTTCAAGGAGGCTCGCGCCCTGTTAGACGAAGCACCTGCGGCGGGCGCGGAGGCTGTTTTCGGCCGTCAAGACGCGCATAAATCATAAAGACGCACGTAGGCCATATTTGTCAACCAACCCAACCACCCCAACCAACCCCCCAACCAACCGTTGAAGCAACGCTGCTCATATCCGGCAAAATAGGGTATTGCAAAATGTGCGGGCAAGGGGCATAATGGCGTGCGCAATCCATTCTGTGAAGCCTTTGGAATCGCTTGCAAGACCTGCAAGACTTGCGAGACCTGCAAGACCTGCGAGACCGAAGGTGGAGAAAACTCTGGAGAACTCTTAAATGAGTGCCGAAGGTGCAAGGCGGGCGGAAGTGGTGCTCGCTGAATCTCTCAGGCAAACAGACAGAGACGGAAATCGCAGCGCATCTTCGCGCTGATTTTCTCCCTGTTCTTATTTTCGACCTCCTGAGTTCTAGTGGGAAAGAACGAGTAGGAGGTTTCAATCAAGTGGAAGAGTTCGTACTCAACGTAGTCGTTACCATCAACAGCTACCTGTCGAACTACGTGCTGATCGTGCTTTTGGTGGCCATGGGGCTTTTGTTCACCATCCGCACGAGATTCGTGCAGGTGCGCTGCTTCGGCGAGGGCATGAAGCGCGCGTTCGGCAAGTTCACTTTGCACGGCGGCAGGCAGGAGGGGGGTATCAGCTCGTTTCAGGCGCTTGCCACCGCTGTGGCGGCGCAGGTGGGCACGGGCAACATCGTCGGTGCGTGCGGCGCCATTCTCATAGGCGGGCCGGGCGCAATTTTCTGGATGTGGCTCATTGCGTTTCTGGGCATGTCGACCAACTACGCCGAGGCCGTGCTGGCACAGAAGACGCGCGTGATCGATGAGCAGGGCGCGGTGCACGGCGGCCCTGTATACTATATAAAGTCGGTGTTCAAAGGCAGATTCGGCAAGTTTCTGGCCGGGTTTTTCGCGGTGGCCATTATTCTGGCGCTCGGCTTCATGGGCTGCATGGTGCAGTCGAACTCCATCGCGTCTACGTGCAGTACGGCGTTCGGCATTCCCATGTGGTCCATAGGGGTTGCCATCGTCGCCGTGGCAGGCTTCGTCTTCCTTGGCGGTGTGCATCGCTTGGCCTCGGTCACCGAGAAGATGGTGCCCTTCATGGCCGTAATCTATCTTGTGGGCGGCTTGATCGTGCTGATTATGAACGCGCCTGCCGTTCCTGCTGCGTTCGGCCTTATCTTCGAATGCGCCTTCAACCCGCAGGCAAGTGTGGGCGGTGTGGCCTTCGGTCTTGTCGCAGCTATAAGCCAGGGTGCCAAGCGGGGTCTTTTCTCCAACGAGGCCGGCATGGGCTCCACCCCGCACGCGCATGCGCTGGCGAAGGTGAAAAACCCGCACGAACAGGGCGTTGTTGCCATGATCGGCGTGTTCGTGGATACGTTCGTGGTGGTTACCATGACGGCGCTCGTGGTTATCAGCGTGCTTTACACAGGCGACGGCGCGCTGGCGATGGACGCTACGGGCTTATCTGCCGGCCTCGACAAGACGAACATGGCCCAAGTTGCTTTCGGCGAGTTCTTCGGTGCGTCGGCAGGCAACGTCTTCGTGGCCGTCTGCCTTTTGTTCTTCGCGTTTTCCACCATTTTGAGCTGGAACTTGTTCGCCAAGCTGAACGTGGAGTACCTGTTCGGCAAAAAGGCCGTCCCGGTGTTTTCCGTCATTGCCCTTGCGTTCATTTTTCTGGGGTCGCTTCTTTCGAACGACTTGGTGTGGGAGCTTGCCGATATGTTCAACCAGCTTATGGTCATACCCAACGCCATCGCGCTTTTCGCGCTTTCGGGCGCGGTAGCCCTGTGCGCCAAGACCAAAGGCGCGCGCTGCGAGCTTCCGGGCAAGACCGATGCGGCAAGCGCGGTCGAAGCGAAGGTCTCTGGGGAGCTGAAATAGGCTCTCGAAGTAGGAGCGGCAGGCGAACTGGGCGAATATTCGGGCGTCGGTGCGAATCGGCGCCCGTTCCCGTTTCGCGTCTCCGCTTCGCTCGTGGTGTACTTGTAGGTTTTTTCCCACAGCTTGGTGCGAGGTGCGGTCGCCTTCGGCTGACTTCCCTATAATGAAGAGCCTAACCTGAAGTTTTCGGAGTGCGCGTGCGAACAGGAGCGTTCTCATGGATGTTTTGCTTATGATCGTATATGCCACCATCGTGCTGGGCTTTCTGGTGTTCATTCACGAAGGCGGCCACTATCTGGCGGCGCGGGTCTTCGGGGTGCGCGTGACCGAATTCATGCTGGGCTTGCCCGGTCCTTCCGTCGGTTTCAAGCGCGGCGAGACGCGCTTCGGCGTTACGGCGGTGCCTTTGGGCGGATACGCGAAGGTGTGCGGCATGGAGGCGGGCGAGATGAGCCCGCATTTGGAAGCCGTGCTTGCGGCACTTTACAGGCGCGGCACGGCGAACATGGAAGACATCGCGCGCGACTGCGGCATTACCGACGATGAGGCGTACGATGCGCTCGAAGAGCTTACCGAATGGGGAAGCGTGGTGGGACCTTCCAAGAAAGACCAGTTCAACACCTACCGCGCACCTGAGATGCGGCCTGCGAAAAAGCAGCTGGCGAAGGCGCGTGCCGCAGGTGCGTCCGAACCCGCAAGCTACGAGCTGGGCGAGGCGCGTGCCGTAAAAGACGCCCATGCGCTGTTCGAGGGCGAATTCAAGCAGCAGTACCGCGCCTTGCCGTTTTGGAAGCGGTCGGTCATTCTGCTTGCGGGCATTGCCATGAACCTGCTTTTCGCCATCGTGCTCTTCATTGTGTGGTTCTGCGTGCTGGGCGCCGACGTGCAAACGCAGTCGGGCGAGATAGTGCACGTGAACCTGAACCCGCTGCAGGCCGTGCAGATGGGCTTCTACTACATCTGGATGGTCGTGGTTGCGGTAGCGGGGCTGTTCAACCCGGCCACGGCGGCGCAAACGGTGGAGGGCTCCGCCTCTATCATCGGCATCGCCGCCATGTCGAAGGACGCCTTCGAAGCGGGGCTTGTGAGCATCATCCAGTTCTTCGCCATGATATCGGTGTCGCTGGGCGTGATGAATCTTCTGCCCATTCCGCCGCTCGACGGCGGGCGCTTCGCGGTGGAGATCTTCCAGAAGGTATCCCGCAAAGTTGTCTCCCCCCGCGCCCTCAACTACATGAGCGCCGCCGGTATGGCGCTGTTCTTGGGGTTCTTCCTCATCATGGCGAACCAAGACATCCAGCGCTTCGTGTTCGGGAACTGGTAGGGAGACGCGCTTTTCCCGGAAGGGCACGACGGCTGCGAAGTTGGAAGATCCCGTGAAGGCTCGCGTCTAGGCTCGCATCCGTTTTGGTTTCTCGTGGGGCTGGGGTGAGCCGATGCGAAGGACTGGTACAATAGCCTAAACGTCTGGAGCCGAATAAGGAAGTGCGGCGGTGATCGATTCGAATCAACGGGATAATAGGGACACGGGTGGCGTGCCGGGTGCGGGTACGCGCGCGGGCAGTGCACCCGAAGGCGCATCGGGCGATGCGGGAGGAGCGCTGGGTGCGGCCGGCGACGAAGAACTACGGCCCAATCAGAAAACCCGGCGCGTCATGGTGGGCGGAGTTCCCGTGGGCGGCGGGGCTCCTGTGGCGGTGCAGTCGATGTTGAACGCGCCGGCGCACGACGTGGCCGCCAACGTGGCGCAGATAGAGGCGCTGGCTGCCGCCGGCTGCGAAATCGTGCGCATGGCCGTTCCGCACCGAGACTGCCTTGATGCTTTCGCCCAAGTGTGCGCGGCATCGCCCCTTCCCGTGGTGGCAGACGTCCACTTCGACGCGCAAATTGCCATCTGCGCGGCCCGTCGCGGCGCTGCGAAGCTGCGCATCAACCCCGGCAACATCGGCGGGCTGGCCAAAACCGATGCCGTCATAGACGCGGCGGGCGAGGCGGGCATTCCCATTCGCATCGGCGTGAACGCGGGGTCGCTTGACAGCGAGCTGGCCGTGCGCGATGATATGACGCTGGCTCAGAAACTGGCCGCGTCTGCTGCCGGCTACGTGCGCTATTTCAAGGAACGCGGGTTTTTCGACGTGGTGGTTTCCGCGAAGGCCCATGACGTGCGCACGACCATCGCCACTTACCGGCTGCTTTCGCGCGAGCTTCCGCACCTTCCGCTCCATATAGGGGTGACGGAAGCGGGCACGGCGTTTCAGGGCATCGTCAAATCGGCTTGCGGTTTGGGCGTGCTTTTGGAAGAGGGCATCGGCGACACGATGCGCATCTCGCTTACCGACGATCCGGTGCGCGAGGTGCAGGCGTGCTGGACGCTTTTGGCGGCGCTCGACCTGCGCCGTCGCGGCCCCGAGATAATCAGCTGCCCCACGTGCGGGCGCTGTCAAGTGGATCTCATCGGGCTGGCGAAGCAGGTGGAAAAACGGCTTGAAAGCGTGCGGCGCCCCGTCAAGGTGGCCGTCATGGGGTGCGTGGTCAACGGGCCTGGAGAGGCGGCCGACGCCGATATAGGCGTGGCGTGCGGCGCCGGTGCGGGCGTGGTGTTCGCCTGCGGGAACGTGGTTCGAAAAGTCGACGAAGCTGATATCGTCGATGCGTTGATGGAGGAGATAGAGAAGCTATGACGAACGTGATGCGGATGAGCAAGCTGTACGTGCCGACGCTCAAAGAAGACCCGGCGGATGCCGAAATTGCCAGCCACAGGCTGCTTGTGCGAGCGGGCATGCTGCGCAAGACCGCTTCGGGCGTGTACACTTTTCTGCCGCTGGGGCAGCGCGTGCTTTCGAAGGTCGAGCAGATAGTGCGCGAGGAAATGGACGCCATAGGGGCCCAGGAAATCATGATGCCCGCGCTGCAGCCGGGCGAGCTGTGGCACGAAAGCGGTCGCTGGGACGATTACGGCCCTGAACTCATGCGCCTCACCGACCGTCACGATCACGAGTTCTGCCTCGGTCCCACGCACGAGGAGCTCATCACGGCGCTCGTGCGCAACGAGCTGCGCTCCTACAAAGAGCTGCCGCTTTCCCTCTACCAGATACAGGTGAAGTTCCGCGACGAGATACGCCCGCGCTTCGGGCTTCTGCGCGGGCGCGAGTTCATCATGAAGGACGCCTACAGCTTCCACGCCACGCAGGAATCTCTGCAGAAGACCTATGACGACATGAGCGAAGCCTACGGGCACATCTGCGATCGGCTGGGGCTTGACTATCGTCCTGTGGAGGCCGATTCCGGCCAGATAGGCGGCAAGGTCACAACCGAGTTCATGGCGCTTGCGGAAGCGGGCGAGGCGGAACTGGTGCACTGCACCTGCGGATACGCCGCCAATACCGAGGCAGGCGCGTGTTTGGCCCGCCCGACCGAGTACGACGTTCCGGAAATGAAGAAGATCGCCACGCCGGGCATCCGTACCATCGTCGAACTCGCGGAATTCTTGGGAATCCCCGAATCTTCCACGGTGAAGGCGTTTTCAGGGAAGACCGATGCGGGTGATGTGGCGGTGCTGTTCGTTCCGGGCGACCACGAGGTCAACGAGATCAAGGCCGCCCGTGCGCTGGGCGGCTTCACGCCGCTTACCGACGAGGAAATGGAAGCGGTCGGGTTGCACAAAGGCTCCATGGGTCCTGTCGGCCTGCCCCAGGGCGTGCGCGTCGTTGCGGCACGCAGCCTGAAGGCGGTGCAGAAGTGGGTCGTGGGCGCCAACGAGGAAGGCTTCCATTACGTGGGGGCGCGCCTTGGGCACGACTTCCAGGTGGACGAATGGGCCGACTTGTGCATCGTGAAGCCGGGCGACAGCTGCCCTGAGTGCGGGTTGCCGCTTTCGGGTGCGCGCGGCATCGAGGTTTCCCAAGTGTTCCAGCTAGGCGACAAGTACTCGCGTTCGATGGGCGCCACGTTCATGGCCGAAGACGGCAGCGAGCAGCCGTTTGTCATGGGCTGCTACGGCGTGGGCGTGACGCGCTCTTTGGCCGCCGTGGTAGAGCAGTACAACGACGAGCACGGCATCATGTGGCCGCTTTCCGTGGCGCCTGCGCACGTGTGCATCATTCCCTTGACGGTGGGCGACGAGGAAGTGCAGCCCGCCGCCGAGAAACTGGCGGTCGATGTGTCGAAGTTGGGTTTGGAAGTGGTCATCGACGACCGCAAGGAGCGCGCCGGCGTGAAGTTCGCCGATGCCGACCTTATAGGCTGGCCGCTGCAGATAGTGGTGGGCAAGCGCGGGCTTGCCGAGGGCAAGGTGGAAATCAAGCTGCGCCGCACCGGCGAGAAGAAAGACATCGCCCTTGCCACCATCACCGAGATGCTCGCCTTCGCCCATAGAATCGAGCGCCTGACCACATCGGGCATCGGCTACTTCGACGGGCTGTTTGGGCGATAGGGTTCCGCCGAAGTTCCCTGGTATCGGCTATCTAAGGGTATCGGTCAAAGTATCGTTCAGAACAAGGTTTTACGCAAGAGGCTGCAAGTGTGGCTTCGGCGCTTGATGCGCATGGGCGTGACGATTTCAAAACGGGTGCCAGGTGCCCGTTGCGTTGCCCGGTGCCCGTTGCATTCGGCCTTGCCCGTTGCGTTGCCCGTTGCATTCGGCCTTGCGCGGTAATTTCCTGAAAACCTCTTGCGACTGAAGGCGGAAGCTGATATATATACTTAGGTATAAGTTGAGGTGGCAGTTTTGCGCCTTCTTGCGCGAAACCCAAAAGGGGGAAGAGCGGTCGGAGGAGAACTTGGCAGACGCAGCTCGACTGGCCGAGGCGGTTTTTTCCTTCCGGTGCATCTGCTGCCGGAGGAAAGCCGCAAACGGGCAACACCCAAGCGAATGGAGGAAAGGGCATGAAGAAACGACTGTTCGGCATCTTGTTCGGCCTCGCAATGGCGGTTGCGATGCTGCCTGCGATGGCGTTTGCCGATCCGGCCGGCTATGGCGTCTGGGTTAACGGCGAGGAATTCACCAGCGACAAGCTGACCATTGATTGCGGCAGCGGCACGGCAGCCTATGACCCTGCGGCAGGAAACGTCACTTTGGACAATGCCGCTGTTTCGAAGGGCGATTCCGACGCGGGTTCGGGGTATGGCATCAAAGCAACCGGCGATGCCAAGCTGACCATTACCCTGAACGGCGAAAACAGTGTGACGCTGCCGGCAGGCGGAGGAATCTGGGCAGCCGGCGATGTCGAAATAACGGGTGCCGGCAAGCTTGCCATCAATGCTGGCGGGGAAAACCATGACGGAATCAGCGTGATGGGCAATGTTTCGATCAAAGGGGTCGAAGTTCGCATCAACGCACCGGGCGGCATCGGGATTGCCAGCAATACGGTTTCCGTGGATAATGCGAAGCTGGAATCCAAGGGGCTTTATGCCGGCATCGATTCCTGTGGCCTTGTAATTGAAAACGGCAGCGATGTTACGCTGGAATCAACGAAGGACAACTGCAACGCAGCCTATATCCATTTTGGAGAGGGGGAATCCGGCGGCAATATCGTGCTTAGCGACTCCAGGGTTACGGCAAACAGCTCCTACCCCGGATTATACGCCATAAAGAACTTTCGAATTCACGGAGGCGAGATCCAGTCTACTTCCAGCACTGATTCATCTCTTTGGGCAGGCGGCGACCTGACGGTCGAAGGCGGAGCTAGGTTGGTTCTTGACGGAAAATATCCGGCAGGCTGCGGCGGGACCTTTACCGTTGGGGCTGCAAGCATCAAATCGGACAACACCAATGAGGATAATGTTCCGGCTATCTCCGATTCTCCTGTTATTCTGGAAGACTACGAACTGACCTACGCAATGGCGATCGACAGCGAAGGCACGCAGATCGATTTGCTGAAACAGGAGCACGGCAGCGAGCATCTCCACCTTTACAAGCATGTAGAGTTCGTTACGACGGAGCGCACCGCCACATACGAGCTGCCCTTCACCAAGACGGTGAAGCAGGGCGGCAGCGTCGCCCCCGGACAAGAGACGTTCTCCCTTGAGATCTTCGATATCGGCAACGGCAACGCGAACGAATACAAGGACGTAACCTACACCGCCTCCG
>JAEYEL010000111.1 GCA_023403475.1 Actinomycetes bacterium
TCGTCAAGGCGTTGACGGCGACGCAGCGCATCGAGCCATTGTTCAGCTAGCTCAACGCCCTGCTCGGTCACTTGGTACTCGCGACGGCGTGGACCAGTTTCGTCCTCGCTCCAGCGCGAAACTACCGCACCCTCTTCTTCCAACCTTCGCAGCGATCGGTACATGCCACCCACATCCACATCAAGCTCGCCGTCGGTCCGCTCCAAGATGGCACGGCGCATGTCGTAGCCGTAGCCACCCGCCGAGAGCAGCGCGGCAAGCGCAGCCGGTTCGACCAACGCTCCACCGCCGCCCCCGCGCCGCCTGCAGCACGGCTGTCGTGCGCCCGTTCCCGCATCGCCGCAGTCTCCACGAGGCATAGGCATCACCTCTTTCCTTTCTGTTGTATCCATATATGGACACCCCTATGGTATATATGGCACCTATGTACTATCCATGCGAAGCCCCATGCTGCTCGCCTGCGACCGTCAGCATGTCAAGTGCCTTTATATGTTGACAACATATATACATCACTAACCTATATGTTGTCAACATATAAATGAAGATTATCATAAAGTAGGTAGGATTGCCCGCGAACTCATTGCAAATTGCTCCGAACTCATTGCAAATTGCTTGCGAATTGCCCGCGAGCTGCTCGCGGGTTGATTGCACGCTGCTCGCAAACGGCATCGGCAGCAACTCACGCTGGCGTGCTGAACAGCGTCGTTACTTCACTGAGGAGATGAGGCTATCGCCTACAGCCTTTTGCCCTTGATTCCATGTTGCCGGGCCGTCTTCGTCGAGCCAATTATCGCCCGTGGCGTAGTCTATTCCCACGTTCGGTTGCACGTTGTAGCAGAAAACGCTAAACGACACGCCCGCGCCACCGTCCTCGACCGACAGCGCCTCCATCCAAACGCCGCGGCATACCGCATCGCCTCCCCTGAACACCGGCGTAACGCAGTACAGCACGTGATTGCCGGTTTCTCGCACGTATTGGGCGATTTCCTCTTCAAAAGGAAGCATACCCTGCGCGTTGAAATAGCGCGTTCCCGTAACCAAATTGCACTCGTTGGCGTTTTCGGCCGTGAGCTGCCATCCCAGCAGGTGGCATCGGTTGTAGAGGTATCTGTTTTCCACGAAGTCGTATTTGTCGAAGTGCCAGCCGCTTGGGCGCACCACACCGATGCGTCCTCGCTCTTCGCCACGAGCGGGCATGGTTTCCCTTCCTACGCACGCGGCGGCCACACCGCACCTTCCCAGCGCATCAAGCTGCGAATAGGCCTCCCATTCGGTGGAATAGTCGGACGGATCGGCCACTGCGGCGGCAACATAGTCTTGCGCCGCCCGAACCGAAGCTATTCCCTGCCCTGCAAACTGCGGAACGTTTTCGTTCATTTCCGCATAGGTGCCGCCCGCATAGTCGGGAACATGCGCCAAAATGGCCTCGGCGGTCTCGCTCGTAGCGGCAAGCTGCTGGCTAGCGCCAAGGGGAATACCGAAAGGAGCACCGTCGAGCGCGAGCTTGCCGCACCAGCCGCCTACCGCTACGAGCGCCGCGAGAAGGAGAACGACCAACGTGCGCGAATGCTTGCGCGGGTTCTTATGCGGGTTCGTGCGCGAACCCTTATGCAAATGCTTGCTTCCGAATCGTTTTCGCGCCGAACGCCACTCCTTGCCGCTCATGCCTTTTTCACGTCTTCCATTGCCTTTTCGGCGAGATGGGTCTTATACGCGACTCGTAAGATATTCGGCAATGCCGGACGCCGCGCGTTTTCCCGCCCCCATGGCAAGAATGACCGTCGCTGCGCCTATGACCGCATCGCCGCCCGCGAACACGCCCGGCACCGATGTGGCGCAGGTGCGCTCGTCGGCCACAATGAGGTTGCGCGAAGTCACTTCCAAACCGGGAGTGGTCTGCGCTATCAGGGGGTTGGTCTTCGACCCCGCAGCGATAACGAACATGTCGGCATCCATGGTGAACTCGCTGCCCTCCACGGCAACCGGACGGCGTCTGCCACTCGCATCGGGTTCGCCCAGCTCCATGCGCACGCATTCGATGCCACACACCCAGCCCTTCTCGTCACCGACAATGCGCACGGGGTTCGCAAGCAGCTGGAGCTGTATTCCCTCTTCCTCCGCATGGTGAATCTCCTCGGCACGTGCGGGCATTTCCTCGCGCCCGCGTCGATACACCACCGTCACCTCTGCACCAAGTCTGCGCGCCGTGCGAGCCGCGTCCATGGCAACGTTTCCGCCCCCCACCACCACGCAGCGATGTCCCGCGTACACAGGCGTGTCGAATTCGGGGAAGCGGTAAGCCTTCATGAGGTTAACGCGCGTAAGCAGCTCGTTGGCCACCATGACGCCGTTCAGCCCCTCGCCTTCGATGCCAAGATAGCGAGGAAGCCCCGCGCCCGTTCCCACGAAGACCGCGTCGAACCCGCGTTCGTCCAACAGCTCGCGCACGTCGTAGAGCTTCCCTATGAGCGCATCCGTCTCGAAGCGCACGCCAAGACCCTCGATGGCCGCCACTTCGCGAGCCACCAAGTCTTTTGGAAGGCGGAATTCGGGAATACCGTAGGTGAGCACGCCGCCTATTTCGTGCAGCGCCTCGTACACCACAACGGAGGCGCCCTGTTTCGCCAGCTCGCCGGCGCACGTAAGCGAAGCAGGACCAGACCCCACCATCGCAACGCGCTTGCCAGCCAACTTGCCGCCCTTAGCGGGCTGCGAAGCAGACGCGGCAGCCCCGGCACCAGCGGCAACGGCGCCCTCGGCAGCAGTCCCGGCGCCACCAGCTTCGGCAACGTCGGCCTCGGCAGCTCCAGCAGCCGCACCAGCGGCGCTTTCGCAAGCATGCTCCATGCCCCAGTCGGCAACGAAACGCTCCAAGCGCCCAATGCCCACCGGCTCGCCCGCCTTACCGCGCGTGCACACGCCCTCGCAC
>JAEYEL010000143.1 GCA_023403475.1 Actinomycetes bacterium
TACCTGCTGCGTGGCCAAGTAGGTTGCCAGAAGCAGCGACGCGTCTGTGGCCTGCACGTTGTAATCGTTTCGAACTATAAGTACCTTCACATCTCCTCCTGCTTCTGCTTCTGCTCGGTACGCGACCCGCAAAAGCGGCACGCGACCCGCAAAAGCGGCACGCTCGCCGCAATCCGCTCGCCGCAATCAGCTCACTACGACCCGCTCACTACGACCCGCGTCTCACGCTCCGATTCCCGCACGCGTTTCCCTGCTCGCACACGCGCGGAACCCCCGCGCAACAACACCATGGCAATCGCTGCCGAATACCACTTCGCTATACGTACACGCGCGGAACCTTCGGACTCACCATGAGCGGATTTACGTCCATACGCGCCAAATCCCCTATCTTCACATCTCCGTCCGTCACATCGACCAGGGAAAGCGACAAGTCGGCTTCCCCTATCACCGGATAGGCGCGCTCGCCCATCCGCACTTCTAGGCGCCGACGCTCAAGCGCGCCTCTCGCTGCGGAAAGGGCACGGCGCATGGTGGCAGGTTTTTCCGCAGCCACTCCGAAACCTTCCTGAGTGCCTGCGGAAACGAACGCCACACGCGTCTGGCGGGCAAGCTTCGCCTCCCCGCCGTAACCTACCGTGCTCCCCGCAGGAAGCGTCTTCAAGTCGATGACCTGCGATTCCAGAAAACCGACGCGCTCAAGCTCGTTCGGCTCAAGCGTGATGACCCGACCCGTGAACGCCGAACCAATGCGCACCATGTCAAGGCGCGTCTCGACAACGTTGAAAAGCGCCGGCGAATTGGCCGCATGCCGAACGCCCGCCGCAAAGCCCGCCTCCTCCACCAAAGCCGCCACACCCTCGAACGCCGCCAGCTGCGAACGCGTCAGGGCGACATCGTGGTAGGCCGCCGAAAAATGCGTGTACATGCCCTCGAACGCCAGCTCTCCCATGCGATAGCACGCAAGAATGCCCGGCTTGTCGGAAGGAGAGAACCCGTAGCGCCCGAACCCCGTATCGACCTTCAGATGACATCGCGCCCGCACACCCAGCTCACACGCCGCATCGGCCGCCGCCCGCGCGGCGGCGAGCGACCCCACGGTGACGATGCACCCCGCGCCGACAATGGCGCGGGCCTCTTCGGGAAGCGCCGTCGAACGCATGACCAGCACATCGCTCGCGTCGTCCACCACCTCGCGCAAAGGCGCCACGTCCTCGATCTCCGTGACGGCGAACGCGCGGATGCCATGCTCCAGCAACATGCGCGCCAGCTCCTGCAAGCCGAACCCGTAACCGTTCGCCTTCACCACGCCCATAACCGGAACGCCGGCAACGCGCTTCACGCGCTCGATGTTTCCAGCAAGTTTCGCTCTGTCGATTACGTATCTGTTCATCGTTTCCGCTCCCTATTTGGTATCATGGACAGAAATTATACCCCTTACCGGAAGCGCAGACCCAATGCCCGACAAGCTCGCACGAGCTCGACATAGAAAACCGGAAGCAGACGACAGTCTTGCAGAAAGGAAGATATCCCGAGCGAAGCATCGCCGCCTACCCGCAGGCGCTCCCGCACGCCCGCACCCGCAGACTCCGGCGCATGCCCGCCCGGACGAAGGCGCGCAGCTGAAAACCGAAGACGCGCAGTTGGAAACCGTAAACATGTCGGCCGGCATCATGAGCGTCTGCGTGCTTCTTTCGCGCATCACGGGATTCGCCCGCACATGGGCTATGGCCTACGCATTGGGATCGACGTTCCTTTCAAGCTCGTACCAAGTGGCGAACAACCTGCCCAATATGCTCTACGAGCTGGTCATGGCCGGCATGCTGGTCACGGCGTTTCTGCCCGTCTACATTTCGGTGAGAAAGAAGCTCGGAAACGAAGCGGGCAACGAATACGCTTCGAACCTGCTTTCGCTTGTCACGGTCATCCTCGGGCTCGTCACGGCCTTCAGCATGGCGTTTCCGCATCTCATCGTGTATACCCAGACGTTTTACTCCGATCAGAACACCATGGGCACGGCCGTGTTCCTGTTCCAGTTCTTCGCCATCCAAACGGTGTTCTACGGAGCCTCTTCCATTATGTCGGGGCTGCTCAACGCGAACCGCAACTACTTCTGGTCGACTATCGCCCCCGTCGCCAACAACGTCATCGTCATCGCGACGTTCGTCCTGTACGCCGTCGTCTCGCCACACAATCAGCAGGCCGCGCTCTACATCATAGCCGTAGGCAACCCGCTCGGCGTGGCGGCGCAAATGGCCATACAGATACCCGCGCTCAAGCGAAACGGCATCCGCCTACGCCCGCGCATCAACCTGCATGACCCGGCGCTGCGCGATACCGTGGCGCTCGGGGCGCCCACCATCATCGTTATGGTCTGCTCGTTCGCAACCGTCTCGGTCATGAATGCGGCATCGTACTGCTTCGCGGAAGACGGTCCTTCCATCATCGCGTACGCACGCCTTTGGTATGCGCTTCCCTACTCGCTTCTGGCCATACCCATTACGACCGCCCTGTTCACCGAACTCACGCATCTGCACGAAAACGGCGATAGGAAAGGATTCATCGACACCGTTGCGAAAGGCATAAGCGAGATCATGTTCCTGCTCGTCCCGTTCGCGCTGTATCTGGTCGCGTTCTCGTCGCCCTTGGTCACGCTCTACCACTTCGGAGCGTTCACCATGGAAAACGTCGCGCAGATAGCGGCCTTCCTATGCGGTCTTGCAGCGGCACTGCCGTTCTACGGCGTAAGCTCGTATCTGCAAAAGGTGTTCAGCAGCCTTCGAAAGATGGGGGTGTACGCCGCCGCAAGCGCTGCGGCAAGTATCGTGCAGATAGCCCTTACAGCGTTGTTCGTTGTGGCGCTTGACGGCGGTGTGCCCCTCACCATCGTGAGCGTCGCCTGGGCATCGGCAGTCTTCTACCTTGTGGTCGACTTCATTGCGATCGCATATCTGAAGCGTACGTTCGGGCATGTGGGCACGGGGCGCATCGCGCAGGCGAGCGCGACGGCACTGCTCCTGGGAGGCGCAGGCGCTCTTGCGGGATTCGGCGTGCTGCAGGCATGCTCGCTTCTGTTCGGGGCGCTTGACGGCTCCATCCCCCAAGCGCTCGCCTACGTCGTAGCAGGAGGCACGGTCAGCCTTGTCGTCACGTTCGGCACCGCCGCCAAGCTGCACGTGAAAGAGGCGTCGTTCATCTTCGACCTCGCAAGCAGGATCACTGCGAAGGTGAACGCGAAGACAAGCGCGAAGAGAAGCGGGCGTTAATCGGCGAGTGCAGACGCACAGTCGAAACATCATGTGAGGAGAACAGGAAATGTCGAACGACCAGCGAACGGATAGCAAGAAAGCCGAGAGAAAAGATGCGCGCGCGCCAAAGTCTTTCCTTCGCGAAGACGAGGTGGGGAGCCTTCTGGTTCCCGTTATTGTAGGCGGCACGTTCCTCGCCTACAGCTACGTGCGCGAATTTCATCGCGCCTACGGCATCACGCGCTGCATCGTGATCATAGCCAGCAAGATAAAAATGCTCACGACCAGCCGCTTCACCGACTGTCGCATCGTGTCTGGCGCGGGCGAGCCCGAATGCCTTTGCCAAGCCCTCGAGGCCGTAGCCGCCGAGCTGCACGCCGAGAACCCGCGCTTCGTTCCCCTCGCCCTTGGATGCGACGACCGCCATGCGCTCATCTTCGCGCAGAACAAAGAGCGCCTGGAAGAAGCAGGGATCGTGGTTCCCTGCAACGACTACGACATGCTCGCCCGCATCTCCCAGAAGCATGCTTTCTACGACCTGTGCGAGCAACTCGACATCCCCTATCCGAAAACCTGGTATTTCGACTGCGGCGAAAACGGCCCCGAAGCGCTGCCCGTAGACGAGTTCCCCTACCCGCTCGTCGCGAAACCCTCCGACACCACGCAGTTCCAGAACACCGACGTGCCGCACAAGCGCAAAGCTTACGAGGTGGACTCGCCCGAGGAAATGACGCGCATATGGAGCGATATACGCTCGTCGGCCTACGACGGGGAACTGCTCGTACAGGACTACATTCCCGGAGGAGACGATGCTTTGCGCATCCTGAACACGTTCACCGATCCTGACGGAAACCTGCGCGTGGTTTCGGGCGGCATCGTATGCCTGCAGGATCACAGCCCCGCCGCGCTCGGAAACCCGCTTTGCATCATAGGAGAGCGAGAAGAGGCTGTCATCCGAAACGCCGAACGCTTCCTCAAACACGTGGGCTATCAAGGATACGGGAACTTCGATCTGAAGTACGACAGCCGCACCGGAGAGTTCCGCTTCTTCGAAATAAACATACGCGCGGGGCGCTCGACCTACTTCACCAGCCTTGGAGGCGTGAACTTCGTCACGCTTGCAGTGGACCAGTACGTGCTAGGCAAAGAAATAGCGCCACGCGAAGCCTACGATCCGTTCGTGTACTGTTGCGTGCCGAAATACGTCCTCAAACGCAGCCTGACCGATCCTTGCCAGCTCGCACGTGCGCTTGCTCTGCTGAAGGAAAACGAGCTTGCGGCCTACCCGCTTCGTTACCAGCCCGACACGTTCGCGCACACGTTTTGGTCCTACGTCATGTACTTTAACCAGATACGCAAGTTCAAACGCTTCTTCTGGGATACCGAAGGAAAGCAGTTCAAAGGTTAGAAGCTGATGAAATTGCGAGGATTCACGCAGATGCCGTTTATCTCGACATTGAGATGAAGGTGGGGGCCGGTGGAATTCCCCGTCGATCCCACGTAACCGACCACATCGCCCGCGCCAACCTGCTGACCTTGCGACACGGCGTAGGCGCTCATATGCTCGTACATGGTGCGCACGCCGTTGCCGTGGTTCACAATGACAGTCTGCCCGCCGCCGCCGTACCACCCCACGTACTGCACGGTGCCCCCGGCGCACGCGTAAATAGGCGTGCCGCTTGACGCCGCAAGGTCTATTCCCGTGTGGAACGTGCCCGACCAAGCACGCCAGCCGAATTCGCTCGAAACGCGCGCTCCGGGCAGCGGGTGGTTAAGCCCTATGTCGGTGATGGTTCCGGGATAGGTCGGCGAGGCGTTGTAGTTGCCGTTCGAAATCTTGGCCTGCGCGGCAACGCGTGCCGCCTCCTCTTCGCGCTTTTTGGCGGCCTCGGCTTCCATGCGCTCTTCTTCTTCGCGCACCTGCAACGACATAACCTCTTCGTTTACCTTGTCAAGCTGTTCCTGCATAGAGGCTTGGGCGGTTTCGTATTCCTTTTTCGCCTGTTCGGCGGCTTTCATTTCCTCGGCCGCTTTAGCTTGCTGGGTCTCGAACTCGTTACGAGCGGCCTCGGCCTCGGCGCGCACGTCCTTGCTTTCCTGCACAAGCTCTTGGTCCTGGTTGACGACGCGTTCCATGGAATCGAGCGTAGTGGTGAATTCCTTGAAGGAGGTGGCGTTCAGGATAACGTCGATGTAGGATGCAGATCCACCCGACTTGTAGAGTGAAACCGCGCGATCGCTCAAATGAACTTGCAGTTCGGCGATGCGTTTCTCGGCAGCCTTCACGCGTTCGGAGGCATCTTTGGCAGCTGCCTCGGCCTCGTCGTGAGCGGCCGATGCACGCTCGTATTCCGCGTTCGCATCGTTGAGCTGCGTTTGCAGCACGTCGATGTTTTGCATGATCTCATCGGCCTCGGCCTGCTTCTGGGCAGCCGATTCGGCCAATCGGTCGGCCTCCGCCTCGTGTTCGGCGCTTGTCTCGGCGAACGCTTGGGCAAAAGGAGCAGCACTCGGCAGCACGGCCAGTGCAAGCGAAAGAACGCCCGCTATCGCTATGGACGAAGCGGCGCGCAAGGTGCGTGGTGTGTTTAAGTTCTGCATGTATGCGCCTTTTCAGTAATCGAATATCGAATACATAGCCCGATGATAGCAACCAAGAAAAGCCCTCGCCAACCGTTTCAAGCAAATCACACAAGCAAGTCATGAAGATAACGTGAGAAGGGGGTTCGGGGATCCGGGGGTCCGGGAGGGCAAGAGGCAGGAGGGAGAGAGAGTAGGCGCTGCGCGCTGCGCGGTGCGCGTCGCGAGACGCCGCAAGGCGAACGCTGCGCAAATCCTTCCTAAGCTGCAGGCAGCAGCGCCGCAGGCGAACCGTTACGCGAACGCCTTCGCAAGGTCGCGAGCCGGGGCGCCGCATTCTCGGACGCAGCGCCACGCAAGCACGTCTAAGGCGTCTATCACGGGCTTTCCCTTGTAGCGGGCGGGCATTCCCAGAAGAGAGAGCTCGGTGCAGCCGAGAATAAAGCCGTCGCACCCGCATGCAACCAGATTGTCGAGCGCCTCTTCGAACAGACCTGCGGGAACCGCGCGAGCAGCTTTCACATGATCGTAGATGACGCTCATGACGTGCTTTTGGAAGAAGGCTTCGGGAGCCTGGGACTGTACGCCCATCTCGCGCGAGGCCCGTTGGAACACGCCTGCGGAAAGCGTGCCGTCGGTCGCGAGCAGCCCCACGCGCGCACAGCCGAGCGAGCAGGCGAACGCGACGGCCTCATACGGCATATCGATAAGGCGCGCGCTGCCCAGAACGGACTCTATCTCGCCGAGCGCCGCATGTGCCGTGTTGCAAGGCATGGCCAAAACCGCGCAGCCCATCTCTTCGAGCGTACGCGCCATGTCCTGCAACATGGGAGCGAACGGATGCGCACCAGGGCGCGCGAGCAGGTACGCCGTGCGGTCGGGGACGGAAGGACGGTTGAGTACCGTGACGTCTAGATGATCCTGATCGCATGCGGCATCGGTGAAATCGACTACGCGCGAAAACAGCCGTGCCGTCGCCGCAGGCCCCATGCCGCCTATGATTCCCAGCTTTTCCACGTTTTGCTCCTTGTATCGCCGTTACACGACCGCGCAACCTGAGCGTTCTTGATTCCCGCTGTTCGCGCTGCGCAAAGCCGTCTCTTGCGGCATCCGTCGCGCATGCTCAACCCGGCACGCTCAGCTCAGCACGCTCAGCCCAGCGAGTGTCGACCTGCGACCTTCCTCAAAGCGACCTTCTCCAAAGCCACCTTCCACTACATCCGCAGCATCCAGGCGCGCATGGCAGCCCTGGCAGCACAACGCGAAAGGCGCCGCCCTACAGGGGACGTTCGTGACCGGACTCGGTGGTTATGACAAGAGGGCCGTCCTCGGTGATGGCGACCGTCTTTTCGAAGTGCGCCGAAGGCTTGCCGTCGCGCGTGCACACAAGCCAGCCGTCCGGCATCTGGCGCGTCTTGTAGGTGCCCACGTTTATCATAGGCTCTATAGCCAGCACCATGCCGGGTTCAAGCTTCACGCCCGTGTGCCTGTGCCCGAAGTTGGGAACGTTGGGGTCTTCGTGCATGACGCGGCCGATGCCGTGTCCCACGTACTCCCGCACCACACCGTAGCCTGCGGCTTCGGCTATCTCCTGCACGGCGGCGCCGATGTCGCCGAGGCGGTTGCCGGGTCGAGCCGCGTCAAGGCCGGCCCACATGCACTTCTCGGTCACGTCGAGCAGGCGCTGTTTTTCAGGGGAAATCTTTCCCACCGCATAGGTCCAGGCGTTGTCGCCCACCCAACCGTCGACCACGGCGCCGGTGTCGATGGAAATGATGTCGCCTTCTTTGAGGATGACGGATGCAGAAGGGATGCCATGGACTATTTGCTCGTTGACGGAGGCGCAAATGGAACCGGGAAACCCGCCATAGCCCTTGAAGGCCGGCGTGCCCCCTTCAAGCCTGATGAGCGTCTCGGCGAACTCGTCGAGCTCCAACGTGGAAACCCCTGGCTGCACGCGCGCGCCCACCTCGCGCAGAACCTTCGCCGAAATGCGCCCTGCTTCCTTCATAGCCTCTATCTCGGCTGGGGACTTCTTGATGATCATGCGTATCGCACCCTTCCTATGCCCGCTCGCCGCGCTGCATTCGCCCTTTTTTGCCGCCGAACAGTATAGCACTCGGAAACGCAGTTCAAATGCCGATTATGTGTGCGAAGCAGAAAAGTTAGCCTAAGCTGCCAAAGAGGAAACGAAAGGCGCGAAGCCGCACGGCGGCGAAGGCAAGTCGCCTAAAGGAGAAACCGATTGGGCTTGCCCGCTCGAGCTGAATCGGAAGAAGCTTTATTTGGGAAATCGGGTGAAAGATCAGGGCCGTTTACCAGGAAATGCTCACAGAAGCGGCAGATCTCCTTGACGGCGGCCTCGTAGTCGCGCTCGGGATTGAGCAGCAGGTCGAAATCGGTGGCCACCACGTGGGTGAGGCGGCCGCAGGCGGCATAGTGACAGTCGGCCGGACACGGCTCGCCGGGCGCATTATGCGGGCAGCGGCTCATCATTTCCTCGTCGCACCCGCGTCTTTCCCAGCAGTTTGCCATGCTCGACCGACCTTCCCTCTCGCTTGCCCGTCTACGCTTTAAGCCGTATGCGCTGCGGGCACGACACGTGTCACGCCGGGCACGCGCTCCTTCAGGATGCGCTCCACGCCGTTCGCCAGCGTCATTTCCGACATGGGGCAGCCCTTGCAGGCACCCTGTAGCTCGACGGTGACCACGCCTTCCTCATCGACGTCGATAAGCTTCACATCGCCGCCGTCTGCCTGCAGGCTCGGGCGGATAAGCTCGAGAACCGCAGCGACATCTGTTTTCTCTACCATGATAGACTCCTTCGTCCAAGAGGCTTAAAGTATGCGCCCATGATACCACAGCGTGCCGCACGCCGCGTGCCAACCGATGAAAACGCCATGTGCACGATTTCGGCACGGTTTCGGCACGGTTTCGCAATACTGCGCGATACCGCAGCTACACGATACTGCGACACCGCGCGATACCGCAATACTGCACGATACCGCAGCTACACGATGGGCTGATAGTCCTTGCCGATGACGACGAGCACATCGGCGTCGAAGGTATAGTAGGATCCGCCGTTCACCACGCGACCGGCCTCCATAGTGGCGACCACGGCCGCAGCGGCCGCCTTGTACGCTTCGTCCTTGTAGATGACGAGCGTTTCGGGGTAGATGGTGTAGTCGTCCACGTTGCCGGTTTCCACCACGTTGTAGCCGGCCTCTCCGAGAAGTTTCGAAAGCTGGGCGGCGGCACCCGTTATGCTGGTGCCGTTGCGCACCGCGACGGTGAAGCCGGCAGGATCGACGCCGGGAGCGTCGGTCTTGATGGTGGAAGGATCCTTTCCCGCTTCGACGTACTCCATAACGGCTCTCCATGCGTCATCCGAAGCGACGAAAACGTCTTGTCCGCCCACGGTCGATGCGCGTCCGGGGACAACGGCCGTATAGCACGTCGCACCGCCGCGCATGGCATCGGCCACCGAGACGATATCGAACATGTTCCAATCAGTCTGCACGTTGGCGGCAAGGTCGTCCAAGTGCTGAACGAACGCGAAACCGCTCGGCTCCACAAGGCGTTTCGCAAGCGCGCAGAAGAAAGCGGCCCTGTTGGCCGACTGGGATTCCTCACCGCCGGAATAGTTCGACGCGCGCAAAAGCGTAAGCGCACCCTTCGCATCGAGCGCTTGGGTTCCCTTCTCCAGATACACATCGCCTGCAGCAGGGTCGTCCACCTCTTCGACCAAATCGACCGAAACGCCTCCTACCGCATCGACCAGGTTCGCTATGCCCTGCGCGTCGGTTCGGGCGAAATGCGATATGCTCACGCCCGCGAAATCCGCCATCGCGCTCACCAGCGCCGCATCACCCGACAAGGCCGCATCGGAAAGCGGGTGGTTCGCGCCGTCGGAAAGCTTCACCTGAAGGTTCGAGGGAACGGCCACGGCCGCAGCCGTTTTGTTCGCCTCGTCGATGCGCACAAGCACATACGCCTCGCCGCCCTGCTTTCCCGCATCTTGCGCCGCATCCAGATTCGCCGCGCACAAAAGGTAGTACGGCTTGCCTTCCGCCTGAGACGCAAGCGCCTCGCCCGCGTTCGAATGGGAAAGCGCAAGTTTCCCGTTCACCGACCCCACGAAAACCCCTATGCCCACAAGAGCGGCAACGCCAATTGCGGCAATGCCCGCAACGACAAGGGCTGCAATGCGACGGGTACGTGCCTTGTGCTGCATCTTTTGCGTGTACTGGCGGCGGCTCACGCGCCGCGCGTACTCGCGACCGCTTTCGCGCGAAGCCGTGTCGGGTGTCATATGATCGACTAAGCCTCGCGCAGCGCGGCGCTTTTTGCGGGAGCTGGAAAAACCCACGGCGTCGGCGTTCATACGGCGGTGCTTCGGGCGCACGCGACGTTCCACATGCGTGCCCAGCATTGCGGAACGCATGCGATGCGAGGTGAGCTTCGTACCCGCCGCCGTGAAACTCTTTTTGCGCTTGAACATAAGGGGATAGGCCTAACGGACGGGCTTTTCTTCGACCACAGCGCGCCGCACGCTCGCACCGAGCGACACGAGTTTGCCGGCGTAGTTTTCGTAGCCTCTGTCTATGTGCTCGATATGGTGAACGCGCGTTTCCCCTTCGGCTGAAACGCCCGCCAAAACGATGGCAGCGCCGGCTCGCAGGTCGGTAGCGGAAACGGGCGCACCCTGCAGGCGGGTAACGCCGCGCACGAGCGCATGGTGCCCCTCAATGGTAATGTCGGCGCCCATACGGCAAAGCTCGGCAGCGAACATGAAGCGGTTCTCGAACACGTTCTCGGTAATAACGGAGTTCCCCTCGGCTAAGGAGGCGAGCAGCATGAACTGCGCCTGCAGGTCGGTGGGAAACCCGGGATGCGGAAGCGTCTGTATCTCGGTGGAGACGAGCGGGCGCGTACGCGAGACGGTAATCCAATCTGCGCCCGTCTCCACGTTGCAGCCCATAGCGGAAAACTTCATGAGCGCCATGCGCAGAAACGCCGGATCGACACCGCGCACGGTAACAGGGCCGCCCGTTAGCGCCCCGCCCGCCAGAAACGTTCCCGCCTCTATGCGGTCGCCCACCGTCGTGTGCTCGCAGGGATGCATGGATGAAAGAGGCACGCCCTCCACCTCTATGGTAGAAGTGCCGGCACCGCGAATGCGCGCGCCCATGGAAACGAGCATATCGGCCAGATCGACTATTTCCGGTTCGCGGGCGGCGTTTTCTATGACGGAGGAGCCGTCAGCCACAACCGATGCCATGAGCAGGTTTTCCGTTGCCCCCACGCTGGGAAACTCCAGCGTCACATGAGCCCCGTGCAACCCCTCGGGGGTTTCCGCCTCCAGAAAGCCGTGCGCCACGTCGAAGCGCACGCCGAGTGCCTCTAAGCCCACCAAGTGCATGTCTATTTTGCGCGCGCCTATCTGGCAACCGCCCGGCATGGCCACCCGCGCGCGTCCGAACCTGCCCACAAGCGGGCCGAGAACCGCAATGCTCGCACGCATTTTGGAGACAAGCTCGTACGGCGTTTCATGGCGTGCCACGTCGGCCGTGTCCACAACGAGCGTGTGCCCTTCGCGCTTTATATCCGCGCCCAGGCATTCCAGCACTTCGCTCATGACGGTGATGTCGGAGATGAGCGGCACGTTGTGGATGACCGAGGGGCCTTGGCCCAGAAGCGAAGCGGCAATGAGCTTGAGAGCCGAGTTCTTGGCACCCGAAACCGCTATCTCGCCTTTCAGCGTGTTGTTGCCCTCCACGATGATTATCTCTTCAACCATGAACGTATCTCCTTGGGCGCCCTTGTCGCCCTTGTCGCCCTTGTCTCTTCCTGTCGCCCTTAAAGCTCTTGCAGCACTTGCAGCCCCTATTTCCGCTCGCCCATTTCTGCCCATTGTAAAAGCAAAGGCCCGCGAAGCGCGAGCCTTCACAGGAAATGCGCCGCGAGCGCATTCGGCAAGATTCGCCGCTGCGAACCGATCGGCCACGCAGCGTCGGCTTCGTTTCGCCGTTTCGCCGAACGGCGAAACCGGTTAGTTGCCCAAGACGAAACGCTGGAATCCTTTGATGGCGATGGTGCCGCCTAGACCCTTGGCCACGTCGGCGGTGTAATCGGCTACGGATTGATCGGGGTTCTTCACGAAAGCCTGCTCGGTAAGGGTGTTTTCCTTGAAGAACTTCTCCAAGCGACCGTGCGCCATCTTCTCTTGAATGGCTTCGGGCTTGCCGGATTCGGCGGCCTGCGCCATGTAGATGGCCTTTTCGTGCTCGACCACGTCGGGCGATACCGACTCGCGGTTGGCAGCCACGGGAGCCGCAGCGGCAACCTGCATGGCCACATCGCGTCCGTATTTCTTAAATTCGTCAGACGCGGGGTCGATGCCCTCCACGTCGAAGGTCACGAGCACGCCTATCTTGCCACCACCGTGAATGTAGGACGAAACGGCACCGCCATGCTCGACGGCGAAGCGGGAAAGCTGGATGTTCTCGCCGAGCGTATGGATGGCGTCGGTGATGACGGCCTCCACGCTTTCACCTTCTGCATCGGCGACCTTGAGCGCATCGATGTCGGCAGGATTCGCCGCAAGCGCGGCCTTGGCAATCTTTTCGGCGTAAGCCTTGAACTTCTCGTTCATGCCCACGAAATCGGTCTCGCAGTTGAGTTCGACCACTGCACCGGCGGTGCCGTCTTCGGAGACGATGGCCATGACGGTGCCCTCGTTGGTGGCACGGCCTGCCTTCTTGGCAACGGCGGCAAGCCCGCGCGTGCGCAGCACATCGACAGCCTTGTCCATGTCGCCTTCAGCCTCGACAAGCGCTTTTTTGCACTCCATCATGCCAGCCCCGGTCATTTCGCGAAGCTCCTTCACCATGGAAGCGGTAACATCTGCCATGTGGGTTCCTTTCTCTTTGAAAACCTTCCGCCTATCTGATTGGCTCTTCAGGCGGAAAGACTCCTACATCGTTATCTGAGCAGGCGCTGCGCCTGCCCAGTAGTCTATTCGGCAGCAGGCGAGGGTGCGGCGGCGGGAGCGGCCTCGACAGCGGCTTCAACCGCAGGAGTGGCGGTGCCGGCAGCAGGAGCGGCAGGCGCCTCATCGGCAACAGGAGCGGCGGTGCCGGCGGCGGGAGCGGTCTCCATATCGGCGGCGGTCACCGGAGCACCGATGCCGGCGATGACCGCATCGGCCACGAAATCGGCCAGCAGACGAACCGAGCGAATGGCATCGTCGTTGGCAGGGATGCCGTAATCCACATCATCGGGGTCGCAGTTGGTGTCGAGCGTTCCCACCACGGGAATGTTCAGACGACGGGCTTCGCGTATGGCGATTTCCTCGCGATTCGTGTCGATGATGAAAATCGCATCGGGAACGCGCTTCATGTTGCGTATGCCGTTGAGGTTGGTCTGCAGCTTGGAGAGTTCCTTGCGAAGGAGGATCTGCTCCTTTTTCGGAAGAAGCGCCATGCGACCGTCTGCATCCATGGCCTCAAGCTCCTCCATGCGGCCCACACGCGTGCGAATGGTGACGAAATTGGTCATCATGCCGCCAAGCCAGCGGGCGTTCACATACGGCATGCCGCAGCGGTTGGCGGCATCGGCAACCGCCTCCTGCGCCTGTTTCTTGGTGCCTACGAACAAAACGGCGCCCCCCTTGCGGGCGAGATCCGAAATGAAGGTGTAGGTTCTGTCCAAGCCGACGAGCGTCTGCTTGAGGTCGATGATGTAGATGTCGCCGCGGCTGCCGAAGATGTAGGGTTTCATCTTGGGGTTCCAGCGACGGGTCTGATGACCGAAGTGGCTGCCCGCGTCGAGCAGCGTCTGAATGCTGACTTTTGCCATTCTCTTCTCCATTCGTTAGTCCTCTGCCCGCGGTCAACCCCGCCGTCGCAGCCTTTTCCAAGTGGCCACTAGCGAGACGGGTCGCGCAGGCATGCGTAATTAGAAACCAAGTAAGTTTAACACTGTAGAAAAGTTTTTCAACTCGTGCAGAGAGAAAACACAGCGAAAGGCGAAGGCGGAAAGGCGAAGCGTGCCTGAAGCCTGAAGCCCGCCTGAAGCCTGAAGCCCGCCTTACGGCAAGTTGAGCTTGCGTCCCGCAAGATGAACGCAAAGGGCATAGCAGCCTGCCGAAACAGCCAGCGAGACAATCCAGCTTAGCAACGAGAGCAGCATGCTCACCGCACCATAATCGACCACACCCGAGCTATACGAGGCCCAGCTGAGAATCGACACCGAAAAGATGCCTGACAAAAGCCCGTAGAGCCACATGAAAAGCAGGCAAAGGCCAATGGAGGCGGCTACCTTGTGCCGCGCCGCCAACGTTGAGCCCAACGCGAACGCCGCATAGGCCACAAGCAGCCAGAACAGCGCGTCGACCATAAGCTTGAAAGCGCCGATGACCAACGAAGGAAAACCCGTTTCCATGAACATGTCGCCGCCCAGAAAGCTGAGTATCCAGTAAGGGACAGACGATCGAAGGCCGCTCGGCAAGAACCCCTCTGCGGCGGACGAGACAAGCTGAAGACCGAACCCGGCAAGCACGGTAACCGCAAGCAGGAACAAAAACCCCGAAAGCGTCTTCGCAAGCACGATCTGGCTCGGTCTGGCAGGAAGGGTGTGCGTAAGGTATCCCTCGTCAGTGAACAGGTTTTTATAGAATCGGTAGATGGACACTATGAGCACCGCTACCGGAGCCATGCAAAGCGTCAGCATGCCCATTGCCATAACGAAGAACGCCATAGGAACGATCGCCGTCTCGAAGAAGGTGGAACGGGCGCTGTAGCTCGCAGCGGCGGCGCTGTATCCCACATACCCCCCTACGGCAGCGAGGGCGGCAACGACGACGACTGCTGCGGCTATAGGGGCGCAAGGCCGCGCAAGCGCTTTCATATCGTACTTGAACAGTTTCCCTAGCATCTGAACGCCCCCCTGAAGTAGTCGTCGAGACCCATGCCGTACTGCTCGTGCACGAAGGCAACGGGCGCATGCAAGACCATGGTGCCGAAATGAAGGAAAACGAAATCGTCGAGCACGCGCTCCACATCGGCCACCAGATGCGTGGAAAGCAGAATAGTGGCATCGCGCCGATAGTTCGAGACGATGGTGTCCAGAATGTAGTCGCGCGTGGCTGGATCGACCCCACCTATAGGCTCGTCAAGCAGGTAGAGCGCCGCATGGCGAGCCATAACCAGCACAAGCTGCACCTTCTCTTTCGTTCCCTTCGAAAGCTCGGACATAGAAGAACCAAGCGGAACCGCCAAACGCACGAGCATGTCCTGCGCGACGGCGCGGTCGAAATCGGCGTAGAAGTCGGCGAAGAGCGCCACGCAATCGGCCACCTTCATGCCAGCCGGAAAGTAGGGGCGCTCGGGCAGATACGACACGCGCGCCTTCGTGGCCGCGCTCGGAGCCGAGCCTTCGATGAGCACCTCGCCCGCCGTAGGCTGCAAAAGACCCGCTGCCAACTTGATAAGCGTGGTCTTACCGCTGCCGTTCGGGCCGAGCAACCCCACCACGCGCCCATGCGGCACGGAAAGCGAGACGCTGTTGAGAGCCGAAGTGCCGCCATAGGCCTTCGCGAGCGCACGGCACTCCAAAACGGGAAGAAACCCTGCCGCCGGATACGGTGCAGCCGGCAACGGCAAAGGCCCCGCATAAGTTGGCACCGGAATCGGAAACCTATAGGGAGGAAACGGTTCGTTCATCGGTTGGAAACTCCTTTCCGCATCCTTTCCGCAACACTCACCTCCTCGCAAACCGCGCGCTCGCAGGTTGGTGCCGAAAAGTCAGCAAGAGCGGCCGCGGTGGCGGTTCGCTCCGTCGGCCGCAGAGCCGACCGAGCTTTCTACTTCCCCATCATTTCCTGTATTTTCCTCAGATCGGACATGCTCATGCCTCCCATTCCGGGAAGACCTCGGCGGCGCGAGCGTTTGCCCTTCTTCCCCTTGCTGCGCTTACCGCCTGTTTCTTCCATGGCGGGCATCATCTTCTTCATCATCTTCTTGGTCTCGTTGAATTTCTTCATAAGCTGATTCACATCGGTGACCGTCACCCCGGAACCAGCCGCGATGCGCGCGCGGCGGCTGCCGTTCAAAAGGTCGGGATGTTCGCGTTCGGCTGCGGTCATGGAATTGATGATGACTTCCATGCGATCGAGCACCCCTTCGTCCACCTGCCCCGCACCGAGTGCTTTGTCGCCTCCAGGAAGCGCGCTCACCAGCTTCGCGATACCGCCCATTTTGTGGATCTGGCGGTTCATCTCGACGAAGTCGTTCAGGTTGAGCTGCGCGCGGCGCATGCGCTCGGTGGTTTCGGCCTCTATCTCGGCTTCCTGAGCTTTAACGGCGTTCTCTATGAAGCTCACCATGTCGCCCAAACCCAAGATGCGCTTGGCCATACGATCGGGGTGGAATTCCTCGAGGGAGTCGGGCTTTTCGCCCGCGCTGATGAACTTGATGGGCTTGCCGGTGACCTCGCGCACCGAAAGCGCGCCGCCGCCACGCGCGTCGCCGTCCATCTTCGACATGATGACGCCGTCGAAATCGACCCGCTCGGCGAAGGCCGCCGCCACGTTCACCACGTCTTGGCCGGTCATGGCATCGACCACCATGAGAATCTGGTCGGGGGATGTCGCATCGCGAATGGCAGCGGCTTCCTCCATCATCTGCTCGTCCACATGCAGCCTGCCCGCCGTGTCCACGATGACCACGTCGCGAAGATTGTCGATGGCATCCTGCACGCCCTCGCGAGCTATGCGCACGGGGTCTTTCCCATCGCCGCGGTACACGCGCACGCCCATCTCGTCGCCGAGCGTTTGCAGTTGATCGGCAGCGGCGGGACGATACACGTCGCACGCCACCAGAAGCGGGGAATGGTTTTCCTGTTTCAGGCGATAGGCCAGCTTCGCGGCGGCGGTCGTCTTGCCCGAACCCTGCAGACCCACGAGCATGATGACGTTAGGAATGCGGCTGCCGAGCACCAGCTTCGAGTCGGTGCGACCCAAAAGCTCGGTGAGCTCGTCGAGCACGACCTTTGCTACGTTCTGCGCCGGCGTGAGCGATTCCAGCACCTCGGCATCAAGGCAGCGTTCCTTCGTGCGTGCTACGAACCCCTTCACTACCTTGAAGTTCACATCGGCTTCGAGCAGCGCCATGCGTATCTCGCGCATGGCGTCGTCGATGTCGCTCTCGGTAAGACGACCCTTGCCGCGCAACCCCGAGAATATTCCCTGCAATCTCGTCGATAGGCTCTCAAGCATGCAAACACGCCCTTCGCATCGGAATCATGGACAGCGTAAACTTAACTGCCCATTATACCGAACCCCCGCCTGGGCTATGCACCCTCCCCCAAAACTGCGCACGACACAGGTAAGGGAGGGCGTTAGGCCCTCCCCTCAAACTGCGCGGGGCGAAGCAGAAGGTGCCCGACAAGCGACTTGTTTCGCGCGAAGGGTGCCTTGCCTGCTCAGCAGCAGTCGTAATGCGCTGTTAGAACAAACTGGGTGTCTATTTTGCTTCGAAGCTGCCGAGAATAGCCTGAACGTCTGCATCTTCGAGGGTTATTTCTCCAGATCCTCTGTTCATTTCGACCGTAACCTGGATTCCGGCATCTTCAGACCACAGAATCGCGGTTTTCGAAGATCCGCCAGTGGAGATGAAGCCCGTAAGGGTATAGTTGTCAAACTTGAGTTCGGGGGCATCCTCGGTTTCAGCGTAAGCGCTGCGCGTGTTGTCTATATTGGCAGCTGCCTTGTTTTCGGGAAAATAGGTGAATTGAACAACCGGGCAGAGCGCTGCTTCGCTTTCGTTTTCGGCGCCCTTGTAAAGGGCGATGCCGTCTTCGGTTTTTTTGCTTGTGAGCATGTCGTATTTCGTTGCAGCAAGCCAGCCTTCCGGGCAGAATGCAGAAATTACCTCCGTTGAATAAGTCTCGCCTTTAACTTCCGCTTTGCCAGAGCATCCCACGCATACGCAGAAGCTCAACACCATGATTGCCGCCACAATTCCCGTCAGTAGTTTTTTCATAGCCGCTTTCCTTTCCTGTGCCTTTTACGGACGCTAACAAAGTTCCTGTAAGGTGGAAGGGTAGTTTTTTGATCCTCCTCCCAAGGGATCTCGGCCCATAAGCTGACCTTACGTATCAGTTTAGTTTGCGGAAAGACATCGCGGAAGAGCCACATGGCCCAGAGTGAACGGAAAAGTGCGCACATTCGGCTCGTTTAAGGAAAAGCAAGCAGTTTGGAGGGGCGGGGCATCAGGATGGAACCAGCAGACTAGTCGGTTATTCCCGCTCGCCGAAATCGCCCACGAGGGCGCGCGCGAAGCCGTGAGGGTCGAAATCGCGCAGATCTTCCGGGCCTTCGCCGACGCCGATTTTGAGCACGGGAAGATCCAGCTCGTGGCTCACGGCCAGCGCAATGCCGCCTTTGGCAGTGCCGTCGAGCTTGGTGACGATGACGCCGTCCAAGCTCAAGGCGCGGTCGAACTCGCGCGCTTGCGCAAGGCCGTTCTGGCCGCAGGTCGCATCGACTACGAGCACCGTGTACACGGGAAGAGCCGCGCGCTTGCGCACCACGCTCACCACTTTCTCAAGTTCGCGCATAAGGTCGGCGGACGTGTGCAGGCGCCCCGCTGTGTCTATGAGCACCAGATCGGCGCCTTCCGCTTCCGCACGCTCAAGGGTGTCGTAGCACACGCTCGCCGGGTCAGCCCCGCGTTCGCGCGTGACCACCTCCACGTTCGCGCGAGCCGCCCATACCTCCAACTGTTCGATGGCGGCGGCACGAAACGTGTCGGCGCTGCCCAAGATGACCTTGCGCCCCGCCAAGGTGGCCTCTTTGGCGAGCTTTCCCACCGTCGTGGTTTTGCCGGTGCCGTTGATGCCCACGAAAAGCACGACGGCGGGCGCACCGCTGAACACCTTATCGCCGCCTTGGGCGAACGCATCCGCAATCTGGTCGTTCAGCAAATCGAGCACCGCATATGCGTCGGGCAGCGCTCGCCGCGTGGCCTGTGAGCGCAGGCTCTCGACGATGTCGCTCGCCGCAAGCGCCCCCACGTCGCTTAAGATGAGCGTTTCCTCAAGCCCGTCCCAGAACCCATCGTCAACGGCAGGCCCACGGTCGAGCAGAACGTTCATCTGCTCCTTGAACTTGCTGCGGGAACGCGAAAGCCCCTCGCTTAGCCTATCGAAAAACCCCATGTCCTATCCTTCCGCATATTCCAGCGCACGGTCGAGCTTCTGGCTTATCACCTTGGTCACGCCGTCCGCCTGCATGGACACGCCGAAAAGCACGTCGGCCGCTTCCATGGTGCGGCGCTGGTGCGTGATCATGATGAGCTGCGTGCGTTCGCGCAGCGTCTGAACGTAGGCCAGAAGACGACGCAGGTTCGTGTCGTCGAGTGCCGCCTCCACCTCGTCCAGAATATAGAACGGCGTGGCGCGTATACGGTACACCGCGAACAGAAGCGCAAGCGCCGTCAGCGACTTCTCGCCGCCGCTCATGAGCATCATCTTGGTGATGCGCTTGCCGCGCGGCTGCGCCGAAACCTCCACGCCCGTGTTCTCCAAGTCGCTCGGGTCTACAAGCGAAAGATGCGCGGAACCGCCGGGGAACAGCACGGCGAATATCTCCTGGAAGTTTTTATCCACCGCCTCGTAGGTGCGCACGAAATCGTCTTTCATGCGCGCGTCGATGACGCGGTTGATCTTCGCGAGCGAACGCCGTGCGCTATCGAGGTCAGAAAGCTGGCCTGCCAGGTAGTCGTAGCGCGCTTTGAGCGCCTCGTATTCGCTGGCCGCATCGGGGTTGATGGCACCCATGTTCGCAATGCGACGGCGCAGCTTGAACGCACGCCCTTCCACGTCGGCGCGATCTTTGAGTTCGGGAAGCTTGAGCGCGCTTTCAAGCGGCGTGGCGCAATCGTGCACGATGGCGTTCACGGCAGCTTCCACTTGCACTTCCAAGCGTCCCTTGTCGACGCGCACCGCGCTTAAGCGCTCGCTCGCGCCGTCGAAGAGCTCTTGGGCCTGCCGCACCTGCGTGCGCGCCTCGTTCGCCGATGCGTGAAGCCCGCTCGACGCATCCTGCGCGGCAAAGGCCGCCTCTTCCAAAACGCGCGTCCAGCGGCGGGCGCTTTCCGACAGTTCGTCGAAAACCGCCAGCAAAGGAGCCATGCGCGCGACGGATGCCCGCTTCCTGCCCAAGGCGGCCCGCGCGCTCGTGTCGGCGGCCTGCAGCTGCTCTATCTCGCGCTGCCGCGCGTCGCAAACGCGAGCCGTGTACGTTTCCCGCTCGGAAAGCGTTGCGAAAGCCAGCTTCGCCTCGGAAAGCTCTTCGGAAGAACGCGCGGCGGCCTCACGCAAAGGAGCCACCGCGTCTTGGGCGCAGGCCAGCTTCTCCTTCGCCTCGGAAAACTGCTTGGCAAGCTTATCTACCCTCTGCGCAAGCGCATCCACGTTCGGGCGCGCTTCGGCGATGGCCGCCTGCGCAGCCGCACGCTGGCCTTCCACGCCTTCAAGCTCGCGGCGCATGGCGGCAAGCTTCTCCTGCGCACGCGCCGTCTCGATGCGCGCCGCCTCGATGCGCCCGCGCTTCTGCGCCAACTGCTGGCTTGCCGTCATGCTTTCGGCCTGGGCAGCGCGAAGCGTCTCTTCCGCAGCCGCAGCCGCACAAGCCGCCTCCTCGCATGCCGCGCAGGCTTGTGCATGGTGTGCGCGCGCCTCTTCCAAACGGCGGGCGCGCACGAGCGCGCCTTCCTCGTCAACGGAGGCGGCTGCGCCCAAAGTCACCTTGCCCGAAGGCCACACCACCGCTCCTTCGGGCGTGGCGAACCTAAGCCCGAACGCGTCGTGCGCATGGGCGGCAAGCGCCTCCTCGAGCGTCTCGCACACCGCAACGTCGCCCAAAAGAGCGACCACGGCACGGGAGTCGGCAGATGAAAACGAGAGCTGCCCCGCAAGCGGCGCGCACCCATGCGGCAATCGGCCTTCGTCCGCCGCCCGTTGCGCCGCGCCCGCCACCGCACCTTCGCAAACGTCCTCGCGCATGACGAGCGAAACCGTGCCTGTCTGCCCGCTCTCGCCGAGCGCCGCAGACACCCGGCGTGCAGCATCGGCATCGGCTACCAGAAGCGCCGCAACATCGGCTCCCAGCAGATGCTCCACAAGCGCCTCGTTTCCCCGCGACGCCGACACGGCGTGGGAAAGGGGTTCCAAGCCTGCCGCGACGTCGCCCGCATGCTCCAAAAGCCACGCAAGCGCAGGCCCTGAGGCAGCCGCGCTCGCACGCTCCACTTCCTCGATACCCTTTATCTTGCCCATCACGTCGCGCTCCGCATCGCGCGCGGCATCGCGCACGGCACGCGCCTCGTCGCGAGCGGCAAGCGCTTCCACCATATGCGCGCGGGCGGAAGAATCGCGCTCTTCAAGCTCTTTCAGCTCAACTTCCCCTGACGCCTGCGCATCCGCAAGCTTTTCGGCGTCGCGCCGTGCGCTTTCCATTTGCAGCGACAGCTCCTTGCCGTGGCCCTCGATGAGCTTCACGTGCGCCAGCCCGTTTGAAAGCGCCTCCTGCGTGGCCGCCTGCTCGCGGCGGGCGGTGGAAAGCTCAGCCTCTGCCTGCCTGCTTGCCCGCCCCAGCTCGACGGTCTCGCGTTCGAGTTCGCTGCGGCGTGCGGAAAGCCCTTCGGCCTCCTGAACAAGGCGCGTCACCTGCGTATCGGCCTGCTCGCGCGCCAAGCGCACCTCTTCGAGCTGCGCCCGCGCATGAGCAAGGTCGGTTTGAGCCTGTATGCGCTTGACCTTGTTCGCCTCAAGCGAAGCCTCCAGTTCGTCCGCTCTGTCCTGCGCCGAGCGCCTCCGCTCGCGCATGACGAGCACGGCCGAATCGATACGGTCCGCTGCCGCAGCCGCCAACCTGTGCCGACGCGCCAGCTCGCCGGCATCCACGCTTTCCAGACGGATCTTCTCCTGAAGCTCCCCCACGCGCGCCTCCGCCTGTGCAATGGACGTGCGCCTCTCGTCCAGTTCTGCGGAAAACGCCTGCTCGCGCGCGCAGGTATCGTCCCACTTCCGTTGCAGCGCGCGCAAATCGTCAACGGCCAGCTGCAAAGTCAGCTCGGCCAACTCCGATGAAAGCCCTTGGTAGGCCAACGCGCGCTTCGCCTTGCGCTCAAGCGGACCGAGCTGCCGCTCCACTTCCGCCACCACGTCGCGCGCGCGCGCCAGATGGTGGTCCATCTGCTCGAGCTTGCGCTCGCTTTTCGCCTTGCGCTGCTTATGCTTGAGCACGCCTGCGGCTTCCTCTATGAGCGCGCGGCGATCCTCCGGCTTCGACTGCAGAATGGAATCGAGGCTACCTTGGCTGATGATGGAATGCGTGCCCGTGCCCAACCCCGAGTCGTGCAGGATATCGAGCACGTCCATGCGGCGCGCCAGCGTTCCGTTGATAAGGTATTCGCTCTCACCCGAACGGTACATGCGCCTCGTGATGGCCACTTCGGAGAAATCGACCGGCAACGTGCCGTCGGTGTTGTCGAGCACCAGATCGACCTCTGCCAAGCCCGTGGCCTTGCGAGCGGAAGATCCCGCGAAGATGACGTCTTCCATGGCTTGACCGCGCAGATGCTTCGCATTGCGCTCGCCAAGCACCCACAAAACGGCATCGGAAATGTTCGACTTCCCCGAACCGTTCGGTCCCACAATGGCCGTAATGCCGGGTTCGAGCGAAAGCGCGCTGCGGTCGGCGAAAGATTTGAAGCCTTTCAGAACAAGCGATTTCAAATACATGGGTGCGCTTACCCCTGCTTTTTCTGCTTCGCAGCGTCGCGCTCGCTTTTCTTGCGTGCGCGCTCCTCGGCCTTCGCGGCCGCCTTCTCGGCTTTCGCAGCCTTCACGGCCGCCTTCGCAGCGGCCTTTTCAGCGGCCTTTTCGGAATCGCCGCCGAACCCGAAAAAATCGCCCAAGCTGGCAAGGGTGCTTTTCGCCGCCTGGCTTTCGGCCTCCTTCTTCGTGCGACCCTTGCCCCGCGCCAAGCCCTTCGTACCAGCAAACACCTGCGCCACGAAGGTGCGGTCGTGCGGAGGCCCTTGCGTCTCCACCAGCTTGTAAGTGGGCGTGATGCCGTCTTCCTGCAGCTTTTCCTGAAGCGCGCTCTTGGGGTTTTCCGGCTCTCGCGCCATATTTACGGACATGCGCGGAATGAGCGTACGCGTGACGAACGCTTCGGCCGCCTCGATGCCGCCGTCGAGGTAAAGCGCCGCCACCACCGCCTCGTACACGTTTTCCAAAGCGGAATGAAGCCCGCGCTTTCCCGTTCCCGTTTCGGAGGATCCGAATACGATGATGTCGGCGAACCCCAGCTTCTCGGCCACCGCCGAAAGGCTCGCCCCGGAAACGAGCGCCACCTTGATGCGCGTCAAGCCCCCCTCGTCAAGGTCGTGGAATCGGTGAAACGCTATGGAGGCCACGATGGCGCCCAGAATGCTGTCTCCTAAAAACTCCAAGCGCTCATAGGAATACTTCACCGATCGGCCTTCCGTAGCCGAAGGGTGCGTGATGGCGGAAAGGAGCAGCTGCTCGGTTTTGAACGAATAGCCCAGTATGTCTTGGGCACGGTTCAGCTTCTCATGTTGCTCTTCGGTCAATGACATTGCAAACCCGCTCTATCGCGATCCGTCGGTTGCCGCAGGGCACGCTGCCTCGCGTCCGCCCGCCTCGCCCGCCGCCGTTTCGGCAGGCTTTGAAACCATTGTATCCAAGGAAGCTCTTCCGGTCACGGTTTGCTCGATTATTTCAGAAACCCGCTCGCGGGCCACGCGCGCCGTGGTGAGGATGCCGTTTTTCACCGCGAGTGCATTTGACGACCCATGTCCCACGATGCAGGCGCCCTTCACGCCGAGAAGCGGTGCGCCGCCAAAGGTGTCGGGGTTTACGCTTTGCGCAAGGTCTTTCAGGCCGCCGCGCACGGCAAGCGCCCCTAGCTTGGTGGCAAGCGAACTTTTGAAGATGCCCGAAAGCGCACGGAAAAGCGTCTTGGAGGTACCCTCGATGGTTTTCAGGCATACGTTGCCCGTGAAGCCGTCGGTTACGAAGATGTCGAAGTTGCCGGGAAGGATGTCGCCCCCTTCGCCGTTGCCGGCAAAGTTCGGCACCTGCTCTTTCATAAGGGCATGGGCCTCCTGCGCGAAAGAGGAGCCCTTCGTTTCCTCTTCGCCTATGTTGAGCAGCGCTGCGCGCGGGGCTTTCACGCCCACGATCTTTTCCATGTAGATGGTGGCCATGAGGGCGAACTGCACCAGATACGCCGGCTTGCAGTCGGCGTTGGCTCCCACATCGGTAAGCAGCACGGGGCGCGCGGGAGACGGGATGACGGTAGCAAGCGCCGGGCGGGAAACGCCCTTCACGCGCCCTATGACGAGCGTGGCCGCAGCAAGGCAGGCGCCGGTGGACCCTGCCGAGAAAAACCCCTGCGCCGCGCCCTCCTTCACCGAGCGGCACCCCACCACGATAGACGAGTCCTTCTTCTTGCGCACGGCTTGCGCCGGATGCTCGCCCATGGAAATGACCTCTTCGGCAGGGCGCGCCACGCAGCGGGCGTGCTCGGCGCAAAACGGGTTCACCACCGCAGCAGGGCCGCACAGCATGATGGTCAGTTCGGGGTCGGCGGCAAGCGCCTGCGCGCAACCGTCGAGCACCACTTCGGGGGCGTTGTCGCCGCCCATGGCGTCAACGGCCACAACAAGCTTCTCAGACATGTTTGGAACCTCACTTCCTTGCACGCTGAAAAGCCTCCCGGCGCGTCGCGCGTCGCGCGATGTGCGGGGAGGCTTGTCAATGCGCAGCAGCAGTTAGCCTACGGAGTTGCTAATCCGTCTCGATGACCTCGCGGTTCTTGTAGAAACCGCAGTTCGGGCACACGCGATGGGGAAGCTTCACCTCGCCGCACTGCGGACACACGGAACGCGCAGGAGCCGAGATCCTGTCGTGGCTGCTACGACGGGTATGGGTGCGGGCGCGACCCATTCTTTGCTTAGGTACTGCCATGATCTATCTCCTTCTTCACCACGAGCGTAAAAGCGCTCGCTGCAAACCAGCTAAACACGCGAACTGATATGATACCAAAGCGGAAAGATTGCCGCAAGATGCCATCTGCCTTGCGCTACGAACTCCACAAGTAGCCGACACCGCGCACCGTTTCCAGATGCTGAGCCAAGTCAGGCCCCAGCTTGGCGCGTACGCGCCGCACATGCACATCGACCGTGCGCGAACCGCCGTAATAGTCGAAGCCCCACACGCGCCGCAAAAGCGCGTCGCGCGAGTACGTGCGCCCCGGATGCGTGACTAAAAAGGCCAGAAGCGCGTATTCCAAATAGGTGAGGTCGAGCGGCTCTCCGCCAACCTTCACCTGATAGGTGGCCAGGTTGATGGTCATGTTGTCAACCGAGATATAATCGGACGAAGAGCTTTCGTTGCCCGGCCACAGAAGCTGGCGTATGCGCGCGGCGCATTCGGCAGCGGTTGCCCCGTGCACCACGAAATCCGACTTCACCTGCACCGGAAGACGGAATTCACCCAATTGGTCTTCGTTCACGATGACGAGCATGGCCGAAGACCCGTCGCTTGCCAAAAGCTGCTCTGCCTGCGCGACGCTTCCCATGTTGTCGCCACGCGCCTCGAAAACCACCAAATCGTAGTTCGGATGCTGGGAGAGCAGTTTCTTGAACTGCATGGAAGAGCCTGCGGCAACATCCACGTCCAAGCCTGAAAGCACTTGCTGGAACTTGTGCGCGTTGTCCAAACTGTCGGCTATGAAGATAACCGTTTTCCGCTGCATCACACCCTCCTTCCGACA
>JAEYEL010000041.1 GCA_023403475.1 Actinomycetes bacterium
AAACTGTGGATGGAATCGGCGACGAAAAAGACCATCGTGTTCGTGACGCACGATATAGATGAGGCCGTTCTCCTCGGCGATCGCGTTGTGTTCATGCGACCCGGCGAGATAAGCGCCAACGTGACCGTGCCGTTCGCCCGCCCGCGCAACAAGGAGGCCATGCGGGATTCCGCAGAATACAAAAAGATAAAAGAAGAGCTCCTGCATTTCTTCTATTTGGACAAGGAGGCGGGAAATGGCGAAGAAGGTCTTTAGCATCTCGTTTTTCGTCGCCCACGTTCTTGCGATAGCGTTTGTGGGCATCGTTTTACTCATGCCCGATGCGCGCGAGAACGTGCCCGGATCGGCGCCCCTGTTGTGCGCAGCCGTGCTTATCGAGATCGTTTACCTCCTGCGCATTCTGCACGGCGTGAGGAGGAAAACCTTCTCGAAAGGCGTCTCCGACATCATGGTGATCGTCTGGATCGTCTTCATCGCATGGGAACTCGCTACGACGAAGACCGCTGCTCTCGGCATCGTGCTGTACCCGTCGCCTGAAAACGTGTTCGCCGTGTACCCTCAGTACGCGAAGCAGATGCTGGAAAACGCGGTGTTCTCGCTCGAGGTGCTGGGCACGGGTTTTCTGGGAGGCATTTTGGTAGGCATCGTCTTGGGTCTGATAGTGGGGTGGGTTCCGCGCCTGCGCTGCATCTTCTATCCCATCGCGAAGGTTATGGCGCCCATTCCCCCCATGATCTACGCTCCGTACCTTATCATCCTCATGCCGACGTTTCGCATAGCGTCCATCGTGCTTGTGGGCATACTCATCTTCATGTTCACGTTTTTGGAAATGGTATCGAAGGTGGGCAGCATCGACAAGAACATCATCGACTCGGCGCGCACGATGAGCCTTTCAACGCCCGAAATGATATTCCGCGTGCTTCTGCCCTACAGCATGCCCGGCATCGTGAACAGCCTGAAGATCAATCTGACGATGGCGTTCATGATGCTCATGTTCGCGGAGACCATGGCAACAACGCGCGGGCTGGGGTGTTGGATCATCAACAACAACAACTACGCGAACTATGCGAACGTGGTTGCCGGCTTCATCGAGATAGGCGTTGTGATCATCGTTTTGAACTGGATCATCGGAATCGTCCAGGAAAAGGCCATACGCTGGAAATAGCTTGACGCTCCTCTTGGCTCCGTTTACGGGAAGCTCAGAAGCCGTTCGCGAGAACCGGTTCCACAGGAAGGCGTAGGAAGCGCTTCGCAGGCAAGGGCGGGCGGCGCTTCGCAGGAAGCGCACAATTTTTCGCTTGTGCCCGCTTGCGCGCTTCGAAAACTCGCGGTATACTGTCAAATCGTGTCTTTACGCAGACAACGTGCACAAGTTTGAGTTGATATATAGAAGGAATCGAACATGGACATCATTCGCGCTATCGAACAACAGGACATCAAGCAGGATCTTCCTGACTTCAAGGTGGGCGACAACGTGAAGGTTCACTACCGCATCACCGAAGGCAACCGCGAGCGCATCCAGGTGTTCCAAGGCGACGTGATCCGCCGTCACGGCCATTCGAGCCGCGAAACGTTCACCGTGCGCAAGATAAGCTTCTCGGTGGGCGTGGAGCGCACCTTCCCGGTTCATTCTCCCAAGATCGACAAGATAGAGATCGTGCGCCACGGTCGCGTGCGCCGCGCCAAGCTTTATTACCTTCGCGACAAAGTGGGCAAGGCTGCAAAGATCAAGGAGAAGTCGTTCCGCTAGGATCGCAGAAGTCGAAGCAAGCTGTGACAAAGGGGTCTCTTCGGAGACCCCTTTTTTGCACGGCGCGCGTTTTCGCAACGGGGTGCGGTGACGGGAGGAAGCGAGTCTCATGCCGGCGGCTGTCGGCAAACTGGGAACAGTTCCCGGCGGCGGGCGCTGCAGCTCTTCGCGGTTCGGGCGTGGTTAGGGAAAGGAAGGTTCGCTATGAGAGGGATGGATCCGACGGTCGAGGAGATTCGCCGAAAGCTTCGCTGCGCCGACGTGCACGAACTCGCCGTGCTCGAGCGGGCGCTTGTGGCCGATTCCCGCAAAGGGGTTCGCAGCGCCGTGGAAACCGCGCGCCGCCGCATCGAGGCCGAGCAGTTCGAAGCCGCACGCCTCGCTGCGCTCTATTCCTTCCAGTGCGAACTGGTTTTTTCGCATGGGGGGAACGTGGCGGTGGGTCTTGACGAGGTCGGCCGCGGTCCTTTGGCAGGGCCGCTTGCCGTGGGCGCCGTCGTCTTGCCCGACAAGCCCTTCGTGGAAGGCCTGAACGATTCCAAGCAGGTGAAGCCCGAAGACAGAAAGCGCATTGCCGCCCAAGTGAAGGAGTGCGCCCTTGCATGGACGGTCGTCTACATCGAGCCTGCGGCCATAGACGCTGCCGGAATGACCGCTTCTTTGGTGAAGGCCTTCCGCCGCGCGATTGCCGCCGTCGAGAATGCAGGCGTGCATCCCGACGTGGTTCTTCTCGACGGGAACCCCCTGCATATGGACGCCCGCGAGGTCAACGTGGTCAAAGGCGACGGCAAATGCGCGTCCATCGCAGCGGCTTCCATCGTGGCGAAGGTGGAGCGCGACGATCTTATGTGCCGCCTTGCCGCCGAGTATCCCGAATACGGATTCGACGCCAACAAGGGGTATGCGAGCCCCGCCCATATCGCGGCTATCAAAGAGCACGGTCTTTCGCCGATGCACCGTGTTTCGTTCTGCACCGCGTTCACCCAGCCGACGTTGTTCTAACGTCTTCACGGCGGCTCGGTGTTAGATTCTCAACAGGCATCGAAGGTTTTCCCGAGAAGTTTTCCTCTTGCGCGAACAAGCGCAGGCCATCTTTGTGCGTCCGAATTTCGCTCTTTTGAACAGGCGGGATGAAAAACGGCTTGAAAGCCGATGGATCTGTGCTGGAAAAAGGTGGAGGAGTTGCTGGATATGAGATTGAAAGTCGCTTGAGCAGGTGGGACAAGCGAGCAGAAATCGGCTGCGGACAAGGTGAAAACCTGATGGAAGTCTGTTGGCGCGCGACCATACGTCCTGAAAGAATCGTGCCATATATATGATGGACGGCGCCGTTACCATGGAGTCACGATATGAAAGGAGTGGTGACCATGGTCGAAGAGCCGATGGAGGAGCTGGCGGGCAGCGACATGCCCGGGGAAAAGGCGTCGAAGAAGAAGCCGCCGAAAGGGAAGAAGCGGGGAGTTCGCAACAAGGAGCTGGGGCTTCGCGGCGAGGAGGCGGCCGCGTACTTTCTTGTGAGGCGTGGCTACGATATAGTTGCCCGCAACTGGACGTGTTTCGCCGGCGAAGCCGACATCATCGCCCGCGACGGCGCGGCGCTTGTGTTCGTTGAAGTGAAAACACGCTCGAGTTATGAGAAGGGGCTGCCGGGCGAGGCGGTGAACAAAGAAAAGCGGCGGCGGTATGAAAAGATCGCGGCGGCGTTTCTTTCCCAGTACGAGGTGGTCGATGTTCCCCTGCGTTTCGATGTGGTGTCCATCGTGGCCGTTGCCCCTGACAGGGCGATGATACGCCATCACATCAACGCTTTTGCGGCGGCGTGATGCACATGTTCGGGCAATGCTGCGTACAGGGGGCGACACTGCGAGGTGTCGACGCGCTGCCGGTCGATGTCGAGGTGGTGGTTTCGGCGGGGTTGCCGGGGTTCATGGTGGTCGGCATGCCCGACGCCGCCATCCAAGAGGCTCGCGAGCGCGTGCGCGCCGCCTTGCGCGCAAGCGGCTTCAACATGCCGAACGAGAAGGTTGTCGTGAATCTTGCGCCCGGGTCGTTGCGAAAGACGGGCTCGGGGTTCGATCTTCCCATAGCAGTGGGGATTTTAGCGGCAACAGGGCAGATAGATCGATCTCTTACGGAAGGGCGTCTTTACGCCGGCGAGCTTTCCATGGAAGGATGCGTGCGCCCCGTTGCCGGGCTTTTGGCCTACGCCATTGCCGCGCGGGGGTTGGGATGCGACTTCGTTTGCGGCCCTTCGGACGATTTTGTGGGCGTGGCCGGCGTGCGGCAGCTTGTGCTGAAAACGGTGGGGAAGCTGCGTGGCGGGGAGTTCGAGCAGGCCATGCCTCGAATATTCGAATGTGGGAAAAGCTCGCTCGACTTCAAGGACGTTGCCGGCCACGAGGCTGCGAAGCGTGCGCTTCAAATCGCTGCGGCGGGAAATCATGGCGTGCTCATGATGGGTCCTCCCGGTTCCGGCAAAACCATGCTCGCGTCGCGGTTGCCCTCCATATTGCCGCCGCTTAGCAATGACGAGGCCATGCAGGCTGCGCTTGTGCATTCGGTGGCAGGCGAGGACATAGCCCCCATTCTTGCAGGGGTGCGCCCGTTTCGCAGCCCCCATCATTCGGCGAGCGCGGCAGGTCTTGTGGGCGGCGGCAGCCCTCCGCGTCCGGGTGAGGTTTCGCTCGCGCATAATGGTGTTCTCTTTCTCGACGAGCTGCCCGAGTTCAAACCTGCCGTTCTGCAGGGGTTGCGACAGCCCATGGAGGCAGGCAGGGTGTGCATCACCCGCGCCGATGGAAACGTCGTGTTCCCGTCGCGCTTCATGCTGGTGGCGGCTTCGAACCCGTGCCCCTGCGGCTATTTGGGAGACAGGGAACGGGAATGCACCTGCACGCTGCCGCAGATTCGCGCCTACCAAGGCCGCATCGGCGGGCCGCTCATGGATCGCATCGATCTGCATCTCGATGTGCGTCGCGCGCTGCCGAGTGAGGTGATGGGCACAGGCGGGGGAACAAGTTCTGAAAAACTGCGCGAAGGCGTGCTGCTCGCGCGCGAGTACGCCTCGTGGAGGCGCAGTCAAGATGAAGAAAGCGACGGGAGCGACACATGCGACGATGCGGGCACGCGCGCGCCTTCGCCTTCCGACGTGGTGCGTTCGTGCAGGCTTTCCGATGCGAACGAGGCGTTTCTGGAAAGCATGGCGCTTGCGCATCATATGAGCGGCCGCGCCATCATGCGCACCCTTGGCGTGGCGCGCACGGTGGCCGACATGGAGGAGTCGCGTGCGGTGGGCAAGCGGCATATCTGCGAAGCGCTCGGCTTCCGGCTCCGGGAAGGTGAGGGCTCATGATGGGTAGATGCTATGCTGGCCCGAAGATAGAAGGGCCGCGTTCGGAGATAGACCGAGGTTCGTCGCAGTATCCCGCCGCGCTTACGGTCGTGCCTTCGCCACCGAAGCGCCTGTACGTGATCGGAGCAGCCGAAGCGCTTGCGGAAGGTTTGGCGGTGGTGGGAGCGCGCAAGGCGACGCCGTACGGCCTCGGTTGTGCGCGGCGCTTTGCCGGCGCGGCAGCAAAGCGCGGCGTGACCATCATATCGGGCGGTGCTCGCGGCTGCGATGCCGAAGCGCATAAGGCCGCGCTTGCAGCAGGAGGGCGCACGGTCGCGTTTTTGGGCGGCGGGTGCGACGAGCTGTATCCCGCAGAGCATTACGCGCTGTTCCAGGATATAGTGGATGCGGGCGGCGCCGTCGTGTCGGAGCATCCGTGGAATTTTCCTCCCGTGCCGTATGCGTTCCGCGCACGTAACCGGCTTATCGCGGGGCTTGCCCGTGCCACGCTCATCGTGGAGGCGGGGCTTCCTTCCGGCACGTTCTCGACGGCCGACGAGGCGCTTTCGGCCGGTAGGGACGTGCTGGTGGTTCCCGGTGCCATAACCTCAGCTTCGTCGCGCGGCGCGAACCGCCTGCTTTATCAAGGAGCCGTCCCCATTGTCGACGACGAGTCGTTCCAAGATGCGCTGTTCTCCCTTTTCGGCCTGCTCAAGCAAGAGAACGCGCAGGTTTTTCCCGTGGAAGGGAGCGAAGTTGCGGCCATCTTGCAGGCAGAGCCGATGAGCCTTGAAGAACTCTACCTTGCGGCGCAGCGCCTGCATCCCGCGCCCGACGCGCGGGCGTGGCTTATGGAGCGCCTGGCCGAAGCCGAAGCGGCGGGCACCGTCGCCCGCTATCCTGACGGGCGCTGGGGTCCTGCGGTAGCGGGGCGCTGACGATGCGTTTCAGAGCCGCACGTGTCGAGCCGCACCGAGCTGTGCGCGTCGGGTCGCACCCGATCGCATTCTCCGAGCGCGCGTTCGGCGGTTTTCGTGTGGTTGGGCGAGCGGCGCGTCGGGTTTGGTATCCTGTTCGGCATGAGAAAAAAGGTGACGGTCATAGGCGCCGGGCTTGCGGGAAGCGAGACGGCGCTTCAGCTTGCAAGGCGCGGTTTTTCCGTGCGCCTTGTCGAGATGCGCCCGCTTGCGCAGACCCCGGTGCACAAGACGGGAAACGCCGCCGAGCTCGTCTGCTCGAATTCGCTCAAAAGCACGAAGCCCGATAGCGCGGCGGGCATGCTGAAGGCCGAGCTTGAGGCCTTGGGCTCGCAGGTGTACGCGGCGGCGCTGAGGCACAGGGTGGCTGCGGGAGGGGCGCTCGCGGTCGATCGCGCGATGTTTTCGGCGGACGTGACGGCACTCATCGAGGTGCAGCCGAACATCGACTTCGTTCGCGCCGAGGTTGCCGACATAGTATACGAAGCCTCGTGCGCAGACGCGGTGGTCGTGGCGGCAGGCCCTTTGGCCTCCCAAGCGCTTTCAGACTCTTTGGCGGCTCTTGCCGGCGAAGAGCATCTGTTCTTCTTCGATGCGGCGGCCCCGGTGGTTATGGCCGATTCGCTTGACATGGGCAAGGTCTTTCGCCAAAGCCGCTACGAAGAGGGTGCGGGAGACTATCTGAACGCGCCGTTCACGCGGGAAGAGTACGATGCCTTCGCGCGCGAGTTGGTGGCGGCTAAGCGGGTCATCAGGCGCGACTTCGAGTCGAGCGATCTGTTCCAGGCCTGCCAGCCCATCGAGGAAGTGGCTCGCGCAGGACTCGATGCGCCGCGGTTCGGCGCGCTCAAACCCGTCGGGCTTATCGACCCGCGCACAGGGCGCCGTCCGTGGGCGGCGGTGCAGTTGCGCGCGGAAGATGTCGCCGGGCTAAGCTACAACCTTGTGGGCTTCCAAACGAACCTCACGTTTCCCGAGCAGCGGCGCGTCTTTTGCATGATACCCGGTTTGGAACAGGCCGAGTTTTCGCGCTTGGGCGTCATGCACCGCAACACGTTTCTGAACGCGCCGCGTCTTCTCGACAGCCACCTGCGCCTTCGCACGTCGGCTGCGGACGCGCTTTTCGCGCCCGTGTACGTTGCCGGGCAGATTGCGGGCACCGAAGGCTATTGCGAAGCCGTGCGATCAGGCCTTCATGCGGCTCTCGCTGTGGCGGCCGACCTTTCGGGCGCGGCGTTTCCCCCGCCTCCGCGCGAAACGGCGTTCGGGGCGCTGCTTTCCTGGGCGACTTCGCCTGCTACGGCGGACTATCAGCCCATGCACGTGAACTTCGGCATCGCGGAGCCTTTGGATCCTCCTGTTCGCAGCAAGCGCGAGCGCTATGCGTCATACGCGCGGCGTGGCGGCGCGGCTTTGCGCGCGTACTGCGAAAGCCTTGCCGAGTGCGGCCTGCTGGAGGCGGATGCGGCGCTGAGCGCCGCTTTCGGAGGCGAGCATGCGCTCTGAGGCCGAAACTCCCGGGGAAGCCGAGGGCTGCGATCCGTGCATGCGGGATGCCGTGGACTCTTTTTGCGAGGCCATGCGTATAGAGCGCAACGCATCCGTCCACACGGTGCGCGCTTACCGCACCGATCTGCTCGATTACGCACGCTGGGCGAAAAGAAGACACTTGGACGCGCTTGCCGTCACGCATCGGCAGCTTCGGCGCTATTTGGGGGAGCTCGACCAAGCGCAATATTCGCGCACGACTATCAACCGCCGCCTTTCTGCTTTGCGTAGCTTCTTCGGTTGGATGAACGTGACGGGGCGCATCGATTCCGATCCCGCAGACGCGCTGCAAGGCCCGAAGCAGCCCAAAAGCCTTCCGCATGTCATACGTTCGGCCGACATGGCGAAGCTGCTTTCGGTGTACGGAAAGCGCGATGCCGCTGGCGCCTTGCGCGAGCAGTCGCCCGAAGACATGCGCAACCAGGCCGTGCTCGAGTTTCTGTACGCATGCGGCGCGCGCGTCTCCGAAGCGGCCGGACTTAAGATGGGTGCCGTCGATTTCGCGCGCGCCCAGGCGAAAGTGTTCGGCAAAGGCTCGAAGGAGCGCATCGTGCCGTTGCACGACATGGCGCTTTCCTCGCTCAAAACCTATCTTGCGGTGGGTCGCCCAAAGCTTCTCGGCGGGAAGCGAAGCGACTTCGTGTTCGTCTCGGTGCGCGGCAACCCCATGAGCGCCGACGCCATACGCAAGATGTTCAAGTGCGCGCTTCGCGCGGCAGGCCTTGACGAGACGCTTTCGCCGCACGCCATGCGCCATACCTTCGCAACGGACCTGCTCGACGGAGGCGCTGATTTGCGCAGCGTGCAGGAGATGCTGGGGCACGCGAGCCTTTCCACTACCCAGATATACACGCACCTTTCGCCTACTCGCTTGAAACAGGTGCACGCACAGGCTCATCCGCGCGCTTGAATATCTACTGGAATGCGAGCCTGTCGAATGAGGAATGCGGGTCTGTCGAATTCGAACGTTTTGTGCGCAGATTTTGGACAAAGAAAAACGAACAAGTGTTTTCTGATGTTCTTTTGAAAAGAAGCGCTAGAATGAAAGGCCGAGCAAACGAACTGCTTTCTGCGGGGGGAGATCTTCGTTTCCTGCGGAAGGCCATGACGCGAAGAAAGAGCATACGAACCTATGGGACAGAATGCCATCGTCATCAAAGGTGCCCGAGAGCATAACCTGAAGAACATCGATCTTTCCATACCGCGCGACAAGTTGGTCGTCATTACCGGGCTTTCCGGGTCGGGCAAATCGAGTTTGGCGTTCGATACCATGTACGCCGAAGGGCAGCGGCGCTACGTGGAAAGCCTTTCGAGCTATGCGCGCATGTTCCTCGGGCAGATGAACAAGCCCGATCTCGACAGCATCGACGGCCTTTCGCCTGCGGTTTCCATCGACCAGAAGACGACGTCGAAAAATCCTCGCTCCACGGTGGGCACGACTACGGAGATATACGACTACCTGCGTCTTCTTTATGCACGCGTGGGCTGCCCGCATTGCCCGGAATGCGGGCGGCCCATACAGAAGCAGACGACCGATCAGGTGACTGACGACATCTTGGCGCTCGCCCCGAACGCGAAAGCCATTATTATGGCTCCCGTGGTGGCGGGGCGCAAAGGGGAATTCACGAAGCTCTTCGCCGATTTGGCGCACGAGGGCTTCTCGCGCGTGCGCGTAGACGGCGAGATAGTCAGGCTCGACGGCGAGCCGCGCACGCTCAACAAGAAGATCAAGCACTTCATAGATGTGGTGATCGATCGCGTGCAGTTGAAAGGAAGCGCCACGAGCCGCATAGCGGAAGCTGTCGAGATGGCCACGAAGCTTGCCGACGGACGCGTGCTCGTGCAGGTTTTGGGCGATGACGGCAAGCCCCTCGGTGCGGCAGGTGGTCTCTCAAGCGGGGCGACGGGCGGTCTTGGGGCAGGCGAGCACATCTTCTCTCTTGCGCTCGCATGCCCCGAGCACGGCCATTCCATGGACGAGTTGCAGCCGCGCGACTTCTCGTTCAATGCGCCTTACGGCGCCTGCCCCGACTGCTTGGGCATAGGCAGCCGCGACGAGGTGGATCCTTCGCTCGTGGTGCCCGACCCCTCGCTTTCCCTTAAAGAAGGGGCGGTGGCGCCCTTTCGCACGGGCAACTACTATCCCCAGGTGCTGCGAGCGGTGGCCGAGCACATGGGCGTGACGGAAGACACCCCGTGGGAAGACATGCCCAAAGCTGCCAAGAAGGCTTTGCTCTACGGTGTCGACAACGAAAAGGTGCGGGTTGACTACGTGACGGTGGACGGGCGCGAGACCTACTGGTACATAGAGTGGGAGGGAGCCCTTGCGGCGGTCATGCGCCGCTATCAGGAGGCGCAAAGCGATACGCAGCGCGAGAAGCTTTCCGCCTACTTCGCCACGGTTCCCTGCCAAACGTGCGGCGGCAAGCGCCTGAAGCCCGAGATTTTGGCGGTCACGGTGGGGGGCAAGTCCATTCACGATGTGACCGAGCTTTCTGCTGTCGATTCGCTGGCGTTCTTCGAAGAACTTTCGTTTTCCGGGCAAAACGAGCAGATAGCAGGCCCCATCGTCAAAGAAATCAAGGCTCGTCTGCGCTTTCTGGTAGACGTAGGCCTCGACTACCTTACGCTCGAGCGCGCGACGGCCACGCTTTCGGGCGGCGAGGCCCAGCGCATTCGCTTGGCCACCCAGATAGGCGCAGGCCTTATGGGCGTACTCTACATTCTCGACGAGCCTTCCATCGGTTTGCACCAACGCGACAACGAGCGCCTCATCGCCACACTCGAACGCCTGCGCGACCTGGGCAACACCGTCATCGTGGTGGAGCACGACGAAGACACCATCCGTACGGCTGACTACGTGGTTGACATGGGGCCGGGAGCTGGCGAGCACGGCGGGGAAGTGGTCGCTTGCGGCACGCCAGCCCAGATCATGAAGGCGCAAGGCTCGCTTACGGCCGACTATCTTTCCGGCAGGCGGCGCATAGAGGTTCCCGCGCAAAGGCGCCACCCGAACCGCGGCGCGCTCAAGATGACGGGGGCTTCCGAAAACAACCTGAGAAACGTGACGCTCGAGGTTCCCTTGGGAACGCTTACGGTGGTGACGGGTGTAAGCGGCTCGGGGAAAAGCTCGCTTATTACCGATACGCTGGCACCGGCGCTTGCGAATCGCCTGAACCGTGCGCACCGGCGCACGGGGGCTTACCGCAAGATAACCGGCATCGACAAGCTCGACAAGGTCATCAACATCGATCAGAGCCCCATAGGGCGTACGCCGCGCAGCAACCCGGCCACCTACATAGGGCTTTGGGACGATATCCGCGCGCTGTTCGCCTCCACGCAGGAAGCCAAGGCGCGGGGCTACAGCCCGGGGCGCTTCAGCTTCAATGTGAGCGGCGGCCGTTGCGAGGCGTGCAAGGGAGACGGCCAGATCAAGATAGAGATGCACTTCCTCCCCGACGTGTACGTGCCGTGCGAGGTGTGCGGCGGGCAACGTTACAATCGCGAGACGCTGCAAGTCACCTATCGCAGCAAGAACATAGCGCAGGTGCTCGACATGACGGTGGAGGAGGCCCTTGCGTTCTTCGAGAACATTCCCGGCATCAAGCGCAAGCTGCAGACGCTGTTCGACGTGGGACTCGGCTACATTCGCTTGGGGCAGCCCGCCACCACGCTTTCGGGCGGCGAGGCCCAGCGCGTGAAGCTCGCGAGCGAGCTGCAGAAACGCCAGACGGGCAAGACGTTCTACATTCTGGACGAGCCTACGACGGGCCTTCATTTCGAAGACGTGCGCCAGCTGCTCATCGTGCTGCAGCGCTTGGTGGACGCGGGCAACACGGTGCTTGTTATCGAGCACAACCTCGACGTCGTCAAGTGCGCGGACCATATCGTGGATCTCGGTCCTGAAGGAGGCGAGCGCGGCGGCACCGTGGTTGCCACGGGAACGCCCGAGGAAGTCGCTCAGGTTAAGGCAAGCCACACCGGTGAGTTTCTTGCGCGCATGGGGGTTGCGTTGCCTTAGGGGTTGCGCACGTCTTAGGGGTTGCGCACGTCTTAGGGGTTGCGCGCGACCTGACGACCGTCGTGCCCTGCGGGCGTCGAGTGCCGTTGGCGGCGTTGAAGGCTGTCGACGGCGGCGAAGGCCGTTGGCGACATCGAATGCGACGGTTTCTTTTTTCCGTGAATCTTGTAAAGACGTCTCTGCCTTGTTGAGCGCATATGCGAAAATGCGGCGTTGCTGTTTTCGGCGTTGCGCAGATGCTTTGCGGATGCACGGGAAGACGACGGACGAGGCGGGGGAATTCCAGGTTTCGGAGGTCGTACTGCCCCATAAGAAGTGCTGCCGAAAACAGGCTCCTTCTCCGAATGAAAGGGATACGGTGGATATTCGTAAGGCACGCGAGGGAGACCTCGATCGCATCATGGAGATAATAGCCGACGGTCGTGTCGCGCTGGCAAACCTCGGCGTCGATCAGTGGCAAGGGGAATACCCGTATCGCTCGGTCATAGAAGAGGATATCGCGCACGACAACTCCTACGTAGTCGAAGAGGGCGATACCGTTATGGCGACGTTCATGCTGGGCTTCGAGGGCGATTCGATATACGATGCGATAGAGCACGGTTCCTGGCTCACCGACTCTTCTTCCGACGAGCCCTGCTACGGCGTGATTCACCGCGTTGCGGTCGCTCGCGAGCATAGAGGCAAGGGCGCGGCTTCTATGATTATGCACAAGGCTGAGGACTTGGTGCGGCAGGCCGGCAAGAAGAGCATACGCATCGACACGCATCCTGGAAACGTTCCCATGAGGAGATTGTTCGAAAAGGCCGGCTATAAGGAGTGCGGAATCGTGTACGTTTCGTACGCCGATGCGGTTGCGCCCGAGCGCGTTGCCTACGAGAAGGTTCTCGCATAGGTTCCCATGCCTTTCCTTCCGCAGGATCCTTCCCTAAAGCCTTCCGTCGATATTCTGTCGGTTGGTTCGATAGCGCGCCCTTCGCTTTCGAAGGGCGTATAATTGCCACATTATGTCTGAACGCTCACGTGAAAAAATCGCGCTCGTCGTTTTCGCGCTGCTCGTCGTTTTCGCAGGATGCTGCCTTGTGGGTTACATCTTCGCAGGCCATTCGTGGAACGTGGCGGCGACGAACATAGACGATACGTTCGGAAGCCTTGACGGTTACACGGTCATCGCCTACGCCGGCACGGTTGACAAAGAAGCTGCCGATGCGGACGGTTCCGCTGCGAACAAAGGCGAGGGCTATGTGGGGGCGGGGAAGTTCGCGCCTTCGAAGCCCGAAGACGAGCCGAGCCTTTCAAAGGGCGGGAACCCTGAGGACGGATCGAATCCTGAGGGCGAAACGGGCTCTGAGGACGGAGCGGATTCCGGGAATACATCGGACATGGGGGGAAAAGATACTGCGGGAAGAGAAGATCGCTCCGCGGAAAACGAAGGCTCTGCCCGAGATGTTGATGCATCGGGCGCGGATTCCGCAAAAGCGCTTGTCGAGAAGGTGGGTACTCTCAAGAAAAGCGGGAAGCGCACGTGGGTTTCAGCTGCGCAGGTGCAGCAGAGCTACGAAGACAAGGGCGCGACGGTGTTCGTCCTCGATACCAAGAACCCGGGGAAATACAGCGAGGGCGTCATCCTCAAAAAAGATGGACACCGCTTCGGGGTGTTCAGCCTCGACAAGCCCATAACGCATCTGAATTTGAGGCGCCTCGTTGCCTACTTTGAGAACCACAAGGTAGACTTTATCGTAGCTGTCGTGGCGGACAGCGAGCTTCTGAAGGAAAAGGACGGTATCGACATCGTCATCTCGACCCAAGACGAGGGTCTGTTCTCCATGGGCGAAACAAGGAAAGGGA
>JAEYEL010000095.1 GCA_023403475.1 Actinomycetes bacterium
CTCTTCCCGGGCATGCGGCAGAAAGCTCCTCGCTGCTCTCTTCCTTTTTACCGTTTTCCGAAAAACGCATTTTTCGGAGCTTTGTTCCCATAGCGCTCTCTTTCGTATGAATGCTCTCAGATTGTATCACCCAGACGCCCTTGCAGCCCGTTCTTGCAGCGCTTGTGCGCTTCTTCGGGTGTTTTTGCACAAAATAACTGATGGATCTGCGGTCGCATAAAGTGTTTGTAGGAGAGGGCGGCGTGCGCCCTGCTGCTAGCGGTATACTGCCTTCGTGCATAGGACGAAAGGAACTTCCATGAACGACCAGCTTGACCCGGCGGCCCGCCGGGCTCCCTCTACGGATTCCGCTGAGGATTCTCTGTCCCTCGGGGTTTTTTCAACCGCCGAAGATTCTTCGGCTCTCGAGATCTTTTCATCTCTCGAGGCGCCTTCGGCCCCCGAAGCGCCTTCTGCTCTGCAGATTGCCTCGCACCCGGCGGAGCATCCGTCGTTCGACCAGTTCGTAGCTACTATTGCAGCGCTGCGTGCGCCGGACGGATGCCCGTGGGACAAAGAGCAGACGCATGGCAGCATTGCGCACAACATGATAGAAGAGGCCTATGAGGCGGTCGATGCCATCGAGGCAGGTAATGTTGCGCATCTGCGTGAAGAGCTAGGCGACGTGCTTTTGCAGGTAGTGCTGCAAAGTCAGATTGCCCGGGATGCGGGCGAGTTCACCATCGACGACGTATGCGCCGACGTGAACGCGAAGATAGTGCGGCGCCATCCGCACGTGTTCGGCGATGCTTCCGCCGCGAGTGCGGGCGACGTGCTGAACCTATGGGATCAGGTGAAGCTTGCGGAACGGCGTGCTGCGGCCGGCGGCGCTGCTGCGGAAGACGGGAGCGACAGGCCGAGCGGAATCGGCGTGGCAGGCGAAGGCATCCCGACAGGCGAAGGCGGTGCAGGGGTCGCAGAAGCCCCGGAAGCCCCATCTGGCCTGCTCGACAGCGTACCGCGCAGTTTCCCTGCGCTTATGCAGGCGCAGAAGATTTCGCGCAAGGCAGCGGCAGCGGGTTTCGAATGGGACGCACTCGACGATGTGTGGGCGAAGGTGCACGAAGAGGTAGGCGAGCTGCGCGAAGCCTATGCCGCCGCCCCGAAAACTCCCGACGGCAAGCTTGACGCTGCTGCGACAGCCGTTGCGGCGGCGGCCGATGCAGCTGCCGTCGAGATGGAGCTTGGCGATGTTCTCTTCGCGCTCGTGAACGTCGCGCGCCATATGGGCGTGGATTCCGAAACGGCCCTTCGCGTCTCCTGCGGCAAGTTCCGTGCCCGCTGGTCGTTCATGGAAAAGGCTGCCTGCGAAAAAGGCGTCGCCGTGGAAGACCTCACGTCCGAAGAGCAAGAATCCCTCTGGAACGAGGCAAAAGGTCAAGAGTGAAGAGCGATGCAGAGTTTTCATAAGCTTCCACCTTTGACCTAATAGGAGGTTGGACGTGCTCAAGAAGATAACCGCTGTGTATCCGATGGAAGATTTCGTTCGTCTTGTCTGGTTTGAAGGCGGGGAAGCTAAGACATGCGATGTGGCTTCGCTTTTGAACGAATGGGATGCTGCTAGAATATTCGTAGACGCGAAGCTTTGAAATTTCATCTGTGAAGAGCAACTGATGCAAATTTTGCAAAGCCATGCTCGCTAATATCTACAGATTTTTGCAGCAATAAGCAATATGTATCTCTGGATTTATGCGATAATTGGCGAATCGAATCTATCGATTTTTGTCGATTGGAGCATTATGCTGCGAAGGAGAATCACCGAAAAGCTTGCTGTGTGGAAGGCGTCGTCGCACAAGGCACTTCTGGTAACTGGTGCTCGCCAGATTGGGAAAAGCTATGCAATCAGGGAATTTGGCAAGGCAAACTATGCCGCTTACTTCGAGGTGAACTTGCTGCTCGACAAAAAGGCGCGCCGCGCGCTCGAAGGGGCGGAAAATGCGACGGATTTCATCAATCGCATCGCGCTGCTTTTCCCGAATAGGCTTATCGAACACGATACGCTTGTTTTCGTTGACGAAATTCAGGAATACCCCGATATTGTGACTATCGCCAAGGCGCTTGTCGAGGATGGTCGCTATTCATTCGCATTTTCCGGTTCTATGCTCGGAACTGAGTTCAAAGGGATTTCGTCTTTTCCCGTAGGCTATGTCGAGCAGCTGGTTATGCGTCCCATGGACTTCGAGGAATTTTGCTGGGCTGTTGGTGTCGAACAGAGGTTCCTCGATCAGATCAGGGACTGCTTATGCAGCCATCGACCTGTCGATAACTATCTTCACGACATTATGATGAAGAACTTCCGCGCTTATATTGTCGTGGGGGGCATGCCCGAGGTTGTTCGGAATTACATCGATTCCGGTTTCTCGCTTGTGGAAACGCGCCGCTTGCAAGAGGGTTTGGTGCGGCAGTACGTCCAGGATATCGGGAAATATGCTGAAACGAGAGCATTCGAAGTGCGGGCTATATTCGATCAGATTCCTTTGCAGCTTGAATACGAGTCGCGTCGGTTTGTTGTTTCGTCTTTGAAGGAAGGCGCTCGCCTCGGTTCATACGATCATGATTTCTTGTGGCTGGTGAACGCCGGCGTCGGGCTTCGGGTCGTGCAAACAACAGAGGCGCGCTGTCCTCTTAAGCGGACGGAAAAAGCATCGATGTTCAAGCTGTACGAATCGGATACGGGCATGCTCGTTTCCCGTTATCCGCAAAGCATGGCTCGTGCGATCTATTTGGATATAAAGGATCCGAATTTGGGTGGCGTGTACGAAAATGTTGTTGCCCAAGAGCTTGTCGCGCAGGAAATAACGCCTTGGTACTATCAATCGGAAGGCGTTGGGGAGGTTGATTTCGTTATCGAGGGAACACGAGGCAAAGCGGTGCCGATCGAGGTTAAATCGGGAAGGAAGGTTCGGGCTCATGCGGCACTCGATCATCTGCTCGGCATTCCCGATTACAAGATTCGCGAGGCGGTCGTTTTTTCCCGCAACAACGTGCAGCAAGAAGGCCCCATCCTCTATCTGCCGTTTTACATGACGTTCTGCCTTGGGGAGTTCACAGAAGCATCGTCGGGCGACTTTTTCCTTGCCCCGGCGATTCCCTGATGCCGACGTGTATCCTATGGTAGTAACAATTTTGTCGGCGAAGCGAGCGCTTGGGTGAACTTAGGCGCAGCCGCCAACCGGTGAGGGAGAGGCAAGATGGTTCTTGAAAACAAACTGGGCATAACCGATTCTGCGGAGCTTGCCCGCGAGGAAGAAAAGATCAGCAAGAAGAAAGCCGTGCGGTTGTTTGAAAGCGGCGCGCTGGATGCCCTGCCTGTCGGTACCTTTGCGGGGCTGAAAGCGATTCACGAGTACCTCTTTGGGGATATTTACGGTTTTGCAGGCAAAATTCGCACCATCAACTTGGCAAAGGGAAATTTCCGTTTTGCTCCGCTGATATATTTGGAAGCGGCGCTGGCAAATATCGACAGGATGCCTCAGTCCACCTACGATGAGATTATCGAGAAGTATGTGGAAATGAACATCGCTCACCCATTTCGGGAGGGCAACGGGCGCAGTACTCGCATTTGGCTGGATCTGATGCTGAAAAAGGGCATCGGACAGGTGGTTGATTGGAGCAAGGTCGACAAGGGGGACTACCTACTGGCGATGGAGCGCAGTCCCATCAAAGACACGGAGATCAAGGTTCTGCTGAAAGCGGCGCTGACCAACGATGTGGACAGCCGCGAGGTCTATATGAAGGGCATCGACCATAGCTATTACTACGAGGGATATGCCACCTTTAAGGCAGAAGAACTGTAATTGCGCAGACGCCGTCGCGCAAAATTCGATAAGCGCGCATACGCCGTCTGCGCGAAAAATTGCTACTGCCTGCGCGCAACGGGATCGCATAGCGGCCTTTTCAGGATGTAGCGTGTTGGTTGCGCTTGAGTGTTAGTTGCACTTAAGTGCTGGTTGCACTTGACAGTTGCTTGCTTTACGGAGGAGGTCTAGCTCACACGCGATCTCCCTTTCCTTTCTCTTGGGATTTTGCCTGCTCGGTGACTTTTGGTAACTTTCGGGAAACAAGAGATGCCTATAATCGACCAATGCCAAAACAAATCGGCAACAACGTGCAGGTTTGTTTATAATGGTCAGGCATCAAAAAGAGAGTGCTCTTTCGTCGTGCGTGCGCACGATGTTACGGAGGGGCCAGGGAGGAAGGAATTCCATGAAGTTGAAGAAGTGGGCGGCTCTTGCCGCTACCGGTGCGCTCGCGGCGTCGTTGGCACTGTTCGGCTGCTCTTCGGGCAGCAACGACGCGAAAGGCGACGCGAAGGACAAGGCCGAAGAGCCTGCCACCGCAAGCTACACGCTTGTGCAGGACGGTACGCTGACTATCGCCACGTCGCCCGATTACCCGCCGTTCGAGAATCTTGAGGGTGATAAGGCCGTGGGCTTAGATATCGACATCGCGCAGGCTATCGCCGACGATCTGGGTCTGACGCTTGAGGTGAAGCCTCTGCAGTTCGACGGCATTCTCACCGCCATTGCCGCCGGCGGTCAGGCCGACTTGGGCATTTCCGGGTTCACGGTTGATCCCGAACGCGCCAAGACGGTCGATTTCAGCGAGACCTACTATATCGATGACTTGGCCGTTGCCGCCATGAAGGGTGGTACGGTGAACAAGGACAACGCCGCCGAAGAGCTGAACAAGGAAAACGTCGTCATCATGGTTCAGTCGGGCACGTCGGGCGCATCGTACTGCAAGGAGAACTTCCCGAACGCCACCATTAAGGAGTTCGGCAATTCCGTTGACGCTTTCGCTGCCATGCAGGCCGGTCAGGACGGAGCCGATTGCTATGTATGCACGAACTATGCGGTAGTGAAGAAGATGCTTGCGAACGCCTACAGCGATGCCGAGATCGTGCTGCCCATCGCCACGGGCGAGGAGTATGCCATCGCCGTTTCGAAGGACAACCCCGAGCTGCTCAAGGCTGTAAACGCCTCTATCGAGAAGCTTAAGCAAGACGGCACCATCGACGAGCTTACGAACAAGTGGCTCGGCTAGTTTGAATTCCTTGCTTGCGGGTTTCTGCTTTGAGGCAGCAGCCCGCAAGCGCTGCTCAGGCTCTCGCAGCTCTCGCGAGCCATCGCTTCTCCTCGAGTTGCGTCTTTGAGTTTGAATTTGAGCTCGAGCTTGGGTTCAATCTTGGATCCGAGCTTGGGCCCGAACTTAAGCGCAAACCGGCATTGAGGCTTTAGGTGTCGTCAACTTCGTCCGAAGTTTATGCAAGGGGTGCATTGCGGTTTGTCGGAGCGGTCGCGTTTATCGCCGCCAAACCAGAGTGCACCGCTTGGTGTTCTTGCAGGCCATAGAGAATCGAGTTCTATGACGTCCATAGTGAAAAGCCGCAGGGTACTTGCCGCGTTGACGGCGGTGTTGTTCGCCTGCGTTTTGGCATGCGGTGTGCTTGCGGCAATGCCTTCCGGCGCGTATGCGCTTGATGTGGTGAAGTGCACGGCGCGCACGAATGCCGACGGTGCCAGCGAGGTGCTCGGCGGCATCGAGACCCGCGTGACATGGGAGGGGCAGAGCAACGCCGACGAACAGCTCGAGGGCATTGCCTTCACGTTTCCCGCAGGCACCACGTTTTCGCTCGACAATGCGCGCATAACCATGCTTTCGGGCGACGATCTTATGACGCGCACGACAATCGACGCCGAGTTTTCCGCCGATGGTGAAACGTTCCGTGCCGATTTCGCGGAGCCGGCGCAGGCCGGAGGTTACTTCCGCGTGGAAGTGTACGGGGTGCATTTTCCCGCCGACGGGGGCGACATGGTCTTGACCGGGACGTACGCCACAGGCGGCGGTACCGAACAGGCTATGGAGGCTATCCCCTCCATTCCGGTGACGGGCGTAACCATTACCAAGCAGATTTCCTCATGGTTGGAAGATCAGGAATGGGTGAAGGCATGGAATTCCAGCAAGTTTTTGTTCCTGTTCCTGAACCCTCTTATCCTGGTTACCAGCTTCCCGGTGATACTCAAGGGCTTCTTCATGGCACTCGGTATCGTGGCGTGCGCGTTTCCGCTGGCCATTCCCTTTGGCCTTTTGCTCGCCCTCATGCGCATGGCGCGTTTCCGCTTGTTTCGCGGTCTGGCCACCGCCTATGTGAACATCGTGCGCGGAACGCCTTTGTTCCTGCAAATCTATATCGCATTTTTCGGTTTGCCGTTGGCTGGCATCAAGATTCCGGAATTCCTGCTGGGCGTTATCGTGCTTTCCATGAATTCGAGCGCATATCTATGCGAGATCTTCCGCGCCGGCATCCAGTCCATTAGCAAAGGGCAGTTCGAGGCCGCGCGATCGCTGGGCATGAACGGTGCGCAGACTATGCTCTTCGTTATCATCCCGCAGACGGTGCGGCGCGTTATTCCCACTATGACCAGCGAGTTCATTTTGCTGTACAAGGATACGTCGATGCTTGCCGCAGTAGGCTTCATGGAAGTGGTCATGTACGCCAAAACCATCGTGGCATCTACGGGCTCTATCACGCCCTACATCGTGGCGGCGTGCTTCTATCTGGTCATCACGCTGCCGCTGGCGAAGCTGGTGGGCAAGCTGGAGAATCGTTTGGCGGGCAACGATGCCGGCAAAACGCCCGGCGGCAAGAAGAGGCGCAAGCGCGGTAAGGCTGCGGAAGCGGCCATCACCGGTGCGTCAACGCCGGTCGCGGCGGGCGTTATCGCCGCGAAGCTTGAGGATTCTTCCGATGGCGACTACATAACGCCCGAGCAGATGTCGAGCCTGTAAGGAAGGTGCATGGCATGTCCAATTTGAAACATGGCGACACTGCAAGGGCAAAAGAGGCTTCTCTCGCAGATGGTGTGCGCGACGCGAAGCTGGTCGGCTCGTCTGCGACCAAGCTAGCCGAAGAAGCGGTTTCTTCTGCGCAAGGCAACGAGTGCGATCCGTCTTCCGGCGCTGTCGTCCGTATCGTCGATCTGCATAAGAGCTTCGGCGACTTGCACGTGCTGCGCGGGGTCGATCTTGAGGTGCAGCGTGGGGAAGTGGTGGTCATTTTAGGGCCTTCCGGTTCCGGCAAGTCGACGCTTCTGCGTTGCGTGAACCTGTTGGAAACCCCTACGAGCGGTCACGTGTTCTTCGAGGACACCGAGATAACCGATCCGAAAACCGACATCAATGCCGTGCGCGCCAAGGTGGGCATGGTGTTCCAGAGCTTCAATTTGTTCCCGCATCTTACGGCGAAGTCGAACGTCATGCTCGCGCAGCGCAAGGTTTTGAAGCGTTCCAAAG
>JAEYEL010000119.1 GCA_023403475.1 Actinomycetes bacterium
GATCCCGTGCGATGATCACGAGAGGGGAAGACAATGGAGGACGAGAAGCGCATAGCGGAACTGTTCGAGCAGCTGGGCTTTGGCGAACCGAAACGGATAGAGCGGCTGGGCGGTCTGACGAACCGCAGTTACCGCGTTTTGTCGGACGCGCGCGATGTGGCGGTGCGCCTTCCTGGCGACGGCACCGAAGGGCTGGTGAACAGGGCTGACGAGCGCATCATCAATCAGATTGCCAGCGACATAGAGGTGGACAGCCTGCTTTATTGGTTCGATGCGGAAACGGGCGAGAAGGTGACGCAGTGGATTCCCTACGCTGAGACCATTCACGTCGAAACCGCGCACGACCCCGAGAACATGGAGGGCATGGCCGATGCGCTTCGTCGCTTGCACGAAAGCGCGCAGGAAGTTTCCGTAGTGTTCGACCCGTTTGAGAAGGTGGGAGAATACGAACGGCTTATCCTGAGCGAGGGCGGACGGTTCTGGGATGACTACGAAGAGGTGAAGGAGCGCGTGCTTCGCGCACTCGCCCCGTATGCGGGGGATGCGAGTTCGCGGCGCCTGTGCCATTGCGACCCTTTGTGCGAGAACTTCGTGAAGGATGCGGAAAGCGGGCGCATGTACCTTCTGGACTGGGAATACGCTGGCATGAACGACCCTATGTGGGACGTTGCGGACGTGGTTGTAGAATCGGGTTTTACCGATGCGGAGCAGCGGGCGTTCGCGCGGGCTTACTTCAGGCGCGAACCTTCCGCAGAGGAGATGGGCCGTATAACGGCGAACGTGGTGCTCATCGACTTCCTCTGGAGTCTTTGGGGAAAGCAGCGCTCCGCTTTCGACGAGAGCCTAACCAGCTACGGCGACGAACGCTTCGCCCGCTGCAAGAAGAACCTGGAAGCCTTGGAAGCGCGAATGGCGGCGGGTGTCTAGAGGCTCGCAGCGCAGGGTGCAGAAGAGAAGGTTGCGCACCGCCGTCAGCGCGGCGCTTGCGGTTTACGGGGGGGCCGTATGAAAGCCCATCCAATTCATTTGCAGATGAAATACGCTCGCATTGTCGAGGGACTCTCTTATCGTACGGATCTTTCGCTCGACGATGCGCCGGCGTTCTTCTACGGATTCCGAACCTGCCAGCTTGTGCGCAAGGGCGTCTCCGGCCTGCATGCTCGAAGCGATGGCTATCTTGTGGGCGAACCTCCTGTGGCGCGCGGGCGCGCGGCGGGCGTTACGGGTTCGGCGGCCCGCAGACAGAGGCCGGGCGGGCGAAACGCGGGAATGCCCCGTTTGCGTTAAGAATTTGGAATTGAGGGGAGCTCGGAGGGTCGGCGAAGACGCCGACCTGCGGTTATGCGAAGGGCTCGGCGGGGCTGCGGTACGGCGCCGCTGCAAAACGCCTGATGGCGGGTTTTCGGCTTCCCCTTAACTCCGAATTCTTAACAGGAATTCGGAGTTTCCGTGTTCGAGGCCCCCTCTTTCCCCTCAATTCCGAATTCTTAACAGAGTCCGCCTGCGTCTCCTCGCCGGAAGGCCCTCTGGCTGCCTTAGCGGGCAGGGAGGTAGCGCGTGCCGCGGCCTGCGCCTTTCGCGGCGAGGTCGAGCATGGCTTCTCCAGTCATCGAAACGGAAAGCGACCGAAGCATATCATGTTCTCGGTCGCTTTCCGTCGTTTTCTCGGGTCGTCGATCTTGCTTTGCCGGTAAGTTCAGCTTGCTTTTCGATTCGGATTCAGACTTCGTTTTCGGTCTGGCTTTCGGTCCGCCTTCGGTCCCAGTCCCGCCTTCGGTCTCGGTTCTGATCCCGATCCCGGTTCCGGCTCCAGTCCCAGTCCAGTCCCGTCCCCGTCTAGCTTGCTCTCCTCAGCTTTGCGCCCAAGGCGAGGCTCGCCGCGCAGGCGACAAGGGTCGTGGCGGCCCACACTGCGGCCATGCCCATCCAGAAGCTGAGCGGATACATGCAGATGAGCAGGCTGTCTATGCTGAACGTCCAGTTTCCCTGCGGGAAGAGCACCTCGTGGAAGGCCGAGAAGAAGCCGTAGAAATCGGCGGCTGCCCAAATGCCGCAGGCTGCCAGCGCGACGATGAGCGCGATAGGCGCCGCCGTGCAGATGCGGGCCGCTGCACGGGCGCAGCGAGGGTTGCGCCTGTTCGCTATGTGGAGCGCGGCTAGCACGGCAAGCGAAGCGCCCGCGCATGCCCAAAGCCATGGGGCGACACTGCGGATGAGCTTGTTGCAGTCTTGCAGGTGTGAGACCGCATCGGCGTCGAGCGTGTAGGCATCGCTTACGGCGGCCAAGGCGTCGAATGCGGTGGCACTGGGGGATGCGCCGGCCGATGCAGCGGATGCTTTGCCTTCCAAGGCGGCCCGCGCCGCTGCGCTCCAGCGGTCGGCGACGGGCGACCCTTCGGCGCTCGCCGTTTCCGCTGCCTGCAGAATCACGTTCGCCAGAGCCTGTTCCGCGCCCTCATCGCCGAAGGCCATGCGCCCGTAGTCATCCACCGTGAAGTCGCGCGTGGCCTGCGCCAGCGTTGTAAGCTGCTCGGAAGTGTACGGCGCGTCTGCCGCGTTGCTCGTCGCCCGCGACAGAACCTGCGTGACGATCGGCAGGCAGCAAACCCCGAACCCTGCCGCGAACAGCGTAACCGCCAGTAAGGTCGAAGCAACGCCGGTTGCGATTCCCTTCACTATGCGCATACACTCTCTTCCTAATCAACCCATATCGTCGCGGCAGTTATTCCCTGCATATCCTTGCTGATGGTGGGCAAAGGTCCTAGGCGCGAGAACACTCCTGTGAACTCGCCGTCGTAGAGGTAGAGGCCGTTGAGGTTGTTGTACGCTTGCGGCTCGTTTCGCACGTCGCTATCCGCCATGTTCTCGATGCCCGCATCGGGCGGCAGGGTTGCGGTCTGGTAAGGGCGGATGTAGCGCTGCACGACGAACGGGTAGCCGGCGCGCCCGTTCGCGAAGCGGTCCACAAGGTCTTCCCATTCCTTCTGGCTTACGAAGCAGCCGGCGTAGACGTTGTCAGCGCCGTAGTGGTCGGTGGGCTTGATGATCCATTCCTCCTTGTTCGCGCGGATCTGCGGGATGTTCACCTGATCGTCGTCTAGAAACGCGGTCAAGGGCACGGTCTCTTCCACGAACGACACTTCGTCGGCGGTGAGGAACGCCTGGGTCGCCGGGTCGAACAGCGCCTTGAATATTTGCTTATCGTGCACGATGTGTCCGGCGAAGCTGCCGATGAGCGCTACCTTTTCCGCCCGCACGGCGGCAACGAGCTGCTGTGATTCCTCCCACCGGTCCATCACGTCGTTTGTCACGCAACGCCGCCAGATGGCGTCTATCCGCTTGCCGTCCGCATCGCGCAGCGCCTCGCCGTCGAAGGTCAGCTCGCGCACGTCGGCTACGACGCACTCCACACCGCGCGCCTCGAACAGTTTGGCGAACACGTGGAACTCGTCCACGACGGCGTTTTCCAAAAAATCGACGATGGCTACGCGCGGGCGGGCCACCTTGTGCTTATAGGTGGAGTAGATGCCAAGGAACGTGCTCACCCACGATTCGAACAGCTCGCAGGTCTCCACCCGGTGGCGGCTTGCGAACTCCTTGAACGTTTCCGACTGCGCGATGGAGGCCGTGATCTCGCGGTTCTCGTTCATGCCGGAAGATCCGTCTGCGTTGAACTCGCAGAACTTGCAGCGCAGGTTGTCTTCGTTCAAAAACGTGTCCACGCGTGCGAAAGGAAGCACCGAGTTATATCCGCGCGGCAGGCAGATAAGCTCTTCCAAGCGCGGATCGAAGTCGAAGACGCGCCGATAGGCGGGGTCTGTCAGATAATGCTTGATGACCTTCACCAGAATGCGGTGCGCCGTCTCTGCCGTGCGCTTCATGGCTTTGTAGGTGGGGCGGTCGAAAAGCCGGGGGACGAAGGTCGATTCCACCACCTCGTGGTGGCAGATGGCCGTGGACGAGCGCATGTACGCCCGTGCCGCACGGCGTCCTGCAACGTCGCCGCCGAGCGCGTTCATGATGTCGAAGTACTCCCGTGTGTACGCGGCGTTCGCGCAGGCTGCGGGGGCGCTGCTGGTTACTGGGGCGGGGCAGCTGTTTTCGGGTAGGGTCGAGGTGCTGGTCTTTGCGGGATCGTTTTCCATGGCGGGTGCCTTTCTCCGGTGCCTTTCTCCTATGGAGGGAAGCGTGCTGTTTTCGGTTGAGGTTGCAGCGCGGCTGTGTTCGTACTAAAATGCCAATAAGCGGTGTCCTGCTGATCAGGGCGCATCCTTGCTAGGTCGAACCCCGTTTGCGTCGAAGCCTGCGAGGTTTAACTTTGTTCGGATACGTTCGCTAGCTCCTTTCCGCCATCTCGATGACGGCGATGGAAGACAGACAGCAGAGCGCATATTGCGATTACCGTTTGAGCGTCCATGGGCCTCATCCCCCTTCGAGGATGCGCCCAAAGCCGACGAAGCGCCGCTTGCGCATCATAACACGATTCGCTCGTGACCATCCCTAGCTTCCGCTTTTTGTTATGCATAGTACAGTTTCGGGCATCCTGCGATTTGCGATTTAGGGTTTTCGGCCTTTTGTTTTTTGCGGCTTGCGCGAAGTTTGGATTAGCGTTACCATGGCGCAGTTTGCAATTGCGGCTTCGGTTGCGCTGCGAACGTTTCAGTGTCCGTTTTATCAAGAGTCGGGGGAGAGAGTTGGCTCTGCGATCCCGGCACCAACCAGGTGCGCTTCTCGTGTGCCAAGGTGGTACGGCCAACAACGATGAAGGAGGAATCTTATGGCTCAAACGAAGTCCAGCTATGTCTTCACGTCCGAATCGGTGACGGAAGGGCATCCCGACAAAATTTGCGACCAGATTTCCGATGCCGTGCTCGACGCCATTCTGACGAAGGAGATCGAGCTGGCGCATGCGGGCTACATCGCCCCGAACGGGCTGCCCGCCGACCCCGCGCAGGTGCGCTGCGCCTGCGAAACCTTGGCCACGACCGGTATGGTGTTCGTGACCGGCGAGATCCGCACGCAGGCATACGTGGACGTGCCGCACATTGTGCGCGACGTGCTGCGCGAGATAGGCTACGACCGCGCAAAGTACGGCTTCGACTGCGAGACCTGCGGCGTGGTGAACGCCATTCACGAGCAGTCACCCGACATAGCGCTCGGGGTGGACACTTCGTGGGAAGCCCAGCACGGGTGCGCGGAAAACGACCCTTACGACGCGGTGGGCGCGGGAGACCAGGGCATGGTGTTCGGCTACGCCTGCAACGAGACGAAGACGCTCATGCCCATGCCCATCTATCTGGCGCACCGTCTGGCTGAGCGCTTGACCGAGGTGCGAAAGCGCGGCACGCTTCCTTATTTGCGCCCCGACGGCAAGACCCAGGTCTCCGTGCGCTACGAGAACGGTGTTCCTGCCTGCGTGGAAAAGGTGGTCGTGTCCACGCAGCATTCCGAAGACGTCGAACACGAGGCTCTGCGCGCCGCGCTCATCGAGAACGTGGTCGAGCCGGTGTTTGCAAACGAGGGCGTGCTGCTGGCGGAAGATGCCGAGATACACGTGAACCCCACGGGCCGCTTCGTTATCGGAGGCCCTATGGGAGATGCGGGTCTTACCGGGCGCAAGATCATCGTCGACACCTACGGCGGCATGGGCCGTCACGGCGGCGGCGCTTTTTCCGGCAAGGACTGCACGAAGGTGGACCGCTCGGCTGCCTATGCCGCTCGCTGGGTGGCGAAAAACGTGGTGGCGGCCGGTTTGGCAGACCGTTGCGAGATACAGGCGGCCTACGCTATCGGCATGGCGCGCCCAGTGTCCATCATGGTGGACACCTTCGGCACGGCACACGTTCCCGAGGCTGACATCGAGCGCGCCGTTACCGAGGTGTTCGACCTGCGCCCTGCCGCCATCATAGACGAGCTGGATCTGCGCCGCCCGATCTACCGCAAAACGGCGGCCTACGGCCACTTCGGCCGCGAGCTTCCCGAGTTCACCTGGGAGAAAACGAACAAAGCCGAAGCCCTGCGCGAGGCGTGCGGGCTATAGGGTGGTTGCGGGGACGCTCGATGCGGCTTTTTCGAGCGTCCCCGGTCAAGATTTGCGAGTTTGTGAACGGTTTTGACGTGCCGGTTTCTTCTGATTGCGTTTCCGGGTGATTCGCTTTTTCAGGCTCGATAGCTTGTTATTCGTTCGCTTGCAGCTCAACGAGGTCGAGCAGCTCTTGCTTTCCGTGGACGTTCATTTTCTTATAGAGTTTCTTCGTGTATCCTCTTATGGTGTTTTCGGAAAGATAGAGCTTCGTTGCCATGTAGGGCACGCTTCTGCCCTGGGCAAGATATGAGAGGATTTCCAGCTCGCGTTTCGAGAGGGCGTATTTTTTCGCAACGCCGCTAAGGTTGACTTTGCTTTCTTTGTCTGCCAGGGAGGTTTTCCCTGTTGATTCCGATAGAGGTTCTTGTTTTCCGTTCTGGAACATATTGAGTGCAAGGCTTGCGACGGCCATGACCCCAAGTATGATAAGCGCTATTACAAAGAATGTCGCCATCTCGGTATCGAAGGCGTTCGTGATGGCGTTTCCCAATAGAACTCCTGCGCCGATGATGGCGTAGATAAGCCCCATGCCGATACATGCCGTTTGGGGAAGCGAGTGCTTTAAGGCGTATTTCCCATCAAGGAGCAGCAAGAGGCACGAAGCGAATCCCAATGAGAAAGAAAACCCGCTCGCGGCCATGTAGGCTTCGCCCTCCTGAAAGCCAATTGCCGCGAGGCAGAAGGCGAGTATCACTACGAGCATGTTTGCCAGATACAGAGAGGTTCCTCGCTCGATTGCCTCTTTGCGAAGTTTCCAGAGCGCGAGCACGCATGAATATCCCAAAAGACGACCGAAGAGGGAGGGAACGCGTATTCCCGATTCGATAAGAGGCGTTGCGAACGCGAGGGTCTGCAGGAGAGCGGCAGACAAGGCGATGGGGGCGAAGAAAAGAAGTCCCTTCCAAGTTGGCTGTCTGTGGCGGCGAGCGGGTCTGTGCTCGCTTTCCTTGGCATTTGCCTGTTTGCTTGAAATTGTGCTTTGCGAACGAGCAAGCGGAAGGAGGCTACCGACGACGATTATGAGAAGAAGGATGGGAGATGCTGCCCCCTGGAGCAATAAAGTGCAGGGTATCTCGAGAATCGTTGCTGCGAAACAGCATGCGATGATATGGGAGGCGTCTTCTTTTGGAGATGCCTCATCGATTGCGGTCATCCATGCGTCCATTCCTCCCGCGATACCGAACCCGAGCAGCATGATGTAGGCAACCATGGCGAACGGGATGGGGAAGCTCTCTTGCGCGATGAAAAGCAAGGAAAGCGCTGCAAGAAAACATATGCAAGATACCATTACTTTTAGGCGGATTTGCTTGATTTTTGCGCCGAAGAAACCCCATAGGATAAGGGGAAGGGCATAGCTGGCGGGCGAGAGCAAGCGATATTCACTCGCAAAATCAGAGAAGCCCGACGAGGAGAATCCGGGAAAGTCAAGCAGGCCGAACAGCAGCATGAAGAACACGAAGCCGAAATCTTTGAAAAGCCCCGATTTCTTATTGTTGATTGACTTTAGGTTCATGGCCGCAAAAATTCCTTCCTTTTGCTTCTGCGACAGTTTACCCGAATTTTCAAAAATTTCGGCATATTCGAGTGCGATTTAACTGCTTTCGCCCGATATAACCCAATTCATGTGTACCAATTTTCCCGATGTACCGGTTTCGGGGGCTAGGAAAGGGCGCGCTCCCGTGCTTTTCTGCGAGATGCGCTGCATACTCCATGTTGCGATGTGCGGCAAAAACGAAAGGCGGCTGTTTTGGCTGCAAACGGAGTCGGAAAGGAATTGCTATGGGAGAGTGTTTTGATCGCAGGAGTTTTGTGAAAGGCGGTCTGGCTGCTGGTTTGTCGATTGCGGCGGCATCTGGCATCGTCGCATGTGCGCCGAGTTCTCAGAAGCAGGATGCGGGAAGCGGTTCGGATAAAGATTCGACGGGAAAAGCAAGCTATAATCCCTCGGAAACCAAGACATGCGACGTTGTCGTGGTCGGGTCGGGTCCCGCAGGGCTTTCGGCGGCCATTGAGGCATGCGAGCTCGGTCTTTCCACGGTGCTTCTGGAATCGCAGAGCGTAGCTGGCGGGAATTTGAACGGCACCGAGGGTCTTATGGGCATTGGCTCGCCGCAGACGATTGTGCAGGGAGTTGACGTAGACCCCATGGATTTGCTGAATCACGAACTCGATCTGTTCCGCTATCAAGTGGATGCCGTGCTGTGGAAGGATATGGCTCTTGCATCGGGAGAAAACATCAAGTGGTTGATGGATCATGGCGTGTCGTTCGAAGATAAGGCGGTTGATTATACGAATAACCCTGACAACCCTCAAATCTATCATCGGTGGAAGGCCGGAACGACTCCTGCCGACCCCATGGTGTCTTCGTTTTCCGATTTGGGCGGCGAGCTGATGCTCGAGACAAGTGGAAAAGACCTTATTCTTGGCGATGGGGGTGCGGTTGTCGGTGTATATGCGGAAAAGAAGGATGGGACAATTGTTCAGATAGATGCAAAATCGGTGATTTTGGCAGGTGGTGGTTACGTTAACAACACCGAGATGATCGCGGACATCATCGGTCACGAAGACTACTATACCCGCAGTACCGATGGGCATGATGGCTCTACTATCGCCATGGCCGTTGCCGTTGGCGCGCGCGACATGACGCCGCATCAGACGCTCATGGGTTATCCTACCTGCAGGCATCTTGATGCGAAGATGGGGTGGTACAGCCTCGTTCCTCTTATGAACAATCCGTGCTATATTTGGGTTAACCAAGACGGGGAGCGTTTTACCAACGAAGCGAATTCTTTGGTTACTCCTGGGCTGCAGCTCGTGTCGAAGCTGACGCAGAAAACATCCTATGTCGTGATAGATAGCGAGATGCTCAAGAAAGATTTTCGCGCCGATGTGGATTTCGTCTCAGTGCTCGAAGACGGAATAGCGAGTGGTTGCAGTAATTTATGGAAAGCCGATACTATTGAAGAACTTGCCCAGAAGTCGGGATTGGATAAAAATACTCTTCTGGAAACCGTCGATACGTATAACGGATATTGCGAGGCGGGGTATGACGAGGATTTCCGTAAGCCTGTTGAGCAACTGGTTTCTTTCAGCCATCCTCCGTATTACATGTGGGAGCATGGTGTGTATGTGACGACCACCATAGGCGGGCTTGACTACAATCGGGCTATGGAAGTTCTTGATGCACGCCGCGAGGCCATTCCCGGTTTGTATGTTGCGGGTGTGGACGGGTCGAAGATATACAAGAACTTCTATACCATCGACGTGTCCGGTTCTTGCAACGCCAACAACATCCATACGGGAAGAACGGCCGCCAAGAGCGCTGCGGGTTATATCGGAAAGAAAGGCAATTAGCCGATCGACCCGTTGTATGCTCTCAAGCACTTCTATGTTTCGTCTACGTCTTGGGGTTTACCGCCTGCGGAACGCGTTTGCCGCTGGCGGCAAACCCAGGCGACGGGTTGGCTGGCAGCTTGGCCGTGTCGTTGCGGAACGTGTTTGCTGCAGGTGGCAAAAGCGGGGATGCTTGTTCGGGTGCTTGTATTCGAACTATTTGGAGCTGCGGAAACCGGGGAGAAACCGGGGAGAATGCTGGTATACTTTCTGGCATGAGAATCGCTTCGGTCATATTGGACATCCCTACTCGGGCGCTCGATGCGCCCTATAGCTATCTTGCGCCCGAAACCGGCGGTGCAGGGTGCGCCGACGTGTTGACGGATGGGCGCGGGTTTTCGCATGGGGACGGATTGAGCGGCGACGACGAACTCGCACTGCGTGGGAATGGGCCGGTTTCGGACGAAAACGGAATCTCGGCGTGCGAAGACGGTTTCGAGGTTGCCGTGGGGTGCGCGGTGCTCGTGCCGTTCGGGCATAGGAAGGCCGTTGGGTTCGTGGTTGCACTGCGGGAGGTCAGCCTTGACGGTGCGCTCGACGCGGGTGGCGCGGGCGACGTGTCGTCTGCACCAGTCGGAGCTGTCGTGGATGGCTCGTTGCCGGAAGCGCATTACGGGTTCGGTGCGCAGTACGAGGATGCGACGGCGCAGCCCGAAAGTCGTACTAAAGTGGACGCGAGAAAGCTCAAGTCCATCGAACGGGTGCTTTCGAAGCCGTACTTCGACGAAGAGGGCGCGGCGTGTGCGCAGTGGCTCTC
>JAEYEL010000155.1 GCA_023403475.1 Actinomycetes bacterium
GGAAGTTTCTTTACCAGCGCATAGACCAGCACGCACGCTCCTACCGCGATAAGCGGCATCGAAAGCACCTGACCCATAGTGAGCCAGCCACCCCATAGATAGCCCAGCTGCGCATCGGGCTGACGCACGAACTCTACGAGGAACCGAAACGTGCCGTAAAGCACAAGAAACACGCCCAGAAACGTTCCCCGTGCGCGCGGAGGACGCTTCCGGGAAAGCAAGAACAGAACCGCGAACAGAACGACGCCTTCGAGCAGCGCCTCGTAAAGCTGCGACGGATGGCGCGGCACAAGACCCGCCGAACCTCCGAACACCACGCCCCAGGGCGCATCGGTGGGCGCACCCCACAGCTCGCCGTTGATGAAATTTGCACACCGACCGAAGAAAAGCCCCAGAGGTGCGCCGATACAACCCAAATCGGCCAAGGTCAGATAGGGGATGCGTGTGACCTTCGCCGCCACGATGCCGGAAACGAGCGCGCCCACAAGACCTCCGTGGAAGCTCATGCCGCCTTTGTTGAATGCCAATATTTCAAGCGGGTTCTCAAGATACTGACCGACGCCATAGAAAACAACGTAGCCAAGACGCGCGCCCACGATAATGCCTACGATAACGCAGAACATGATGGTGAGCAGGGAATCGGAATCGACGCGCACGCGCCACCGCTTCGAAACGCGCCATATGACCAGCGCCGCGCAGAGAAATCCCAGAACATAAGCCACGCCGTACCAGCGCACCGTGAAAGGGCCCAACGTAAAGATAACAGGGTCGATTGCCTGGTAAATGGAGTTCAGCATACGAACCTTTCCGAAAGTAGATTTGCCTCAAAATCCAACCGGCTGCCAAGCAGCCGAAGCCTTGCCGAGCGGCAAAGAGCCAATAAGCGAAGCTCGGCACACACGCCCTTCCAGAAGCCTATGCTCTTCCCATACCGGCACCCACCTCAAGGGCAGCGCACCGTATCTCTTCGCAAAGCGCTAAGGGAATGGGCTGAAGCGCAGAGATACGGGTGCCGCAGGAAGGACATTCAAGGGAGAAAAGCGCTATATCACGGCGAAGCACCATCATCGACTTGTATTTGCATACGTCGATGCCGGTTTCCCCGCATGACGGGCACACCAAAGGCTTCAGCATACACACCTCCTTCGCCGCAAGCAATCGCCAATCGTCTCAAAGGCATTGTAGCAGAGTTACCCGCCCGTAAACGAAAAGAACCGCAGCGGATGCCACGGTTCTCTTGCGGTTTACCGGAGAGTCAAGACCGCCCACGATGTTGCCGCCTCGCGCTTATCTCTCGCACTCTCTCTTGCGCTTCCCTCTTTCTGTGCGGAAGCAAAAGGCTACTCTTCGGTATAACCGCGCGTCACCGAAGAGTCAACCGGAATGCCAGGGCTCATGGTGGAGGCGATGGCAACGGACTTCACATACTTGCCCTTAGCGGCAGCCGGCTTCATGCGCAGAACCTCGTCGTACACGGCACCGTAGTTCTCGGCTAGCTGCTCGGCCGTGAAGCTCACCTTGCCCAGCACCACATGCGCAATGCCGTAACGGTCGGCGCGATACTCGACACGACCGCCCTTGAGTTCCTTAATGGCCTTCGCCACATCGTTGGTAACCGTACCCAGTTTGGGATTCGGCATAAGGCCGCGAGGACCCAGTATCTTGCCCAAGCGACCGACCTTACCCATCTGATCGGGCGTGGCCACAGCGGCATCGAAGTTGAACTCGCCCGCCTGAACCTGAGCCATAAGCTCTTCGGTGCCCACGATGTCGGCGCCGGCTTCTTCGGCAGCGCGCGCCGCCTCTCCCTCGGCGAACACCGCAACACGAACCGTCTTGCCCGAGCCGTTCGGCAAGCTCACCGTACCGCGCAACTGCTGGTCGGCCTGACGCGTGTCGATGCCCAAGCGGAAATCAACCGTAACGGTCTCGTCGAATTTGGCGGTAGCGATCTCCTTCACCAAATTCATAGCCGCAAGCGGCGACACCGGCTCCGCCGGCACTTTCTCCAAAGCTGCGCGATAATTCTTAGATTTCTTAGCCATAACATTTCCTTTCGTGGTAGTTGCGAGCCCTATTGCTCTTCCACTTTTACTGCGTTATTCGTCGATCGACTTGCCCTGCAGCATAGCCGCCACCTTGCGGGAAGGCACGTACTTCTTCTTCATGGGGCGACCCTCGATGCGTACGCCCATGCTACGAGCCGTTCCCGCAATGATGTTCATAGCGGCGTCGATGTCGTTTGCGTTGAGGTCGGGCATTTTGATTTCGGCGATTTCGCGCAACTGGTCTTCGGTGAGCGTACCCACTGAAGTGATCTGCGGAATACCCGAACCGCTCTTGATTCCGAGCTTCTCTTTGATGAGCACGGCCGCAGGAGGGGTCTTGCATACGAACGTGAAAGACTTGTCTTCGTAAATAGTAATCTCAACAGGAATAATGGTGCCGGACTGATCCTGCGTCTGCGCATTGAACGCTTGGCAGAACTGCATGATGTTCACACCCTGAGCACCCAAAGCCGGACCCACGGGAGGTGCCGGGTTGGCCGCGCCAGCCGGAATCTGCAGCTTGACGAAGCCGGTCTTTTTCTTTTCAGCCATCGGTGATCGCTACCTTTCAGATGCATGCTTGCGTTCGTTCGTTGCAACACGCCCGCAAGCTCTTCTTTGCTTCATATTCGCTCTATCACAAAAGCGCCTGTTCGCGAGAAGCCCCGGTCCACGCGGGCGCGAACGTGCGCTTGTGTTTTCAACATTATATCCGAGCCACCTCGTCGAATGAAAGCTCGACCGGGGTCTCCCGACCGAAAATGGAGACCATGATCTTCACCTTGCCCACATCGGGCGACACTTCCGAAATGACGCCGTCGAGTTCGGCGAGAAGACCGGAAACAACCTTTACAGTCTGCCCCACTTCCAAATTGGTGGAGGTCTTCTTCGGCGCCTCGCGACCCGTGCGCTTCATAATCTTATTGTACTCCTCGCGCGTGAGCGGAGCCGGGTTGCCCTGACTTCCCACGAAGCCCGTCACTCCGGGAGTGTTGCGCACCGCAGCCCAACTGCGATCGTCAAGCTCCATGCGCACTAAAACGTAACCGGGAAAAACCTTCTTCTCGCTTTCAACGCGGCGCCCGCCCTCTTTGACTTCCGTCACCATTTCGGTGGGAATCTCGATGCCGAACACGTTGTTCTCAAGACCCATGGTCTCGATACGTGTTTCAAGGTTTTTCTTGACCTTGTTCTCGTATCCGGAATACGTATGCAGGACATACCACTTTTTCGCCATGCTTTAAGCCCCCAGACCGGAAACAGCCACAAGAAGCGGCGTAACGACCACGTTGTCGAGAAGGGCAACATAGACGCCGAAGAACAGCAGCGCCGCTACCACCACAACGCTCCAGCGAAGAACGTCTTGCTTGGTGGGCCACGTCACACGCTTCATCTCCAGCTTCACATCGCGGAAAAACTGGAAGCGTTTCTTCTTCGGTTTGGCTTCGGCCTTCTTTTCCTGGGCCTTGGCGACCGGCTTCGAACCGGCAGACGCATCTGCAGTCGACTTCTTGAAAAGCGACCGCTTCGGCTTCTCCTGCTCGGTCTCGGCCGCTTTCACCTCGCTGGTGGCGGCAGACGCCTCGGCATCGCGAGCCTGCTTGCGCTGCGCGCGAGCCGCAGATGCTTTCGCTCGCTGTGTCTTTGATTTCTTTGCCATCAGGTTTTCCTTTTGCCGGAAAAATCTCTTACTCTAAACCCAAAGAAGCAGCCATCTTCAAGGCTGCTCGTACAAACAAGCTGGCAGGCCAGGAGGGACTCGAACCCCCAACATGCGGTTTTGGAGACCGCCGCTCTACCAATTGGAGCTACTGGCCTGTACCTGTTTCGTAAATCCCAAACCTTCTATCGAGTTTCCTTGTGAACCGTATGGGCACGGCACCACTTGCAGTACTTCTTCAACTCAATGCGGTCAGGATTGTTCTGCTTGTTCTTCTTGGTCGTGTAATTACGGCGCTTGCACTCCGTACACGCCAAGGTGACCGTCACACGCATGAATTCTCCTTTTACCGTTACTCACTAGCTTGCGATGCATACACATGAATTCCGCATCAAGCGCGGAACCCGCTCTAAGGGGTTCCGCGCTTGCATAATGCGTGCTTGTTACTTGAAGATCTTCGTCACGCGGCCGGAGCCAACCGTACGGCCACCTTCGCGGATGGCGAAGCGGAGGCCTTCCTCCATGGCGATGGGGTGAATAAGCTCGCCCTTGATCGTCACGTTGTCGCCAGGCATGACCATTTCGGTGCCTTCGGGAAGGTGGGCGACACCGGTCACGTCGGTGGTGCGGAAGTAGAACTGCGGACGGTAACCATCGAAGAACGGGGTGTGACGACCGCCCTCTTCCTTGGTCAGGATGTAGACCTGGCCTTCGAACTCGGTGTGCGGGGTCACGCTGCCGGGCTTGCAGAGAACCTGGCCGCGCACGATTTCCTCGCGCTTGATGCCGCGGAGCAGACAGCCGATGTTGTCGCCGGCCTGAGCCTCGTCAAGCAGCTTGCGGAACATCTCGATGCCCGTGCAGACCGTGTTCTGGGTCTCTTTGATGCCGACAATTTCCAGCGGGTCGTTCACATGCAGAACGCCGCGCTCCACACGGCCGGTGGCAACGGTGCCGCGGCCGGTGATGGTCATGGTGTCTTCCACAGCCATGAGGAACGGCTTGTCAACGTCGCGCTCCGGCGTGGGGATGTAGGTGTCGACCGCATCCATGAGCTCCCAGATCTTTTCCTGCCACTCTTTGTCGCCCTCGAGGGCCTTCAGAGCGGAGCCGCGGATGATGGGAGTGTCGTCGCCGGGGAACTCGTAGCTGTCGAGCAGCTCGCGAACTTCCATTTCGACGAGTTCGAGGAGTTCCTCGTCATCAACCATGTCGCACTTGTTCAGGAAGACGACGATGTAGGGAACGCCTACCTGACGGGCGAGCAGGATATGCTCGCGGGTCTGAGCCATAGGGCCGTCGGTGGCGGCGATAACGAGAATCGCGCCGTCCATCTGCGCAGCACCCGTGATCATGTTCTTGACGTAGTCGGCGTGGCCGGGGCAGTCAACATGAGCGTAGTGGCGCTTGTCGGTTTCGTATTCGATGTGGGCGATGGAAATGGTGATGCCGCGCTCACGCTCTTCGGGAGCTTTGTCGATGTCCTCGAAGGCCGTGAAGTCGGCATGCGCTGTGCCATGCTCGCCCGTGTTCTCGGACAGCGTCTTGGAAATTGCCGCCGTCAGCGTGGTCTTGCCGTGGTCGACGTGGCCGATCGTGCCAATGTTAACATGCGGCTTGGTACGCTCGAACTTCTCCTTTGCCATGTGTCATCCTCCTTAGAAGGGACTCGCACGGGCCATCCCGCGCGAAAAAACAACCTTAATACATGACGCGCCCGGTATGCGGGCGCGGTAATAGCTATGGTAGCGGTGACTGGATTTGAACCAGTGACGCCACGGGTATGAACCGTGTGCTCTGACCAACTGAGCTACACCGCCAAAACGCTTGAGCACGCCATCTGCCACGTCGAGCCGCGAGCAGAAGCGGTCAAGAGCAATAACTGGAGCCTGCGACCGGACTTGAACCGGTGACCTCTTCGTTACCAACGAAGTGCTCTACCGACTGAGCTACACAGGCGAAAATGGTGGGCGCGCTAGGATTCGAACCTAGGTAGGCAGAGCCAACGGGTTTACAGCCCGTCCCCTTTAACCACTCGGGCACACGCCCATAATCGCCGCTCAATTCATGTGTATTTATCAAGCTGCCGCCGTGCTTCGAAAAAGCTCCTCAACGCACGAGCAGATGAATAATACACTCGTGAAACGAAGCTGTCAACCGTTTACACGCCCCCGGGCGTGTCTCCATGATTCCTCCCTACCAAGGAGGGCGCACCACTATCATGTCACCGTCGTAGCTACGCGCCGGCCCGCGCACAACATTACTGTAGGTGCTGGAACAATGAATCATCTGACCCGGGCTTTCGTAGATGCCGCAATGGCCGCTGTTCGTGTACACGTCGCCCGGCTGCGGATCGCTCACACGCGGCCAGCCCATGAAGGTGCTCGTACTTCCCACGCGCTCATACCTGCCGGTCAGGCAATAGGACACAAAACCCGAGCAATCGAACACTCCAGGGGAACACGAGCCCAAACGATACTGCGCATTACCCAAATAGGCCACGGCGCGCTCATACGGATCGCTGCCGCCATAGGCTGGCGGAGTGCCGTAGTTGCCGCTATCGTCGTTGCCCCGCGTGTCCGTGTTTCTCGCCTGAGCCTCCGCCTGCTGACGCGCTATCTCAGCCTCTTTCGCCTCACGCGCCGCACGCTCCTCTTCCAAGAGCTGGGCGGCTTCGGCGCTCAGGGCATCGTAGGTTTGCTGCATGGCAACAACGGTGGCCTGTGCCTTCTCTTGGATATCTCGCGCTTCCTCGGTTTTCTCAGCGGCGATACGCTCTTGCTCGGCATATTCGGCCTTCTGAGCCTCCGCCTCGTCGCGCAGATCCTTCATCTCGCCAACCATGTCGGCGTCGTTTTGGTTCACCTGCATGAGAATGTTCCAGTTCTGGGTGAACTCTTGGAAGCTCGAAGCCCCCAGCAGAAAGTCGACGAACGTCGCGGAGCCCGAACGGTACATGCTGCGGGCACGGCTGCCGAGCCTGCCTTGCAAGCCAGCTATCTGGTTGCTCACTTCATCGATGCGCGTCTGGGCCTCGTCCATCTTGGCCTGGGCGGCTTCCTGTTCCTCCACGGCGGCGTGATATGCGAGCTCGGCGGCATCAAGCTCCGCCTCCATGGCGTTCAGCGCGTTCAGCGCCGTCTCGGCCTCCGCCTGCTTTTCCGCAGATGTAACCGCGAGGGCTTCCGTCGGGCCAACAGCCACCGAAGCAGCAGCGACCACCGCCGACGCACCTACGAACGCACGCCTCGAAAAAGCACTTCCGCACTCAGACATATCGACCTCCCCGCAAGGGCAAACACGAACGGCAAACCACAGAAACTATATACTGAACAATGTGATCGCCCACCATGCTAGCCCCTTCGCCAGGAAAAGCAAACCAAAACCTTTGGGAAAACGCAAAAAAGCCTTGCGCGGAAACCCTCAAAAGAGAGGACCGTGCAAGGCTCGCACAATCTTGCAACCTGCCCGCTTGGCAAAAGCAAGCGACCAATAACCAGCGGTGCAAACTGCGCCGCGCCTCTTGCCTCGCCTGTTCGGAGAAACGAGACTTAGGGGCGACGCACTATTATCATGCCCGAATGCATGCCCGCACGCACCACGTTGCTGTACGTCGACGAGCAGTGGATCATTTCCCCGCCGCCGGCGTAGATGCCGCAGTGCACCCAGTTCGTGCACACGTCACCCGGCTGCGGGTCGCTCGGCTGCGGCCAAGCCATGAACGTGTACGTTGTACCGATGCGGCCGTAGGCGCCGGTCAGGCAATAGGACACGAACCCCGAGCAATCGAAGGCACCGGGGCTGCAGGCGCCCCATACGTAGGAGGCGTTGCCGATGTAGCTGCAGGCGCGATCGTAAGGGTCGCTTCCCTGCCATGCGGGGGCTTTCGAAGACGAGCCGCCGCCGTTGGTGTTTCCGCCACCACTGTTGTTCTGCTGCTGGCGCTGCCGCTCACGTTCCCGAGCGGCTTCTTCCTCTTGCGCACGGCGAAGCGCTTCGGCCTCTGCGGCGGCGCGTTCCTCTTCGAGCAGCTGGGCAGCTTCGGCGCTCAGGCTGTCGTAGGTCTGCTGCATGGCGGCAACGGTGGCTTCGGCCTCTTCCTTTATCTGCAGGGCTTCGGCGGCCTTTTCGGCAGCGATCTTCTCCTGCGCCTCGTATTCGGCCCTTTGCGCTTCAACTTCGGCGCGCAGATCTTTCATCTCCTGAACCATGTCGGCGTCGTTTTGGTTCACCTGCTCCAAAATGTTCCAGTTCTGGGTGAACTCTTGGAAGCTCGAAGCCCCCAGCAGAAAGTCGACGAACGTCGCGGAACCCGAACGGTACATGCTGCGAGCGCGCGAGCCGAGCCTCTCCTGCAGGTCGGATATCTGGCCGTTCACCTCGTCGATGCGCGCCTGGGCCTCGTCCATCTTGGCCTGGGCGGCCTCCTGCTCGCTCACGGCGGTGTGGTAGTTCACCTCGGCCTCGTCGAGTTTTTCCTCCATGGCGTTCAGGGAAGCGAGCGCGGCATCGGCTTCGGCCTGCTTTTCCGCTGCGGTAGCAGCATGCGCCGTCTGCGGATCGATGAACAGCGACAGCGCCAGAACAGCGCTACCACCGAGAAACATTCGCCTACTCGTAGGGGCATCGAAGATACTGGTGTGCTCGTTCAATGTGGAACCTCCCTTGATTGAGCAATGTGGTACGTTTGGTGTACAGATGCGGCTATGGTACCAGCTTTTTCGGCGAGCGGGAAAAGTCAGAGCGCCATTCCACAAAACGGGAACGCAATGTTCACGCAAAAGATACGAGCGCAGGCATACGGCAACTTCTTTCGCAGTCGTTTCCGCATGAACAAAGATGGTATCATGTTGGCATCGGAAACAGAAAGACCCGCTGGAGGTTTCTTCCCGCGCCTAGTCTTCGTACGACATGGCCTCGTCGAAAAGGGCTCCCACTTCCTTCGGCGGAGCCTTGGTTAGAAGCGCGGTTGCCACGGCGGCGATCATACCGGCAACGAAGCCGGGCAGAAGCTCGTAAAGCCCCGTTCCCGAAAAGAACGCCAGCCACAGAATGTCCACGCTTGCGCCCACCACGATGCCCGCGACCGCGCCGGGGAAGTTGAAGCGCTTCCAGAACAGGCTCAGCATGATAGCCGGGCCGAACGACGCGCCGAAGATGCCCCACGCGTTCGAAACAAGGCTCATGATGGTGCCTGCATCGGGATTCGCGGCAATGACCACCGCAACAAGCGAGATGACGACCACGGCCGCACGGCTCACCCAAAGCATCTCCTTGTCGCTCGACTTCCCTTTACGCACTATAGGTTTGTACACGTCAGCGGAAAGAGACGAGGCGGCCGAGAGCATCTGCGCGCTCGCCGTGCTCATGGCCGCAGCCAGAATGGCCGCCAGAAGCACACCCGATATGACGGCGGGAAAAACGGCGCGCACCATGACGATGAACACGAGCGACTGGCCTTCGATAGCCTCATCGTAGCCCAAAAACATACGTCCGACGATGCCGATGAGCGCCGCAAAGATGACGATGAGAATCGTCCAGCTCACGCCAACTGTCGCCGACTTCCGCATTTCCCTCTGCGAGCGCAGCGACATGAAGCGAACGATGATGTGGGGCATGCCGAAATAGCCAAGACCCCAGGCCAGGCCGCTCACAACATCCTGCCACGACGTAAAAGGGTTGAAGTATCCTGCTGCAACAGGCTCGGCCGTCACCGTGTTCAGCAGAAACGCCGCGAAGATGGGGGCTATCATCATGGCGGCCAGCATGAGCAGGCCCTGGAAGAAGTCGGTCCAGCACGCCGCCTTGTATCCGCCCAAAAACACGTAGCCGATGGTGATGGCGGCCGCCACGTACATGGCCAAGCTCTCGTCGATGCCCACGACGGTGTTGAACAGGGTGCCGCACGCCTTGATGGATGACGACGCGTAGATGGTGTAGGCGACGAGGAACACCACTGCGCAGATGACCTGCAGCGCCTTCGACTTGCTGAGAAAACGGTTGGTGAGGTACTGCGGGATGGTGATGGAGTCGTTCGCCACGATGGAGAACTTGCGCAGGCGCGGCGCTTGGAAAATCCAGCTGCATGCGTAGCCTATGGCCAGCCCCACCGATATCCACACCTGGCCTAAGCCCGCCGCATAGATGGCGGTGGGCAGACCCATGAGCACCCAGGCGCTCATGTCGGCCGTGCCGGCGGAAAGAGCCGTGACCCATGGACCCATCTGGCGGCCGCCAAGGAAATATTCCTTATCGCCGCCCGTTTTGGTCTTGATGAAGAAGTAAACGCCTATGCCCAGCATGCAAAGCAAATAAATGACGAAAATTATCAACTCGACCGTATTGCGTTCCATATAACCTTTATACCCTCTCGTTCATTCCCTTGCGCACAGCCACTTTGCGCAAGGCCGCACGCATTGCCCCATGCGCCTTCCCGCGCGCACTTGACAACCCCCGAGCGTTCCTGCGCCTTCCCGCGCGTTTTTCTGGCGCTCTTGAGCGTTCCCGCATGTTCTTGCGCATTCTCGAAGTCAAATCCGCAGCATTGGATCCGGAAATGTTTCACGTGAAACATTTCCGAAAAACGAAACGGGTCTCGCGACGTCTGAAAGGCCCGCTTCGCTCGCATGCCCGAAAGGCCCACGTATCCGGCCGCACAATGGGATTGCCACTCATCCTGGCGCTTTACCGCAATAAAGGGCAAAAACGCATTCCGCATTCAACCATAAGTGATATCATACGAAAAGCGGATATTTGGAATCTCTAACATGAGAGATAGTCATACATGGAAGTCAACCTGCAAAAATGCATTGCATTTACAACCGTAGTGGAATGCGGATCGTTTACAAAAGCTGCCGAGCGGCTGAGCTATTCGCAAAGCGGCGTGAGCCGCATGATAGCCGACCTTGAGACCGAATGGAAAATCAACCTACTTGAGCGACACAAAGGCGGCGTACGCTTAACGAGCGACGGGACGAAAGTTCTCCCCTACGTGAAGAGCCTGTGTACGGAATACGACAAACTGCGCATGCGAGTTGACGAGATAAACGGCCTGCAATCAGGACTTATTCGCATCGCAACGTTTTCGAGCGGTGCATCTTTGTGGCTCCCCAACATCATCAAGAAGTTCCAGAAAGCCTACCCCAACATCGACTACGAAGTGATGCTTGGCGACTACACCGAGATAGAGCAATGGATTATGGAAGGTCGAGCTGACTGCGGCTTTTTGCCCTCGCCGGTAAACGATGCGCTGGAAACCATCTTTATGGAGCGCGATCAGATGCTCGTGGTGATGCCGAAAGAGCACCCACGCGCAAACGATGAGACCTTCCCCGTAGCAGCACTGGCCAATGAACCGTTTATGCTGCTCGAGCGCGGCAACGGCGCCGAGGTCGAACGCATTCTGAAGAAGAACGGACTTGCTCCCCGCATTAACTTCACCACCTGGGACGATTACGCAATCATGGCTATGGTGGAGAAGGGGCTGGGCGTAAGCATTCTCACCGATATGATTATGCGGCGCTGCCCTTACGACGTGGTAGCCAGACCGTTGGACGAGCCCATTTATCGCAACGTGGTACTGGCGTTTCGCGGAAAAGACGCCTCGTCGCTCGCGCTGCAGCGGTTCGTGGAGTACCTGCCGTATCGATAACCGACAAGCGGCCAAGCGCGCTCAGCATTTCCTGACGCGGAATTCGAGTTTCGGGGAAGACACCCGTTAAGAACCGTCCGTCGGGGACACCCGCCACATGGGAAGAATCTGCCTTTGCGGAAGCGTTGCGCGCAAAAACGGTGCTGCGGGATTATACTGGGAATATAACTGGCGGGACACATACGGCGAAAGGAACACCATGCCAACCTATGCGGAATTGTCCGAAAACGAGCTTTCTGCTTGCCTTACGACCCTGAAAGAGGAATACGCCGCCTTCAAAGCGAAGGGGCTTTCCCTGAACATGGCACGCGGAAAGCCGAGCGCGGCGCAGCTCGACTTGAGCATGCCCATGCTCTCGCTTGTGACCAGCGCCGAGGACTGTCGTGCGGCCGATGGCACCGACTGCCGCAACTACGGCGTGCTCGATGGCCTGCCGGAAGCGAAAGCGCTTTTGGCCATCATGCTGGACGACGAACCCGCAAACGTCATCGTAGGCGGCAACTCCAGCCTCACGCTCATGTACGATTCCGTGGCACGCTGCCTTGACTTCGGCACGCTGGGGTCGAAACCGTGGTGCCGCTACGAGGAAATCAAGTGGCTTTGCCCTGTTCCCGGCTACGATCGCCACTTCGGCGTGACCGAGGCGTTCGGCATCACCATGATTCCTGTGGCCATGAACGCGGACGGTCCGGACATGGACGAAGTGGAGCGCCTGGTGCAAGGCGATGATTCCGTGAAGGGCATCTGGTGCGTGCCGAAGTATTCCAACCCCGGCGGCGTGACGTATTCCGATGAGGTGGTGCGCCGTCTGGCCGCCATGGAATGCGCAGCCGACGACTTCCGCATCTTCTGGGACAACGCCTACTGCGTGCATCATTTAAGCGACGATGAGGCCGAACAGGACCGCGTGCTCGACATTGGCGCGGCGTGTCGCGAGGCGAAAAACCCCCACCGCTACTTCAAGTTCGCGTCCACCTCGAAGGTGACGCATCCGGGCGCAGGCATTTCCGGCATCGCGGCAAGCCCGGAAAACATCGCCGAGATCAAAAAGCGCATGGGCGTGGGCACCATCGGCTTCGACAAGATAAACCAGCTGCGCCACGTGAAGTTTTTGCGTGACGCGGAAGGCCTGACCGCGCATATGTCCAAGCACGCCGCCATTCTGCGCCCGAAGTTTCAGCTGGTAGCGCGCAAGCTGGAAGAGGGGCTGGCCTGCGTGGGTGGATGCGCGTGGTCCAACCCGCGCGGCGGCTATTTCGTAAGCTTCGACGCTCCTGAAGGGTGCGCGAAACGCATCGTGTCGCTTGCGAAAGAGGCTGGCGTTACCATGACCGGCGCCGGCGCCACCTGGCCTTACAAGCAAGACCCCCACGACAGCAATATCCGCATCGCCCCTACCCTGCCCCCGCTCGAAGAGCTTGACGCCGCCTTGGACGTGTTCGTCTGCTGCGTGAAGCTCGCCTACGCAGAAAAGCTGCTGGAAAAGTAAAGCCGGCACGATACCCGAAGAAGCCTCCCCAGAAAAACCTTCGAAGAAGTTCCCGAACATGCTTGAGGCCTCAAGCATGTTCGGGAACTCTTCCGTTCGACGCAAAAAGCACGCTTTCCTATCCGTCATTTTTCCCGTTCATCATGTAAGTTTCGCGATTTGCCCTATCGCCCGAAACAGGATGCGGGCAAGGGTTTATGCGGGCGATTGCCCTTGTTCCGGATACTCTTCCAAGGCCACTTCGCGGATGCGGAAAGCAGTGGGCGAAAGGGAGCCCGGAGAAACAGAAGCATCTTCGTCGGCCGGTTCGAGAACGTTCACGCTTACCCCTATTTTGACCTGCGGCATTCGCTTTTGCAGCTCTGCCGCCCATGCAAGGGGGAAGGCAAGCGCGGGAACGGAAAGGTCGAAGTCGCAAAAGTCGCAGCTGGCGGAAGGGCCGTCGCTCGAAGAGGCGAGGCAGAAGCGAAGCTGAGAACGACCTGAGGGGTCGAGGCCGCAGCTGCGCGAAGGGTTTTTTGGGCGCAGGCCTTCCGCAGCCCGACCCGTGTCAGCCGTGCGCGCCAGTTCCCTCAAGACGGTAGCCACCGCCTCCGCATCGCCTCCGAAAACCTTGGCGCATTTGAGGAAGTAGTCGCCCGGATCGAGGGAAAGCCACGCATGGCGGGCGGCGAAGACGGAGTCCGTGAGGAAGGGCTTGTTCTGCTGGTAGATTTGGCCGGTGAACTTGTTGTCAAGCGAGCAGTAGTGGACGCCGAGGCGCAAGCCGGCCTCGCGGGCGAAGCGCAGAAGCTCCAGACATTCCGCCTCGCTGCCGGCAACGGGCATGCCACCGGCGTACCAGTAGTTGTACAAGCGCTCGTAAGGGTTCTTGCGGATGCGGAACCCGCGCCGCGCGAACTCCTGCGCGTTGTGCAAAGGAAAGCAGAACTCCAGCAGGTTGACGCCGCGCAACCCCAGCTCGTCGAGACGG
>JAEYEL010000210.1 GCA_023403475.1 Actinomycetes bacterium
TGACCCAGAACAAGGACGTGCCCGCCGCTGCCAAAACAGACATGATGGTGGCGCTCATCACGCTGAAGTACACGCAGTCGAATTCGGTGTGCTACGTGAAGGATGGTCAGGCCATCGGCGTGGGCGCGGGTCAGCAGAGCCGCATCCACTGCACGCGCTTGGCGGGCGACAAGGCAGACAACTGGTGGCTGCGCCGTCATCCGAAGGTGCTCGGTCTGCCGTTTATGGAGGGCATCCGCCGTCCGGATCGCGACAACGCCATCGACGTGTATGCGTCCGACGAGTGGGAAGACGTGCTGCGCGACGGCGAGTGGCAGCGCGTGTTCACCGAGCGCCCTGAGCCGCTTACCCTCGAGGAGAAGCGGGAATGGATTGTCAAGCTCACAGGCGTGACGGTTGGATCTGACGCGTTCTTCCCGTTCGGCGACAACGTGGAACGCGCTCGCAAATCGGGCGCCGCCTATATTGTGGAGCCCGGCGGCTCCATTCGCGATGACAACGTGATAGAGGCGGCCGACAAGTACGGCATCGCCATGGCGTTCACGGGAATGCGCCTGTTCCACCACTAGGATTACCGGGATCTCTGGAGCCGCTAGGGTCGCTGGGATCACTAGGACCACTAGGGCCGCTAGGATCACTGGGAGCGCTGGGAGCGCTGCGCGCTATTCGCGCATTGTGCGAAGGGCGGCCGATGCGGCTGCCCTTTGCGTTATAATGGCGAATCGTTGGAACTACTCGTCGCTTTGTCCGAGGCGCTTGATGCTTCGGGACGCGCTGGCGGGCGGGTCTCCGGGGAGGAGCCTGCTTGCAAGAAGGGAGCCTCCGTTTGAAAAAGGCGTTGCTGCTGATTCTCGGCATCGTTGCGGTGTGCTTCCTTGTGGCCAACGCCGACTATCTTGCGCTGTTCATGGACACCGTGAAAACAGGCGCCTTTCTTCCCCTTGCCATATCGGTGGTGGTCATGATAGCTCGCCACTTGGTGCAGGCGGCATCCTATGACGCGGCGTTTCAGGCCGTCGGCCACGGAACAGGTTTCTGGCACAACGTCGTGCTTATCTTCTCGCTCGTGTTCATCAACACGTTCTGTTTGTTCTCGGGCGCGACGGGCGTGGCATTCATCATCGACGACGCGCATCGCCAGGGCGCCGATGCCGGACAGTCCACCAGCGGCGCCATCCTTTCCCAGATAGGCTATTTCGCCGCCGTCATGGTCATTTCCATCATCGGCTTTTTCACGATGCTTTTCGCGGGAACCATGAACACGCTGTTCCTCGTGGGCGGATTGTTGCTCGCCGGGGTTCTTCTGGTGCTGTCGAGCCTTTTCGTGGTGGGATACAGAAGACCGCGCGTTCTCTTCCGCGTTTTTCTGACGGTTGAAAAACTGCTGAATAAGGTAGTCGGCCTGTTCAAGAAGCACATGCCTGCAGGGTGGGGAAGAAAGACCGCGAAGTCGTTCATCAATTCGGCCACCATCCTTGCGAGCAATCCGCAGGGCACGCTCATCACGGTGGCCTACGCGTCGCTTTCGGCGGTGCTCAACATGGCGTGCTTGGTGGCCATAGGCTACGCATTCGGCTGCGAGAACGTTTCCGCTTTGGTGGCGGCGTTTGCCGTGGCGGCCATTTCGGTCATCTTGAGCCCCACGCCGCAGGGGGTCGGCGTGGTGGAGGCAGCCATCGCGGCCATTCTCACGTCGCAGGGAACCTCGCTTGCCACGGCAACGGCCATTGCCTTGGTGTATCGCGGCATCATGTTCTGGGTTCCGTTCTGCATCGGCGCGGCCCTGCTTTCGCAGTCGGGCTTCTTCGCCGACAAGAAGGACGCTACCGAAGACCAGCGTGAGGAACAGCGTGCGAAGGACGTGGCATGGCTTTCGGGCACGCTCGTGCTTGTCATCGGGCTGGTCAACATAGGGCTGGCCGCCTTTCCTGCCACGTTCGAGCCGTTTACGGCAATTACCGCCTGGATCGACATGGGCGGATTGCTCATGGGGTCTTGGCTGGTGGTCGGCGGGCTTATCTTGGTTGTGCTGGCGGTGGGGCTTATCCTGCGCTTCCGTCTTGCCTGGGCCCTTATCATGGCCATGCTGGCTTTGGTGGGAGGCTCTGAGTTTCTGTTCGTGAACACGGTGCAGGTGGGCATTGTCGCGGTCGTGCTCGCCGCATGGCTTTTCTGGAAACGCGATGTGTTCTGCCGGTCCGTTGTGCCGAAAGAAGACCGCGCGCGCCTGGTGGCCGAATGGCGTGACATACGACGGCGCTTTGCGACTTGGAGAAGCGCTCGGGCTAAAAAGCGCGACGAGAGCGGAACGATAGAGGAAGACGGCACGGGAACGGCGGATTGAAAACGCTGCGAAATTCGGGTGCGCTGCGGTGGGGGGAGGGTATACTGTCCTACCGTAGCAACGTCGGCCGAAAGAGAGCGGAAAGAGAGCGGAAAGAGACCCGAAAGAGAGCGGAGAAGGAGCGGTTTTCATGATCGTACTCGATGAGCCTTACGTTTCGCAACCCCTTCTGGAATGGCTGGAGGCATCGGGCCATCCTGTTCTCGATAACGCCGTGGCGCGCACGGCGGGGCAAGGGCGCGCGCTGAACTACGTGCCAGACGTCGAGGCGCGCCGCCGCCTCGACGCAGGTGAGCGTGTATGCACCAATTCGGAGAACGCTTTGGGCTGGATACTCGAGAACACGCACAATGAGAACCTGACCC
>JAEYEL010000211.1 GCA_023403475.1 Actinomycetes bacterium
TCTCCATCACGCCATTACGTGGGGCGTGATGGGCTCATCGGGTTGCTTGCGGCTCCTTTCCGCAGCGAGGACCTCATCGACTGGGAGGAGCTGGAAGATGGCGAAGATTGACTTTCAAGCCTATGCCGCTGCGCAAAAATAGGTTTCGCAGGTTTCATGGACGACGGTTGTTGACGGAGGCGCGGGAGGCGCGGGAGGCGCGAAACGTTGGATGTTCTTTGCATTCGCGCCGGCGGACAACGGCGCGTGGGGGCGAGGCGTATAATGGGCGCTCGTGACTTCGCTTTCGAACATACCGGCCTGGGTGTACAAGGCTCTCATTGTTCTTGCCACCATCATCTGGGGCTTCAGCTTCGTGGTGATGAAGGATGTGGTGGCGGTGCTGCCGCCCGCGTGGCTTCTGGGCTTCCGCTTCACTGCGGCGGGGCTCATTCTGCTGGTTGTTCTGTGGAAGCGTGTACGGCGTGCTTTCTCGGTCAAGGCGCTTTCGGCCGGCGCCCTTCTGGGCGTGTTCGATTTCGCGGCGTTCTGGACGCAGACGGTGGGGCTTGAGCACACTACGCCGGGAATCAACGCGTTTCTCACGGCCACGTACTGCGTCATCGTTCCGTTTCTGTGGTGGATCATCGCGCGCAGGCGCCCCACGGTGTTCAACATCGGCGCGGCGGTGCTGGCGGTTGCGGGCGTCTGGCTCGTTTCCGCGAGCGCGGGCGGCGAGGCTCTTGCGCTCGGTTTCGGCGAGGGCATGACGCTTCTTTGTGCGCTTTTGTTCGCCGTGCACATAGTGTTCGTCTCGAAATTCTCGCTTGCGCACGACGTGCTGGTGCTCACCGTGTTTCAGTTCCTAGCGGAAGGCCTGTTGGGTCTTCTGGTGGGGGCCGGCCTGGAAACGCTGCCGTCGCTTGACCGGATCACGCCCTCCATCATAGGCAGCATGGCGTTTCTCACGGTGTTCGCCTCCATTGTGGCATTCGGCATCCAGAACGTGTCGCTCGCGCATGTTCCCCCCGCGCAGGCGTCTTTGCTCCTCAGCTTGGAATCGGTGTTCGGTGTGGTGTTCAGCGTCCTTCTTTACGGAGAGCGGCTCACCTTCCGCCTTGTTGTTGGCTTCGCCCTCATCTTCGCGGCCATCGTGGTAAGCGAAACCTTCCCGCTGAGGAAGAGGGGGTGACCGGCTTACCGGAAAGCGGCGATGCGGAGAGCGCGCTTACGTTGGAAACCTCGCCAAGTTGGCAGAATGCGCGAGGATGGGTTGAGCCGGCAGAAGGCCGGGTGTTCTTTGCGATCGCGTTGGAATTGCGGGCATCTGGTTCGTTTTCCTGAGTGTGAGAGGTGCTTGATACGGGGATTCTTAGGAACCTGTATGGGGGATCATCTTCCTTTGCGGCGGCGGTTCGCGTACACGGAGCGCCTGTGGGCGATCTCGAAAGCGAGAATCACCAGATCGGAATCTCTTATCTCGCACAGTACGCGATAGTCGCCTATGCGATATCGCCACGCTCCGGCCAGATTGCCGACGAGCGGTTTTCCGTGCGCTCTCGGATCGTCGCACCCGTCGATGTTTTTGTCCAGCCACGAGAGGATTATTGACCGTGTGGACGCGTCCATTTTGCGCAGAGCTTTTCTGGCGCCCTCCGAATATCTAAGCTCCCACTTCATCGCAGCCCGAATTCTTGCATCACCTCGTCGCTGCTATAACTCACGGGGTTCGCATCGTAGGCGGCCTTGGCCTTCTTATACGCTTCGATGTCTATCTCATCCTCTATCCGCTCAAGTGCGCAGCGCCTCATGAACTGGGACGCGCTCGTGCCGAACATGCGGGCGTAATCCGCGATGAGTTCTTTCTCCTCTGGATCCAGCCTGACGGTTGTCGTTGCGTCGAGCATGGCGTTTCCTTTCTCTCCCAAACGTGTGTTACAATGTAACATGATAGCAGACGAAGCGCAAGCTCTCTCGCTGAACCCCAACCGAGGTGCAAGCTGTTTCGCATGCACCGTCAAAAGGGGAAGAGAACGTGTCGCTCGCGCACGTGCCCCCTGCGCGCATGTTCCCCCCCGCGCAGGCGTCTTTGCTCCTCAGCTTGGAATCGGTGTTCGGCGTGGTGTTCAGCGTCCTTCTTTACGGGGAGCGGCTCACCTTCCGCCTCGTTTCAGGCTTCGCCCTCATCTTCGCGGCCATCTTGGTAAGCGAAACCTTCCCGCTGAGGAAGAGGGGAGGATAGCACCTTCTATGCTGCTCGGTATCGGAAGAGGTTCTCAACGAGTAATTGAGGTCTTGTTGGCAAGCGTTGATGCATGCTAATATAAGACTGTGTCCACTGCAATTGACGATCGTGCAAAGGAGCGAAAATGGAAACCTATTACAATCCTGAAGATCTTGGTTTGTTCTCTGCGGAAGGCGTTGGCGAAGGGGCTTCTGAGCTATGGGACCTCTACATGGCCTACTACGGGAAGGTGTTCGAAGAGGGTGCGCTCACGGCGCGCGAGAAAGCGCTCATCGCCTTGGCCGTCGCGGCGACTGTGCAGTGCCCGTACTGCATCGACGCCTACACGAACTCGTGTCTGAACAAGGGCGTTACCGAAGAGCAGATGACGGAGGCGTTTCACGTAGCGAACGCCATTCGCGGCGGCGCTGCTTTGGCGCACGGCGTGCAGATGAAGAAGCTGGTCGAGAAGCTGGAGATGTAGGGTATAACGTACGGCGGCGGGAGGTTCGGGATGGCTGCTCTGGAAGAGGTCAATGCGGCGCTTGCTAAGTTCCCGCCGTTTTGGAAACGCGTCGGTGAGTGCAAGTGTACGGAAGATGCGCTCGACACGCTGCAGATGAACATCGGGCTGAAGTGCAACTTGGCTTGCAGGCATTGCCATTTGGAGTCGAGTCCTGCACGCACGGAGGAAATGTCGCGCGAGACGCTTGCGCAGTGTCTTGAGGTTTACCGA
>JAEYEL010000102.1 GCA_023403475.1 Actinomycetes bacterium
TTTCCGCATGGGCGAAAACAAGCTTGCGTTCACGGTAGTCGGAATAAAAATCCGCAACGAGCTGCAGGATGCGCAGAGCGCCCTTCCCGGCAATCTTCCCGGCAGCCTTCCCAACAGCCTTCCTGGCAGCCCTACAAACTCAGCTCTTCCGACACATCGAGCAGCACGCAATCGATAATCGAACCGGCCTTGCGCGATTCCAACCCTTCGGGCATGATAGCCATGCAGTTGCTGCGCTGGATGACCCCGAACAGACCCGAGCTCTGGTTCGCCGCCGGCGTTACCGTGCATTCGCCGTCCGTCCCCTTACGCAGCGTGCCGCGCATGAAGATGCGGCGCGGATCGTTCTTTTTCACATCTTGCGCCAGCTTCGCCTTGATGTGCGGGCGCTCGAAATGCGTGAACCCCTGCATCTTGCGCAGCGCGGCGCGGATTATCATCTCGAAGCCGACATAGGCCGCCGCCGGGTTCCCTGGCAGACCGAACACGGGCGTGCCCTTCACAATGCCGAACGTCTGCGCTTTGCCGGGACGCATGTTCACCGTGGTCATGAGCAGCTCGCCTAAATCAGACACCACGTGCTTAATGAAGTCGAAGTCGCCGTTGGCCGCGCCACCCGTGGTGATGACGAAATCGTGGTCGCGCACCGCATCGCTCACGGCAGCTTTAAGCCCCTCCAGACTGTCTTCCCGAGCAGGCAGAATATCAGGAACACCGCCTGCCGCCTGCACGCATGCCGCAATGGCGTAGCCGTTCGAATTGCGGATCTTGCCCTTCGTGGGAACCTCGGTAGGGTCCACCAGCTCAGACCCCGTGGCGATAATCGCCACGCGCGGCCTTGCATGCACGGGAACCTCCACGATGCCGCAACTGGCCGCGAAGCCGACGCCCGCCGCGTTTATAACCTCGCCTTCGCTGATGATGCGCTCGCCGGCTTTTGCTTCTTCACCGGCTGCGCGAATGTTGGAGCCCGCTTGAGCGGGCGACGCAAAGGAAACGCGGCTGCCTTCTTTGCCGTCGCCGGAAACGATGCCGACGACCTCGTATTTCACCACCGCATCGACATCGGTCGGAACCGGCGCGCCCGTCATGATGCGCACGCACTGGCCAGGCTCCACGGCACCTTCGAACCAGTCGCCGGCGGCCACCTCTGCAATCACATCCAACTCGACGGGAGCATCCTCCGACGCGGCGGCAATCTCTTCCGCGCGCAGCGCGTACCCGTCCATAGCCGCATGAGCGAACGGGGACACGTCTATGTCACTGAACAAGTCGGCGGCGGAAGCGCGCCCCACCGCATCGAGCATAGGAACCGTTTCCGTCGGCAGCGCCTCAACACGCGAAAGCACCAGTTCGCGCGCTTCCTCAAGAGATATCATTTCAGGCATGATCTCGGGCATGGAGCCTCCCTTTCGCGAAAACGCGCCGCATCCTTTGCAGCGCGCAGTTTACGTTTCGCCCATTATAGCGCCACTTTTGCCGTTCGCAGGCCGCAGCCGCACGCTTTCCGCAGAATACGGTACCGCGATATTGGCGCGATATTGACGATACTGCCGATACTGGCGATGTCGCGATATTGGCGATACTAACAGTACTGCGACGCTACGCTAAGGACACAGAGACGTGATGGGGAACACATACACGTTGCTCTCGCGGTCATAGCGCTCGAACGGGGAATTCGCGGTCACAACCGCCATGAACGCCGGCTCCTTGTTTCGGGCCGCCGAGTTCGACCGTACTTTTTTACGCAGACGATCGAGGCACGCTATGCCATCGGATACCTTGTCTTCGCCCAGCTTCACCTCGATGCCCGCCCATCGGCCATCGCGCAACTCGATGATCGCATCGACCTCGAGCCCGTCAGCATCTTGGTAATATCGCAGCGGATCAGCAGGTGCATCCTTAAGCGCCGAAGCATACACACGCAGATCGTGAATGCACAGAGACTCGAACAACAGCCCGAACGTTTGGGCATCGCTAAGGAGCCTGCTTGGGTTCATGCCAAGCAACTGTACAGGAATCGAAGGATCGGCAAAGTAACGTTTGGGTTTGGTTCGCACGCGGGATTTCGCCCGCACGGGAGCATCCCACCCATAAAGCTCATCAATGAAGTACAGCTCTCGAAACAAGTCCAGATAGAAAGCCACAGTTTCGCGAGAGAACCCGGCAGACGAATCATCCAGAGAATCAGCCGCAATCGTTTCAAGCGTAGCCGACGTTGCGACATTGCGAGCAAGCGATGCGGCTATCCTCTTGGCAGTATGAGCATTCCCGCCCTTTTTCGGTACGCTGATCTCGAAAAGAGCATCGAGATATTGGCTCACTGTTTCGGCGGCAGGTTCGAATTCTGCACCGATGAGGGCGGGCCATCCGCCTCTGCATATAACCTGGGACAAAGGACGCAGCCCCATACCACTCGAAGCCCCCGCCCTAAACGAGCCGTCGAACAACCCCGCAAGCGATACCGCGCCCGAAGATTCCCCGCTCTCCCAAAGACTCATGGTATGCATGCGTACGCGGGCAATACGCCCGGCACCGCTATGGATTACCTCGTTCTTCGCAGGAGTAGACGACCCCGTAAGAAGATAGAGACCCTTCTTGGATCCCGAAGCGTCGACTGCACGACGCGCGGCATCCCATATGGAAGGAACTTCCTGCCATTCATCGATAACATGTGGGTTTGCACCTTCGAGTGCCAAGGATGGGTCTGCCGACACGAGATCCCTCACCTGCTTGTCGTCAATATGCACGACGCTTTCGCCAAAGGCAGAGGCGCTCCAAGTCTTTCCGCACCATTTCGTACCAGCAACCTCGATAGCGCCGAACAGATTGAGCAAGGATGCTATTCTCTCATCCACCACCCGCGGTTTATATCCCATGGGCTTTTCCGATCCATAGCATATTTCTTCTCGCATGCCGCTCCTTAAGGTAATTTGGCATTTTCGAGGAATTATACTTG
>JAEYEL010000048.1 GCA_023403475.1 Actinomycetes bacterium
TGCGGTTCGTCAGACCGCCCAGCCGCTCTATCCGTTTCGGTTCGCCAAAGCCCAGCTGCTCGAACAGTTCCGCTATGCGCTTCTCGTCCTCCATTGTCTTCCCCTCTCGTGATCATCGCACGGGATCAGGCGCGAATGCTACCCTATGACCTGCCGCTTGCACCGCCGTTCCCGCCAAGCACGGCTGCCTCTTTATCTTGGCAGCACTCTCTTCAAGCCCAGCAACCCGCTCGACCGGCAGCAACCCGCTCGACCGGCAGCAACCCGCTCGACCGGCAGCAACCCGCTCGACCGGCAGCAACCCGCTCGATCGGCAGCCTATTGCGCCGCGCGCGCTGTGGCGGCGGCCTCCTCGCGTCCTTCTTCGGAACCATCCCTCTTTTCCGTGCGCCTCATCAGCTCTTTCACGTCGGTCGCAGTCGCTATGGCGCCAAGGATGATTGCCAGCGCGCACACGATGCCGAACGGCGTGGGAATAGTGCCCAAAAGCACGAGCGAAATGGGAATGGCCCAACCGGAATACGAGATGTTGAGCGCCATGGACTTCGCGGCGCCGATGCGGTCGATGGCCTTGTAGTAGAACAGATACGACGCTGTTCCCAGAAGCGCCGCGCCCGCAATGACGGGCATGGCGTCGCTTGCGAACGCATCGGCTGCGCACCCCCATCCGCCGAGCACAGGTAGGATAATCGCCATGTACACGACAGCCGAGGTAGTTTGGCGAACCTGTAGACAGCACTCGTCGTCGGCCTCGCCGAAACGCAGCGCGTATGAGATGATGACGGCTTCCGTACCCCAGCCGAACACGCACACGAGCGCCCCTATCACGCCCAGAACCCAGTTGCCGGGCACTGCCTCGTCAGGGTTGAACGACAGCGCGGCCACAGCCATCAAGCACACCGCGAGGCCGACCCACTGGTAGGGCTTCATGCGTTCCTTTAAAAAGAAGTGCGCCAGCAACGCCCCGTAAGCAGGAAAGAACGCCGTGATGGCGGTAGCGTAGGCGGCGCCTATCTGATTGATGGAGAACACATAGCCCGACATTCCCAAAGGCGCCCCTATGACGGCGGCCACGACCACCAGAAGACCCGTCTTGCTGCGCAGAAACCTCCACGTCTTCGCCAGCTTCCCCCGCATGGCATTGTAGGCGAACATGAGCACCGCCGATGTGGCGTCGTGAAGAAACGTGCTGGTGAACGCCGCAAGAGCAATGGCTTGCTCCGTCGAGAAAAAGCATGTGGACATGAGCGCTATGCTCAAGATGACCGAATCGAACGCCCAGGTAATGGCCGCTCCAAGACCGAACCCCATTTTCATCCACCCCTTCTGGCAGCGCCATGCACCTGATGACGCCACCCAACAACCATCGTCGTAGCGAATGCCGAAAAAGCCGCCGACAGCGTATCTGCCGACACCGACAGAGTACCCGTCGACGCCGACAGAGTACCCGTCGACATTCCGTTTAAAGTGGGTACGGAGTATATCACTTACGTTCAAAATGTAAAGGATTTACAAGAATTTGAACTTTAAAGGGAAGAAGCGCTCGGCCAGCTCCTATCCAGCTCCTATCCAGCTCCTATCCAGCTCCTATTCAGCTCCTATTCAGTCGAACCGCATTTTGAGTGGGGATGCGGGGGTTGCGGTTTCCGCAGGGGGGCGGGTTGTCTATACTGGCAGAAAAAGCGGCACCGACGACAGTAAGGAACACCATGTCCGAAACAAGCACTTCCGCACCGCACGTTCGCGTGCGCTTCGCACCATCGCCTACCGGACGCCTTCATGTGGGAGGCGCGCGCACCGCCATCTACAACTGGGCTTTCGCCCGCGCCATGGGGGGCGATTTCATCCTGCGCATAGAAGACACCGACCCCGAGCGTTCCACGGAAGAAAACGTGCAGGTTATCCTGAACGCCATGAGGTGGCTTAAGCTTGACTGGGACGAAGGACCGGAGGTGGGCGGCGCAGCAGGGCCTTACTTCCAGACGCAGCGCACAGACACCTACGAAGCCGCGCTTGCGCGCCTGCGCGAACGCGGGGCGGTCTACCCCTGCTTCTGCAAAAAGGAGGAGCTTGACGCCAAGCGCGCCCGCGCCGAAAAGGAAAGCGGCGGCTACGCTGGCTACGACCGCACCTGCCGAAACATAGACCCCGCCGAAGCCGCGCGTCGCATCGAGGCGGGCGAGCCGCACGTGTGGCGTCTGAAGGTGCCTAAAGACCACGGCGCAATAGAGTTCGACGATGCCGTGTACGGGCACATGAGCTTTCCCGCCGACGTCATGGACGACATGATAGTCGTGCGCACCGACGGCACGCCAACCTACAACTTCGCCGTGGTCTGCGACGATGCGAACATGGGCATCACGCACGTCATCCGCGGCGACGACCACCTGTCAAACACGCCGAAGCAGATTCTCATCTACGAGGCGCTCGGAGCAAGCGTGCCCACGTTCGCGCACCTTTCCATGATCTTAGGTCCCGACGGCAAGAAGCTTTCCAAGCGTCACGGCGCCGCTAGCGTGGAGGAGTTTTGCGACCGGGGATATTTATCCGACGCCATGGTGAACTTCCTTGCCCTTCTGGGCTGGTCGCTTGACGGCGAGACGACGCTCATCAGCCGTGAAACCCTGTGCCGAGAATTCGGCCTCGACCGCATCACCAAGAAAGACGCCATCTTCGACGAAAAGAAGCTCGGCTGGATGAACGGCCAGTACATCCAGCGTATGGGCGCCGAAGCATGGGTGCGCGCGGCAAGCCCGTGGCTGGCAGAGGCCGTGGCAACAGGCCGCGCCGCGAAAGCGGGGGCGCACGTGGTGCCCACGCCCAATCCGAGCGATCCGAACGCACCCGCACCCGAACCCGTAGAGCTTTCCGATGAAGCGCTTACGCAGGCGGCGAAAGAAGTCGCAGCACACGGCGAATGGTTCGAGCGCGTCTATCCGCTCGTTTCCGAGCGCCTGCAACGCCTCGACGAGATTCCCGCAAAACTCGCCTACTTCTTCTGGGGGCCAAACGTGGTGCTCGACGAAAAAAGCGTCAAGAAAGTGCTGCTCAAAGAAGGAGCCCGAGCGGACGAGGCGCTGCGCGCGTGCCGCGAGCTACTTGCCAACCAGACGCGCGCCTGGGTTGGCGTCAGTCTCGAGGAGGCATGCCGTGATGCCGGAGAGGAGCTGGGGCTTAAGCCGAAGCTTCTGTTCCAGCCCGTGCGCGTGGCCGTATGCGGCAACATGGTGTCGCCCCCCTTGTTTGAAAGCATCGAGCTTATGAACAGGTCTGATGTTCTTGCTCGCATAGATGCCACGCTCGATGTCGTTACCGCGAGGCAATCTCTCGACTGAAAGGAGAGCTATTATGGAAGATCTCATGCAGCCGGAAGACCCGAAGCGCAAACCAGAGGAAGCGTCGAAGCCGGCAGAAACGTCGGAATCCGGAATGCCCGGCCTTCAGGAAGACGTGAGTGAAGCGTCGTCTTCCGAAACGCCCCCGCCCCCGCCTTCGCCGTACGCAAGCGAGAATCCTCAAGCGCCCGCGCCGCAAGACGCCCAACCCTACGACCCGCCCCAAGGGCAGCCCGTTGCACCCGCGATGCCACCCGCAGCATCCGCGCAGACGTCCTACGACGCGCCCAGTCAGCAGCCCTATGCGGGTCAGCAACCGAAAGCCTTCCCTTACCAGCAGCCCCCCTACGGACAACCTCCCTATGGGCAGCAGCAACCGCCCGTCTCGCCTTACCAACAGCACCCCATACCGCCAGCGCAGCCCCCCTACGGGCAGCAGCCCCCCTACGGGCAGCAGCCCCCGTACAGCCAGCCTCCCTACGGACAGCCCCCCTACCCTTGCGCACCGCAACCGCCGCGCAAGAAGAAAGTGTGGCCTTGGGTGCTCGGCGCATGCCTGCTCGTTATTCTTTTGGGCATGGGAGGCTGCGTAGGGTGCATGGCGTGCTCCATCCTCACCAGCGACTACGCGGGCACGACCTCGCGCTACCCTAACGGCAATGCCCCGTACGGCTACGACGACGGCTACCGGCACGGCTATGGCTACGACGACAGCACCGATAGCGACTCAAGCGACCTGAACAGCCCTACGTTTTCCAAAGCCGAAATAGAGAAAATAGCGAAGGAGCACTACGGTGTAGAGGGCGGTGCGGCCGAGGGGAACAAGTGCACGCCGGGCGTGTACGAAGTGGGCGTCGATAAGGACATCGAACCGGGCCTGTACTATCTGGAGGGCAGCCAGACCGAGGAGGGCAGCTATCTCACCTTCGATCGCGTGGACAATTCCAATGTCTATACCTTGAACGACTCGGTCGTATACTTCGGAAACTACTTCGCCGAGTTTGAGGAAGGCGACCTTATAGTTTTCGCCGCGCCGAAGGACGCGAGCATGTATCCTGCACCGGGAAAGGCGCTCGACGTGAGCGCCCCTTATCGGAGCGGCGTGTACCGCGTGGGAATCGACATTCCGGCGGGAACGTACAAGGTAGTGGCGCAAAGCGACACGCCCGCCACGAAATCGCAGGAGGCGGCTGCCTACGTGATGAAGGACCTCGATTTCGACGACGATTCCATCCTCGAAACGAAGTACGTCATCGCCGGAGGCTCGCAGACCATAACCGTTTCCCAAGGCCAGTACGTGGAGCTTTACGCTGCGACCATGGCGCCTGTCGACCAGTAACCGAAAGGCAACGGCGCACGCCCCTCGACATGGCGCGAATGTATAATCTGCTTCTAAGCCGCACAAGCAGAATCCGAACCACGTAAACGGAATCCGAGCTGCGGCGCACCCTCTATCGGCGAGGAGTGCGTCGCAGCATCGTTTGCCGCAAGAAAGGAACTCCCGCCTTGCTACCTGAAAACCCCACTTTGGAGGACATAAAAGCCGAATTCGCGAACGACCGCTTCGCCACGCAGGCTGCCGGATGCCGCGTGGTGGAGGCGCGCGCGGGTTATGCGGTCTGCGAGATGCCGCTTGCAGACGTCCACCGCAACGCCATGGGAAACGTCATGGGCGGCGCCATCTTCACGCTCGCCGACTTCGCGCTTGCCATTGCCTGCAACGTAGGCGAAGCTCCCACCGTGTCGGTCGATCACACCGTGAGCTTTCTGCGCGCCACGAAAGGAAGCAAGCTCACGGCCACGGCAACCTGTGACAAGCCAGGAAGCCACCTGGCCTTCTACACCGTCGTCGTTACCGATGATCTGGGCAAGCAAATAGCCCGCATGACCGCCACCTGCTATCGCTAGAAACCCGTTTACCGTCGAAACACCTGATCGCTCTCGCATTCGAGCATGCGAGCATGCGAGCATACGAGATAGGCGCTCATCTCCTGTGTGGACGCGCCTCCCTCGCGCGTTGCGGTGCGCGCCTCCCCCTCGCGCGCACAGAAGGGCTTCTTCATGGTGACCAGGAACACCATGGCGATCATGAGCGCAAGACCCATCCAGTCGGCGCCGCTGAAAGCCGTGCCCAGCCAGACGGCGCTGCAGAGTGTGGCGCTTACCGGCTCGATTGCTCCGAGCAGGCTTCCCTTCACCGAACCGACTATCGAAACACCGTGCAGGTACAGCCCGAACGCCACGCAGGTTCCCACCACGGTTATCACGCCGAGCATAAGCCATCCCACAGCGTCGAGCGCGGGAAGGACCGCCGCCCGACCGTCCACGATGCCGCTTGCCCACACCGCGAAAGCAGCAATGCCGCCCGTAAGCATGCCAAGCCCCGTCACGGCAAGGCTTCCCCATTGGGCGAACAGCCGCTTCGGATACATAACGTAAAACGAAACCGAAAGCCCGCTGATAATGCCCCATACCAACCCGGGAAGCGGCAGCGAAAGCGTCGACAAGTCGCCCTGCGTGGCTATAAGCCACGTGGCGGCCACAGCGGCCACAAGCCCTGCGAATTCGCGCAGATGAGGTGGCGTCCGCGCAATAAGGCAGGCGAAGAGCATGGTGAACACGATGCCAGTGCATTGCAGCACGGTCGCCGTGCCCGCGTTAGTGTATCCGATAACCACCACGTAGGTTATCTGGCACAGATACAGCCCGCCTGCGCCGAACACGACAAGGCGTGCGACCGTATGCCTGTCGCGCAACATAGCGACAAGCCGATCACGACGGCGCACGATCAGAAACGCGAGGAACAAAAGCCCCGCTCCCGTCATGCGCACCACCGTGACGAACGTCGGTGCAACATCGTAGTTCGACAGCAAAAACTGCGCGCACGTACCCGAAAAGCCCCACAGGGCGGCACCTGAAAGCGTGCAGAATATGCCGCGCCACAAGCGCGCGTCTGCACGGACAGCCCGCACCTTTCGCCCCATCACTTCCCCATCTTCTTCAGAAAGTCGTACACGACTCCAAGCAGGTTGTCGCCCTCGCCTAACTTGAAGTAGCGCAGCGGCAACGTGAGCTTGCGCTTTTCCGCCAAGTAACGCCCGCCCGCGCGGCGAAGCGGCGTCATGCGGTCGCGCGGGATGTCGATGGGCTCCACCACGAGCCTTCCACCCGTCACGCTTACCATCTTGATATGATGCTCGTTCGCAAACGCCTTGATGCGCGCCTTCGCGAACAGGTTCTTCGCCGCCTGCGGCATATCAGGCCGCTTGCTTGCCATATCGGCGAGCACCTCTTCTGCGGCCTCCTCGGTGGCGGCGCTCGCCACTTTGCGGTACCAGAGCACGCGCTCGTCGGTATCGGGCACGTATTCCTCGGGCAGATAGGCATGTCCAGGAACGTTCACCGTGATGTCGGAAAGCGCCGGAGGAAGCGCATCGGCCGCGGTCGCATCGCCCTCGCGCGTGGCGTTTATGGCCTGCGCAAGCATTTGCGCGAACAAATCGAAACCAACAGCGCTCATGTTGCCCGACTGTTCAGCACCCAGAATGCTTCCCGCGCCGCGAATCTCCAAATCGCGCATGGCTATGCGCATGCCGCTTCCCAAGTCCTGATGCTCATCGAGCGCGGTCAGACGCGCTTGGGCTTCCTCGGTCAGGCTTACGTGCTCAGGAAACATGAAGTACGCGTACGCCTGCACCGATGAACGACCCACACGCCCTTTGAGCTGGTACATCTGCGCCAACCCCAACCGTTGCGAATCTTCGATGATAAGCGTGTTGGTGTGCGGGTTGTCTATGCCGCTCTCGATGATGGTGGTGGCCACCAGCACGTCCAACTCTCCTGCAGAGAAATCCTCCATCACGCGCTCGAGGTCGTCTTTGCCCATCTGCCCGTGCGCCACGCCCACGCGCGCTTCGCCGGCCGCCGCCAAAACGCGCGAAACCGCCTCGTCGATGGAGCGCACGCGGTTGCTCACATAGTACACCTGCCCGCCACGCGCCAACTCGCGCCTTATAGCGGCGCTCACCAAGTCGGGATCCCATTCGCCCACATGCACCTCCACCGCACGCCTGTTGTCGGGGGGCGTGAGGATAAGGCTCATATCACGCACGCCCGAAAGGCTCATCTGCATGGTGCGCGGAATGGGCGTGGCCGAAAGCGTGAGCACGTCGATGGACTCGCGCAGGTTCTTCAGCTGCTCTTTGTGCCCCACGCCGAAGCGTTGCTCCTCGTCGATGACGACCAGTCCCAGATCATGCGGGTTCACGTCGCGCGAAAGCAGTCGGTGCGTGCCCACGAGCACCTGCACGTCTCCTTCCGCAAAACCCCGCAAGGCTTCCGCCTGCTGCGCCTGCGTGCGGAATCGGGAAAGCACCTCCACGCGAACCCCGAATGGCGTAAAACGGTCGCGGAAGTTCGCGAAGTGCTGCTGCGCCAAAATGGTGGTAGGGCACAGCACCATGACCTGCTTTTTATCTTGCGTGGCTTTAAACGCCGCGCGCAAAGCCACCTCGGTCTTGCCGAAGCCAACATCCCCGCAGATGAGACGGTCCATAGGGCGCGCCGATTGCATATCGGCCTTCACATCGGCAATGGCCGCCAGCTGATCGGGCGTCTCCTGGTAGGGGAAGGCATCTTCCATCTCGCTCTGCCACGGCGTGTCCGCGCCGAAGCGGTAGCCCTGCGTGGCCGCCCGCCGCGCGTACACGTCAACCAAGTCGAACGCGAGCTTCTTGGTGGCCTTGCGCGCCTTGCCAAGCGCACGCGACCAGTCGCTCGTGTTCAGGCGCGTAAGCCGCGGGCTTGCCCCTTCCGGCCCCACATAGCGCGTCACGCGGTCGAGCTGCTCCACCGGCACGTAGAGCTTGTCACCTGCGGCGTATTCCAAAAGCAGGTAGTCCCGCGCCGTGCCGTCCACTTCACGACGTTGAAGCTCCTTGAAAAACGCCACGCCGTGCGCCGCATGCACCACATAGTCGCCCGGCTTGTAGGGAAACGTTATCTCGGTGATGTCCACGCGCCTGCGGGTGCGCGACGCCGTGCGCGAACCCTGCGTGTCAGCAAGCGAGATGAGCGCGAGCTTCGCCTTGGGAATGACCATGCCGAGCGGAACGTCCACGTCCACCAAGTTGACCACTGCCCGACGAAGACGGCGTTTGGCGGCGCCGGGGGTTTCCTTTTTTGCGGCGAGCGACTGGGCGCTGCCGAGCGCCCCTTCTGCCCCGACCGGTCGCTCCTCAACCACATCGAGCACTTCCTGTATGGGCAGCCCGTTGTCCACCAGCGAAAGCTTCATGTCTTGGCGGGCGCGGTAGTTGGGCGCGGAAAGCGCCACCACGTAGTTGCTTTCTATGAGGCTTCTCAGCTTGCCGAAAAGCTTATCGGGACGCCCCGCCACGTCCACGCGCTTCACGGGCAGCTCGTCGTCAACTGCGCTTCCCACCTGCATGATGGAAAGGTAGGTGGCACGCTGACCCGCGCCGAAACTCAAACGCGCCGGCTCTGCGTACAGTCCGGCAAGCGCGATGTTGCTCCCCTTCGCACGGGCAGCTATATCGTCGTAAGCATGCGTCGCGTCGTCGAAGAGAGAGCGCGGCTCCATCGCACAGGTCAGCGCTCCCGCACCCACATAGTCTCCGAGCGTTGCCGGCTCATCGTACAGGTAAGGCAGGACCACATCGGCACCCTCGAAGCGCAAGCCGCCTTCAAGTTTTTCGGCCACGTCGCGCAGCGCCGGGTTCGTAAGCGCCGGCCGTGCGAGCTTCTTGCGGGCGCGGGCGAGCGCAGCGGCCGTGCAGGAAAACTCCACGACCGGGTATATTTCCACCGAGGAAAGCGAGGATATGGTCTGACCCGTGGTGGGCACGATGCGGCGGATCTCGTCAAGCTCGTCTCCGAAGAAGTCGAGCCGTACGGGATACACCAAGTTTCCCGGGAACACATCGATGGTGCCGCCGCGCACGGCAAAGGTGCCAGGTCCTTCGAGTTCGCCCGTGTTCGCGTAGCCCCGCTCCTCAAGCACGCGGGCGACGTCTTCGAACGCATGCACGCCCGAAACCAACGCGCCCGGCATGTCGGAAAGATCGCTTCCCGCCTCAAGCGCAACAGGAGCGCATACGCGCTCTCTTGCCGGCGGCAACGTGCGCAGAAGAGCACGGGCGCTTGCCACCACCACGACGGGGCGCCCCGCAAAAAGCGCCCATGCCGCCTCCATGCGGTGCGCCACCTGAGCCGCGTTCGCCCGCTTAGGCGAAAACGGGTAGTCCGTTCGCTCGGGAAAACGCCGCACATGTTCCTCGCCCAGGTAGGCGGCCACGTTGCGGGCAAACGCCACGGCGGCATCTTCCCCCGCCACCACCGCAAGCGTCGGCTGCGGCTTATGGGCGAAGCGAGCCGCCACCAGAAAAGGACGTGCGGAAGCGGCCACGCTGAGCGCGGCATCCTCCCCCGCGTCGAGCTTGCCCCAGAACCCGTCCAAGCACCCCGACTTCTCAAGCGTGAACGTCAAAGAATCTATGAGCATGTGAAACGCGAACCTTCCCGTACCGTAACCACCCACGCACGCACCGCCCGCCACCTGCAGCGGCATTCAAGCAACACGAAAAGCCGCCGTTTTCACGGCGGCTCGTTTTCAGCCGGTACAGTTTACTACAAAAGGCGACTATGCAACGAAAAACTTATGTTCTCGGACGATTATGCAACGCGAATGCTTTTCGCTGGATATTCCTCATAACGAAAAACCGCGCGCAAGATGCAAGCGCAAGATGCAAGCCTGCCAACACAAGCCGGTGCACTTGCATCTCCTGTTGATGCATCTTGGAGGCTTTTACTCCAGATCATGAAAACAGCCGAAGAGCTTGAAAAAAGTTCGGAATCACGCCGGAAAGAATCGCCGAAATAGACAGGGATGCCGAACAAGGCATCCTGCATGGCGTAGCCGTAGATACAGTCACAGGACCAGGACGACCGCCAATGTTCGATGAGCCAATGAGGCAGGTGACATTCAAGGCACCGGATGGCAAAGTGGAGGCCATGGACAAGCGAGCCAAACAGCTCGGCATGAAACGGTCGGACTACCTGAGGCAACTGGTCGAAAACGATCTCCGTTGCGCCGGCGTAGCCTAAAAAACTTCGCCGCGACGTAAAGAAGCGGAAGACGCACCCTTGCCTGCGTTGGTCGGCACGGCAAACGCAGGCAAGGGTGTTGAACACCTCCTAGAACAAGGGGATCTCTCCTCGAAGAAATGCTTCGACCGGGTTGTTTCCGTCGCCCAAAACAAGCGGCTGGGCATCGGGACGCCGTCCGCAGAAGTCGCCGATACCGCTTTTCTTCACGCGGCCGCTTTTGACCTCAATGGCAACAACGTCCTCGCCTCGCTTGGCCACGAAGTCGACCTCTTTGTCGCCGTCCCTCCACCAGAAAAGGTCGAAACTCTCTTTCTGCTTTTCGGCAAGAAGATACGCGCCCACAGCTGTTTCCACAAGGTGACCTCGCAAGGAATGATCTTCAAGCAAGCTTCCCTTCCCACGCCACGAAGCCGTCATGAGAGACGGATCATGAACCATGAGCCGCGGCGAGCTCTTGCGCGTTCGCAGCTGTTTATCATCGAATTTCTGAAGCCCCGACATCATGCCCGCACCGGACAGCAGATCGAGATAATGCTTCACGACATCGGTGTTTCCTTTGTCGTCCAACTGCCCCAATATTTTCCGATACGATAGTTCTTGGGCGGAATACTGCGCGCCGAGCTCGAAGAGCTCGCGCATGAGAGCGGGCTTGCGCACGGTTTCCATCTGCAGAACGTCGCGCGATATGGTAGTCTCTATGATCGAGTCGCGCATGTACTCTTTCCACCGACGCGCATCACTGCGAAAAACAGCCGCTCCAGGGTATCCGCCGAATTGCAGGAAATCCTCAAAAGTATATCCGAACGCGTCAGCCATCTCGCTCAAACCCCAATGGGTCGACCGAAGAAGCTCGAAGCGCCCGGCAAGGGATTCGGTAAGACCTTGGCTTATCAACAAGGAAGACGATCCCGAAAGAACGACCAGAAGAGGAAAGTCATTCCAAGAATCCTCGTCCCACAGACCCTTCACCGCTTCGGACCACTGCCTGACCTTCTGCACTTCGTCCAGAACCAACACGGCGGGTCTGCCGGCATCCGCAAGCCGCCGTGCTTGCCGCCATTCAAGTTCCAGCCACGCAGCATTGCGCTCAATTGAGGAATCTGCCGTAGCCAAGCGGTACGGAAGCCCCGATGATTTCACCGCCTGTTTGACAGCCGTCGTCTTTCCCGTCTGCCGAGGACCCACCACTATCTGAATGAACCGCCTTGGCTCCGCAAGCCTTTTTTCAAGCACACGGGAAACATCTCTTCTGTACACGGAAGCCCTTTCCCCATCTATAGTAATTTTAATAGGTAAAGCTATCATTTTTGATAGCTTTACCTAGCATTTTTCATTCTAACAGTAAATGTAAGGAACGGCAACGAAAAGGAGAGCCGCAGTGCAAAAAAGCGCACGAACGTTCAGGAAATCCTAGCGATCGTCCCTTCCAAGCGATTCTTGTACACGCTGTTCGATGTGTAGAGCGCGGCGGCGGGATTGTTGCCGGTAAGGAAATCCTTGGCCACAAGCGTGGTGACGGGCGCATTCGAATACTTGCAGAACAGCGCGTCGTGACCCACGCAAATGCCCATGAGAATGTTGAGGTCGGTGCCCGTGCGGTTGAGGAGTTCCGCCTGCATGATGGGATTGCACAGCACGCCGCCCTGCGTTCCATCCTCTTTTGCCGAAAGGCCAAGGTCGCAACGATGGTTGCCATCGAGCTTGCACCCAACGCCCTCCACCTCGAAACCAGCGCGCTCGAGCAGCTTAGCCAGAATCCGGGTTTCGGAAAGCAGGGACACGCATGTCGCGATGCCGACGCGCTTAGCGCCGATGAAATGCGCGAACTTGAGCGTGTCCTCCACGCGAGACGAGTTCACCGTCTCCTCGCTCACGCGCGCGGCGGCCTCCATGAGCACATGGTTCTCGGGACTTGCATAGCGCGCGTTCACCGATTCGCGCAATTCGCCATTGATCTGATGCTGACTGCAGTTCTTCGGCTCCTGCTCGTCCGGCCACTCGCACGCCCCAAAACCGCACCGCGCGCAGGCGAGATGGCTGTCACGCTGCCCGTTACTTTCCGCAAGCCCCATTCCTTCCCCTTCCGTTCGCATCCTTCGATAAGGGCATTATAGCGGAGCGCGACGCGAAGAAACAGAAGATGCACCGTTTGGTGCGCCGGCCGGCGCGGCAAACGCAAAAGAGCAGCGTTCCTGCTGCCGGCGCGCCATGGGCAAAACTTGCAAAAGAAGTCGAAAAATGCAAAAAGAAACTGCCGCACTCCCAAGGAAATCAAAGCTTGCAAAAGATGTCGAAAAATGCAAAAATTGTCAAAACTTGCAAAAGGAGGCATCGTGGCGCGCGTAAAAAACCCATTCACACCCAGTTTCGGGCAGATACCGCCCTTCATGGCCGGGCGCGAACATCTCATAAACGACATCGTTCAGGCATTCGATGACGGTCCGGGAAACCCCAACCTCTCCACTATCTTCGTCGGCGCACGCGGAACGGGGAAAACGTCGCTTCTCTCCTATCTTTCGCAGGAGGCAGCCGCACATGGATGGGTTTCCGCGAACACCTCGGCTATGCCCGGCATGCTCGACGACATTCTGCAGCGCGCCCGGGAATCCGCAAGCGAGTTCATTGAAGAACAGGGCAAGGTTCGCGTTGCCGGCATCTCCGTCGGTCAGTTTTTCGGGGTTGATTTCGAGTACCCCGATTCCCCGCAAGGCAATTGGCGAACCAAGATGAACGCGCTGTTCAAAGAACTGGAAGCCTACGACATAGGGTTGCTCATCACCATAGACGAAGTGCGCATCGACCTGGACGAGATGATTCAATTCGCATCTGTCTACCAACACTTCGTGCGCGAAGGAAAGAAGGTCGCGCTCCTTATGGCGGGACTCCCTTACAAAATATCGGCCCTTTTGAGAAACGATTCGGTATCGTTTCTTAGACGCGCGCAGATTCATCAACTCGGGCGCATCGACGACTACGAAATAAAGCATGCGCTCGAGCAGACCATCAACCAGGCAGGGCGCAAGATCGCAGCAAAAGCTCTGGACTCAGCGGTGCACGCGATAGACGGATTTCCCTTCATGATGCAGCTCGTGGGTTTCCGCACCTGGGCCGTGCATCCCGAAAACACCGTCATTTCCGCAGACGACGTCTCAGCCGGCATCAAGCTGGCAAATGCGGAAATGCGAGCGCGCATTCTGGAAACAACCTATCGCGAGCTCTCGAAAGGCGACCTGAAATTCCTACGCGCCATGCTTCCCGACGAAGACGAAAGCACCGTGGCCACCATCGCAAAGCGAATGGGCGTGAAAAGCAATTACGCAGGGCAGTACAAACGACGGCTGCTCGAACAGGGAGTCATCGGAGAGCGCGGAACCAGCGCAGTGGGATTCGACATACCGGGGTTCAGAGAACTTCTGGAAGAGACACAAAACTAGAGACGAATAATCGCAAGGAACAGGAGGCGTCATGCCGAGGGAGTCTAAGAAGGCGAAACGCGAACGCGCCCTTGCCATCGAAGAGCGCATGAACGAGCATTACCCGGAGGCGGAATGCGCCCTTGAGTACGAGGGCGACCCGTTTCGGTTGACCATAGCCGTTCTGCTTTCGGCTCAAACCACCGACAAAGCCGTGAACAAGGCGACGCCCGCGCTGTGGGAGCGCTACCCCACCCCCGCCGACCTCGCGCAGGCTCACGTGCGCGACGTGGAAGACATCATCCATTCCCTCGGGTTTTTCCACACAAAGGCAGCGAACTGCATCAAGTGCGCCCAGATGGTGGTAAGCGAATTCGGCGGCGAGGTGCCGCGCACCATGGAAGAGCTGCAGCGGTTGCCGGGCGTGGGACGCAAGACCGCCAACATCGTCATGAACGAGGGGTTCGGCATCGTGGAGGGCATAGCGGTCGATACGCATGTGTTCCGCGTAGCCCGCAAGCTGGGCATAAGCAAAGCCGACACGCCGCTTAAAACCGAGCAGGATCTGCTTGAGATATACCCGCGCGAGCTGTGGGGACCTATCAATCACCAATGGGTTCTCTTCGGTCGCGAGACCTGTATAGCGCGCCGCCCCCTCTGCGGGGAATGCTTTCTTTCCGATCTGTGCCCAAGCTGCGGGAAGAAATAAGGGCAACGCCTCAGGAACTCACCTGGGGCTGTTCGCGCGAAACATCGCTTCCGGAACCTGCGCCGACCCAACGACATGTTAAAAATTTGGAATTGAGGGGAAATGGGACTGCTCAAACATGAAAACGCCCGATTCGTGTTAAGAAATTGGAATTGAGGGGAACTTGAGCGGCCAGCAAAATTCATGACCTGCGGTTATGCAAGCGCTCCATATCGCAACATAACGCAAAATCGGTGAAAATCCCGCTTCCCACCTCTTTTTTGCCCCTCAATTCCAAATTCTTATCAAGAATTCGCGATTTCCGTGTTTCGAGGCCACTTCGCAATTCAGAACGCGGCTGCAAAAAGTCACACCCTCTGGAAATCACGGACGCTACCGCGCCTTTGATATGGCCGCCCACGATCTGCGGAAACTCCTTTCGCCTTCACCTCAATTTCGACAACGGGCAGCTATTTTTCTTCAACTCGCCGCGTCAGCGGAAAGCCGCGACGCGCAAGCTCGGCGGCAACGGTCTCGACGAGCAGGGGCAGCGCGGCATGCACCGCAGGCGTAAGACCCATGACGCATTCCGCAGGCGACATGTTCTCCACCTGCATGCCCACGCAAAAGCCTTCGGCCTTATAGCCCAAAAGCGCGGCGGCGTCGAACAAGTCGGCCAGCTTCAGATCGTGCAGCGAGGCACGCGCGCCCGAAGCGCGAGCCATGGCGTCGGGCGAGAAGCGAAACACCGTTCCCGGCTCCTTCCCTGTGCCGTCAATGGCATCGACCGTGAGAATGAAGTCGCAGTCGCGCACGTAAGGGAGCATGTCCATGCCCATGCAGCCCACGTCGAACATCCTCACGTTTTCGGGCACATCGTAGCGGGCGAGAAGCTCTTCATACGCCGCAGGGGCCACGCCTTCGTCAAGCATGAGCTTGTTCCCCACGAAGAACACCGCCGCAAGGTGCCTGCCAGAATCGGCGTTCGCACTTGAACGTTTGGCGACCTTGGCAGCCTCGGTGCCCGCAGACGCTCTTTGCGCCGCCCGCGAACCGCTCGCAACGGACACAAAGGCAGAGTCCGCATTCGGAAAAGCGGCAGAAGAATCGACACGGTTCACGCTAACCTCCCAGACTGGGGCGAATAACCACGTTGTAGTACGTCGCAGCCGCTATCATGGCGCAGCCCGCTATCACGCTTACATACGCCCATATGCGCTCGCGGCGCACGTAAGTCTGCTTGCTTACGCCGCGCGAGGCCGCCCGATGCGCTGCGAACGGCTGGCTTAAGATGGCGAACACCGCCGTACCTGCCGTCAAGCTCGCGAACATCAAAACGGCTACCACGACAGAAAGAGCCGTGCGCTGCGAAAACGCCGCATAGAACACGTTGTCTGCGAAAAGCCAAAGCGGATAGAACAAAATGGTAGCCCAGATGCCGTGAGCCGGCCCCCAGATAGGCGGCAGAAACAGCGCCCCGATGTTCATACGGGGAATGCCCTCGAGGAATTTATCCTCCTGCGCAATCTGCTCGTCGGTAAGCCCCGTCACTACACCACCTCGCCTTTCGCAACTTGAGTTCCATTTTCCGTATGCCCCATGTCCGGCAGACCAAAACCTTTACGGCCCATGCCGCACCTTTTTGTAGCACAGATCGACGCCAATAAAACAACGAGGGGCGCTCCGGTGCCGAAGATTGCCGTGAAAGGCTTGCGAAGCGTACCTCGGGTACGTGAGCAAACCTTGGAGCGGCAAGATTCGGTGCCGGAGCGCCCCGCAGCGTCAGATTCGTTTTGCCGTTCTGCGAACGGCAAAACGACAGGTTCCGGCAACCGGAAGGCCGCCGGAACTCACCTAATGCAGTTCGTCTTCGCCAACGATTACATGATCGTCGGGGTCATAGACCAAGCCGCCGTGTTCCTTCCAGCAGAACATGAGCTTGGTAGGAGCGATGCCTTCGATGTTCGCCAGATACACATGGATGAACATGAAGCAGATGAAGACGTACATCATGAAGTAATGGATGATACGCATCGACATGAGGCCGCCGACCAAGCCGGTGCCCGCCGCAAAGAAAGGCGCGTTCATCGTGGGCGCCCACAGGCACAGACCCGTGTAGAACATCACGATGATGAGAACAGGGATGAGCAGGTAGCTGATCTTCTGCGGAACGCCCAGCTTCGCGCCCAGCGGATGATCCTTCTTGATGAACAGGTAGTAGCGAATCCACGCGCCGCCCTGATGGCGGTTGTCCTTCTGCGGAAGCCACGTCTTGTAGTCGGCCACCTGCTTGCGCGTGCCACCGGTAGGCGCGGTCTTCACGAAGAACGCCGCGATGAGACGGAACACGCAGTTAATGAACAGGACGAAGCCGCAGAACACATGCACGCCACGCGCGATGCCCATGAAGCCGGCCCAGAACGGGAAGTGGATGCAGAAGCCGGTAACGATGAGCAGAATCATGGCCACTAGGTTGATCCAGTGCGTGACGACGAACAGAAGGGGATGCGCTTCGCGGTAATGTGCGAGATGTGCCATCTTACTTCACCCCCCAAGGGTTCGTGACGGTCTCGAAGCTCTTGCCGGTAGCCGGCTCGGTCACGTGCACGGCGCATGCGGTGCACGGATCGAAGCTATGGACGGTGCGCAGGGCGTTGATGGGCTTTTCGATATCGCCCACCGGCACGCCGATAAGCGCCTGCTCCATGGGGCCATGCTCGCCCGACTCGTTGTGCGGAGCAGCGTTCCACGTGGTGGGGATGATGATCTGATAGCCCTTGATCTTGCCATCGACCACTTTCTCGCTGTGGTAGAGCGCACCGCGCGGAGCCTCCCAGAAGCCCGTGCCCTCGCCGGTGATGGTGGCCGGCTTGCGGAAGTACTCGCTGTCGCCGCCCTTCACGGCCTCTATAAGCTCGGCAACCCAGTCCTTCATAAGCCCGGCGATGTAGAGCGTCTCTATCTGGCGAACCGCCGTACGTCCGAGCGTCGACTGCGCAGCGGCAATCTGCCCCGGAGCGCCCAACGCCTCGAGCAGTGCGTCTACCTGCTGCACGATGAACGGGTTCTTGCGCTTGTAGGCGACCAGAACGCGGGAAAGTCCACCGGCCTCGTAGGGCTTGCCGTCGTATGCGGGGCACTTGATCCACGTGTAGCGATCCTTCACGTCGTAGGAAGTGAAGTCCGGTTTGGTCACGAAATACGGTGACTGATAGGTCTCTTCGCCTTCGTACCACGAATGACCCATGTACTCGGTGATCTTGCTTTCCTCCACATCGGAAAGCGCGAGCTTGTCGTCGAGCACGCCGGCAGGCAGATAGCGGTTGTTCATCTTCTCGGTGTAGCTGCCGAAAGTACCCTGGCCTTCGAACACGCCCCAGGCGATGTAGCGACCGCAGCCGCCGCCCCAGTTCAGGGCATCCATATAGTAGGGCGCGATTGCCAGCGTGTCGGGAATCATGGTTGCGGCAACCCAGTCGTATATCTCATCGACCATGGCCTTCAGATCGTCGAGCTTCTGGTCGGTGGGAACGAACGAAGTGCCTCCGGGAATGAGCGTCATGACATGCGGCATCTTGCCGCCGAGCAAGCCGTTGATTTCGGAAGCCCGCGCCTGCATCTTCAACGCCTCGATATAGTGCGCCGTGCAAATGAGATCGAGCTCGGGAGGAAGCGTGTAGCCGGTGCCGTCTTCCGCATCGAACCAATTGCCCGAGAAGATGGACAGTTGGCCGTTGCCGGCGAATTTCGCCAAACGCTCTTTGAGCGCACCGAAATCGCTGTTCATAGACGTGCCGGCCACTTGAGCAAGAGCGATGGTGTCGGCAACGTCGGCATTGAGGGCGTTTAAGGGATTCACGTAGTCGAGCGCAGCCAGGTTGTAGAACCACAGGATATGGCTGTGAAGGAACTGAGCGCCCTCCATGAGGTTGCGGATGATGCGCGCATTGTTGGAAATCTCGATGCCGTAGGAACGCTCGGCCGCAATGGCGGAGGCATGGGCGTGCGAGACCGGGCACACGCCGCAGATGCGCTGCACTATCTGCGCCGCATCTTCGGGCGTGCGGTTCTCCACCACCATTTCCATGCCGCGGAAACAACCGCCGGAAACCCAAGCGTCCGAAACCTTGCCGTTCGTGACTTCCATTTCAACGCGGAGGTGACCCTCGATACGTGTGACGGGATCAATAACTGAACGAGTCATTTAGGCCTGACCTCCTTTCCCATCCTCATCCTCTGCGGAAGCAGGAGCTGCATGACCCGCACTTTCCTCGTAGGCCTTCTTCTGCTCCTCGGGAGTGAGGTCGTATTTGCCGATAGATTTGTCGGGATGTTTCTCATCCCAACTGCGAACCTTCTCGAAGTCGGCGCCGCCGTCCATGCGACCCGTTATCTTCATGCCGAAGCCGTGTATGACAAGCGCACCCGCAACGATGCCCGTGACGGCGAGTGCGATGGTGCCGGGTTGCACCATCCAATCGCCGATGCGCAGATCGCGGTGGCGCTTGAAGAACGGCGTGTTGACTTCGACCCAGTTCTGACCGGGATCGTTCGGGTTCGCCTCGCAGCACCCGATGCAGGGTGCGCCCGATTTCACGCACCAGCTGCGGCGGTTGTTCCACAGCGTGACGCCGCAGTTCGCCTTCGTCTGCGGTCCGCGACAGCCCAGCGGATACAGGCAGTAGCCTTTCGCCTCTTCGACCGATCCGAACTCGTAGACGAACTCACCGTTCTCGAAGTGTCCGCGACGCTCGCAGTTGTCGTGGATGGTCTGGCCGAAGATGCCTGCGGGCTTGCCTTCCGAAGTCAGGTCAAGCTCGGAGGGTGCAAGCTTCATGACAACCACGTCCACAAGGACCGAAACGAGCCATTCGGGGTTCGCAGGACAGCCGGGAACGTTCACGACCGGCGTCTCGATGCCGTTTTTGCGAAGGAACTGCTGCACGCCAAGCGCGTCGGACGAATTGGGATGAGCCCCCATCCATCCGCCGTTCACGGCGCAAGACCCTAAAGCAACGACGGCGTTCGCCTTCGCGGCAGCCTTCTTCAAGTGCTCGGTGCCCGGCTCGTCGGCAACGCGCAAAGCCTCGCCGCCCCATCCTTCCAAGATGGCGCCCTCGTACACAAGGATGTAGTTGCCCGCCTCGATAGTTTGATCTTTCGCCTCTTCCATCGAATGACCCGCCGCTGCGGAAAGCGTCTCGCAGTAGTTAAGCGAAATGAGATCAAGCACGACACTGGCAGGATCGGGTGTTTCCACCTGCGCGAACGATTCCGTGCAGCCCGTGCAAGACGCCCCCTCTATCCAGATGACCGGATACAGGTTGCCCTTCGTCGCGCCGATCACGGACCCTTCCAGGGCTTGCGCCACGCGCGGAGCCGCAAGCTCGGACAAACCGGCTGCAACCGCAATAGTGCCGCACAGCTTCAAAAAGCTGCGACGCGACACCCCGCGCGCCGCGAGCAGGCTTTGAAACTCCGCACTCATGGCCTCTGTTTCCATGCGCACACCTCCTTTTAGGTGCTCTCGTCTGTTGACAACGTTGCTGCTATTATTCATATCCGGAAGCCCCGCGAAAGGCAAGATGACGCGAGCGTGACGTTTCGACCGCAAATGGCACGAAAATGTTACAAATATGTTACTCCGTAACAATTTTCGCTGTTAGGCTCTGTCTTTTCGTACGCCCATCTAATATGACCATTTAAGAACAATACCATTCCTAGCGCTCCTCTTCGCCCGGATTCAGCAGATTCACGCATGGCACGGCGATATCTTTTTTGCGAAACGTATCACGGTAGATACAAGGCTAAAGCATCGCGCAGACCGCCTCAATCGTTTGCGTCCGAGGCTGCGCGAGGTGAAAGCGCTTGTCATCTGTCCGGCGGGCAAGCCGCCTCAGAACGCTAGCACGCCGAGATGTTCGAGCAATATCTTCACGCCGATAAGAACGAGCACCGCACCGCCCACGATGGTGGCAGGTCTTTCGAATCGTGCACCGAAGCGGTTGCCCGCAACAACACCCGCAAACGATATGGCAAACGTGATGATGCCGATGATAGTCGCCGAAAGCACGATATCGACACGCAGAAACGCGAACGTTATGCCCACGGCCAGCGCGTCGATGGACGTAGCCACCGCCAGCATGAGCAGCTCGCGCAAGTCGAGCCTTTCCCTATATTCTCCGCACTCCTTGCACCCCTCGTTGCGAACGGCATCGAGAAGCATCTTCCCGCCGATGAAGGCCAGAAGGCAGAAGGCTATCCAATGGTCGATAGGCGTGATGAACCGCTCGAACTGCGTACCCAAAGCCCAACCTATGACGGGCATGAGGGCTTGAAACATGCCGAAGAAGAGCGCTATCACAAGCGCATGGCGATAGTTGACGCGCTTCATGCCAAGCCCCTTGCAAAGCGCCACCGCGAAGGCATCCATGGAAAGACCCACGCCAATACCCAAAATCCCTGTTATACCCATATCCCAACCTCTCGTCTTCAGCCCGCAAGCACGAGCGCCCACATGAAAAAAGCCGACGCGAACGTCGGCACGAGCAACGGTGCGACGATCAAGCGCCACACCGCACGTCTTGTCATGAAAGACCGCGCCAGCTTCCTTTCACGAAGCAGCATGTTGACGCGACCGCGCGCAAGCGCGCTGACTACTCCCCTGCGGGTTTGCGATATTCTAGCACATCAAGCGGAAAACACGGAAAGAAAGCGCGTTTACGCGAGAAGAATGTCTCCAACGCGCTTGAAGAACCCTTCGCACAGCAAATCATCCACAATCGACTCGAACAGGCTGCGCGCGACCCTTCCCCGGCCGGCCTTCGCCTCGAAGGCGTTGAGCCTATCGTACGCTTCGTCAAGCGAAACCCCCGAGGAAGCGAGGACGATGCGCAGCACTTCGGCCCGTTTTTGACGACGGGACCCCGTAAACGTGCTTTGACGCGCATAATGGGCGCTTCGACGCGTCGGATTGCCCGCCTCCCGTTTAAGCTGCGCGCCGTAATCGAGCAGCGCATAGTACCACGTGCGCGGATCATCTTCGGGGCACGTCTGCGCAACAAGCGGCACCAGTTCCCTATCACTCACTTTTTCGCGACAAGGGAACAGGCAGTGGATGAACACCGCGCGAACGTTCGTCTCAAGGTAGACGGAAGGCTTGTTGTACGCGAACGCAACGACACCTGCTGCAGTGGCAGGGCCTATGCCTGGAAGCTTCTTAAGCTCCTCTTCCGTCTCCGGCAGCCTGCCGCCGAACCGTGCGGCGCATTCGTCGGCCGTCCGCTTCAACGCCAGCGCCCGACGGTTGTAGCCAAGACCTTGCCACAACTCGAGCACCTCGGCGCTCGAGGCCGACGCAAGCGCATCGAGTGTGGGCAGAAGCGACATGAACCTTTCCCAATACCGCTCGACGCGCGCAACCTGGGTCTGCTGCAGCATCACCTCGGAAACAAGAACGGCATAGGGGTCTTCTATGTTGCGCCACGGCAAGTCGCGCCAATAACGCTTTCCCGCAACGCGAACCGCCCCCACGAAAGAGGCGCGGGAAAGCCCTTCTGCGGGCCATGCTGTGCCAAAAGGTTCTTCGGAGTTTCTAGGCACACGGCTCCTTCGCCGTCGCCGATGCGTGCAAAGAGGAACCCTTTTCTGAGTTGAGCGGCCTTTCGTCCGAGGCGGCGTCGCTGCAGTCGCACGACCCCAGATCAAACGCCATGGCCGCTTTGATCGCAGGATGATCGACGCCCTTGTCGAACAGTCCTTCGAGCGTTATCTTGGAGAAATACTCGTTCAGAAGATGATCGGCCCCTCGCCATACTTTGTTGTACAGGCAGCTCTCGCTCTTCTCGCAGAACTGATCGTCTGCCGCGCATGAAGAAACGCTTACGGGACCTTGAACGGCCTGCAGAACATCGAGAATGGTGGTATCGCTTGGGTCGCAGCTCAGAGCGAACCCTCCGTGGGCGCCGCGAACCGTTTTGATGAGGCCGGCCTTCACCAGCTCATGCTGGATACTGCGCGCAAATGCGTAAGGTATGCTCTCTTCTTCGGCCACGTCCGAAACAGGCACGCGAGATTCCCCGCTCCGATACGCGGCGCGAAGAATCCTGCATGCATAGTCGCAGCGTCGAGTGATGTCCATAGCGTTTCCCTTTTCCCTCTTCGTTCCCTTGTCCCGCGCAGAAAACGTCCTGCTACTTCAGCAAGTCGTCGATACGCTCCAGATCTGCGCGAAAGCCTTTGACGACCTCGTCTTCCAATGCGTGGTACTCGTCCGATTCGAGCGGTTGGTAGGCGGCCAGCTTCTCGAACAGGTTCTCGCTCGTAACGGACACATACTTTCGCGCCACCAAGCTTTCCTTGTACGCCTCTTCGATGGCCTCGCGCGCCGCCATGTAGATATCGTAACGGGGCATGCTGGCTGAATAGCGCACCAAGTCGCTGCGGTTGACGGCCCTTAAGGAAGGGTGCTCGCGCGCAATGTCCATCCAGATCTCCACGCGCTCTTCCGGTGTGGGAAGGTCGATATCTATAATCGACATCGGCTCAAGCATATCCAGGAAGAACGGGTCTATTTCGACCGCATCCGACGCAGTTGCCAAAACGTACACGTCGGGATTATCCACGGCAGCGCGAATGAGGTTCACAGCCTCGCGCGCGCCGCGCGAGAGCTGCGCGAACAGAAAGCCGCTGAGATCGTCGCCCATATCGGCGAACGGCGAAATCCATGTGTCTATATCCTCTATTATGAGCACGGCGGCGCCCATGAACTCGCTGCGAGCGGCGTTCAGCTTCGGGGCGTTGTCGGTCTGGGCCATGACGCAGAGGATGGGCATCCCCTGAACGTTTTCCTCCATGCGCATCCTCAGCGCCGGCAAGCCGAGTTCCCCAAGCGTGGCCGCCATGAAGTGGTTGGCGTCTTCCCTTGCAGGAGAGCGGAACAGAAGCGTATCGACGGCAGGCATGCGGGAAAGCCCGTGCCGTGCGTTGAGCAGGCTCACAAGCTTCTGGAATTCGGGGTCTTCCTGCAGACCGAAGCCGAACTCGCGCATGGTCTTGACGGCGCTTCCATAACCCGCAAGATCGTCGTACGTAAGGCGATCCATGGAAGAGCTCATCTTGATGCCGGCTTCCTCGGCGGCGCGGCACAACGCGGAGGCCGCAGCATGCTGCTTGCCGGAAGAAGACCTCTTCTCGCCGTCTTCCGCCGAAGGCGAGCGGTCTTGCGCCGAAGCGTCCTTCTTCCTGCCCTCGCGCTTTTCCGCGTTATCCCCCTGCGCAGCCGATACGGCCGCAGCAAGGCTTTCGGACAAAGACGGTTCGGGTATGCGCTCCACCTTCATCAGACGAACGCCCGACCCAAGAACGTCTTGCGATATCATGTTGGTCATGTCTTCAAGATCGCTGCGGGAAAGCCCGAATTCCTCAAGCTTGCCCAGCGCCAACTCCTGAAGCTCGTCGGCGCATGCCGCCATCTCGTCCGAAGAGAGAAACGGCTCCAGTTTCTCGAAGATGTATTCGGCAAGCGAGCGTTCCTTGTTCCGACACGCCAAAGACCACGCCCGCTTCAGACCCTCCACAGCCGCCGTGTCGGGAGAGTTGGCACCTGCCTGCGCCTTCTCGAAGGCGGCCAAGTACAAATGCATGCCCAAGACCGAATCACCGGCTTCGCATGCCTGTACGGCTCGGCGAAGATATTCCGCCGACGTGTTACCGCAGTCGTCTTCGTATCCAGACGCGTTGTTCATATCCGCGTTCTCCAACATGGCCCACCTCCATTCGCATAGCCATGAGGCTGCCGTTCGCAGCCGTTTTCCAAAACCTGCAAGCCTAATGGCATTTTATCCACCGTGCGAACCTATTACAGAATCGCACTCAGAAACATAGCAATTCGTCACATCTGAGCAAAATCCGCTTTATTCCCACTCGAGAATTTCCCAGCCGCAGCGCTTCGCCGTGCGGGCAAGCGGCCGGTCGGGCGTGACCGCGAAGGCACGTTGCGCTGCGGCGAGCAGCGCACGGTCGGAATGATGGTCGCCGTAGGCGTAGGCAAGGCTCCAGCCGCCCTCGCCAAAGCGCGCGTCCGCAAGGCGCTTCAAAGCCGCCACCTTCTCGGCTCCTTCCACGGGCAGGCCTTCCACCTCGCGCGTGTAGACGCCCTCGGGGTTAACGCGCATACGCGTCGACACTTGCAACGAAAACGGATGGCGCCTCATGGCGCGCAGGATAATCGGCTCGAACGTGGCGGACACGACGACGACCTCGCAGCCTTCCGCCGCGCGCTCGCGCATGGCGGCATCGGCCTGCGCACGGAACAGCGATGCTATTTCGCCGTCGTAGAACTCGGCCAGAAAGCCGTCCACCTCTTCGCGCCGGCGCCCCTCGAACGCCGAGAACACAAGCGAGCGGACCCAGCTTTCGTTCTGGGGCAGGCGGAACTTGTAGGCCGCAGCCCAAAGAGCGATGCGCGCGAGCACCGATTTCCCCAGCATGCCGCGCTTCATCAGGTAGAGCACGAGCAGAACCGGGGAGTTTCCGTTGATACAGGTTCCATCGAAGTCGAACACGGCAAGGCGAACGGGAACCCGACAGGCGTGCGCCGCCTCGCTTTCGGAATTCGATGAGTCTTCCGCTGCCGTTTCCGTCATATGTTCAAATTCGAGCATGAGCCGCTCTTTCCAGAGAGTCGCGCGTCCTTACAGGTGCGCCAACCCTCGCTTTCGTCGGTACAGTCACTGAACTGATTATTGTACCTTGTAATCCCACGAGTTCCAAGGGGTTTTCCGGAACGCAAGATTGCGCTAACGG
>JAEYEL010000203.1 GCA_023403475.1 Actinomycetes bacterium
CGAGGATGGCCGTTGCGTAGTCGGGCGCAAGGGAGCTAGCGGAAAACTCGTTGTTGGCGAGGCTGGGCAAGCTCGCATTGTGCAGCGCGAGAACGACGGTTCCCGCAAGAAGCACGGCTCCCGAGGCGATCACGAGGCATCTTTCGAACACGTACGGGTTCACGCGGGCCGCCTCAAGGAACAGCAGCGCCAAAATGGGGCCTGCGAACAACGCCGAGAGCACGAGGTTCGCAGGCGTGTACGCGGTGTTCCACGTGGGTACGGTGGCAACTGCATAGGCGCAGGACGTGCAGGCGACAAAAGCCGTGCCCGCGCCGCACGTAAGGGCGAGCCAGACGTGCGCAAGGCCGTTTGCGAAGCGCTGCTTGAACGCCGCCATCCAGTACGACCCGACAAGGAAGAGGAAGAGCACCGCCGAGAGCACCTCGTTGGAAAGCGGCGAGCGGCCTATGCCCGAAAACACGTGCAGCGCGTTCGCGGGCGTTCCCAAATGCGTTGCCGAGGCGATGAACCCCACCAGGGCAACGGAAAAGGGGAGTGCCGTCATGCGGTCGAGGCGCACGGCGGCGTCATGATCGCGCACGCCCATGCGCGCGAGCGCCAAAACGATGAACGCCACGGCGCCCGATGGCGCGAGCGAGGTGAAAACGGCAAGCGAAAGCGCATCGAACCCGCTGGTCATTCCAGCCCCACCTCCGAGCGGTTGGCGATATGCCCGCCTCCGGCGGCGGCGTGCAGCGCAGCGGGCGAGGGGGCGATGAACAGGTTTGGGGAAGTGGCCTCCCCTTCGGGAAGCGGCATGATGGAGCGGACGGTTTCCGGATATCTTTCCGCCAGCTCGCCCGCCTCGCCGAAATCGAGCGCGCGCAAGGGGCATGCCTCCACGCAGATGGGTGCACGTCCTTTTACGACGCGCATGCGGCACCCGTCGCACTTGCTTGAGCGCTTGAGTTTCTGGTCGATGTGCGGGGCGTGGTAGGGACATGCCATGGTGCAGTATCCGCAACCGATGCATTTGCGCCCGTCTGGCCAGACAAGCCCCAGCCCATCGCGGTGCATGGCGCCGGTGGGGCACACCTGCACGCAAACGGGGCTGTTGCAGTGGTTGCATGCTATCGAGATATGATAGGCGTAGGCGTCCTGCGCGGAAACGGTGCCGTCGGGTGCGCACGTGCAGGTGCCGCCTTCGTAGTCGATGACCGTGCGGAAGGCGATGCTAGGGCCGTGGTCGTGGTAGTCCTTGCAGGCCATGACGCAGGTTCTGCATCCTGTGCAGCGCGTGTTGTCGAAGAAGAACCCGCGTGGCATGCCCTTGCCCCCTCTCTCGTTTTCCGCGTCGCTTCCATTCTATGTGAAAAGAAGCCGAACTGCGAATGCAATGTCGGCTTCTCTTCGTCAAACCACAGGTGCATCAAATGCGATCTCGGGCGCGGCGAGCGAGGCTATGCCTGTCGCGGACGTGCGCCCTGCGGACGTCCGCCCGAGCCCGAGCCCGAGCCCCTACTGCAAGTTCGCCACCTCAAGCTCGTTGGCTATCATGCCGGTGGTGTCGCCGGGTTCTTTCGCCGCCGGGCAGGGAAGAATCACAAGCGACGGGCCGGTTTCGCTGCCGGAAGGCAGGGGGGCGATGGCATCCACGGCGTCTTTGTGGGCGGCGCGCAGCGATTCCACGTCGCCGAAGTCGAGCGCGCGCAAGGGGCACGCCTCCACGCAGATGGGCATCTTGCCCTCGGCCGTACGCTCCGAGCACATGTCGCAGCGCACGCTCTTCATTTCCTCGGGGTCTACGACCGGCACATGGTAGGGGCATGCCTGTACGCAGGTGCCACAGCCGATGCACTTTTCCTTGTCGGTGCTCACGATTCCCGTTTTCTCGTCTTTGGAGATGGCACCTTGCGGGCACTTTCCCAAACACGCCGGCCTTTCGCAGTGGTTGCACGAAAGCGATACGTGGTAGGCGTACGCCTTGGTGGAAAACGTGTCGTCGCCCATGTTTTCCCACGTGCCGCCCTCGTAGTCGAACACACGGCGGAACGCATAGGTTGCGGGCAGGTCTTTGTAGTCCTTGCAGGCCATCTCGCAGGTGCGGCAGCCGGTGCAGCGCGTGCTGTCGAAGAAGAATCCGTACTGGGTCATGTCGTCCCCCCTCCTTAAGCCTTAGCGACTTGGGCGATAATGGAATGTGTTCCGTTGCCCTTCGCGTACGGTGTCGGTTTGTAGGCGGTCAGCGTGTTTATGCATCCGCCTTTGTCCACCTTGTCGCCGCTCATGTCGGCGTTGTGCCATGCGCCTTGCGGAATGCCGATGGTTCCCGGAATGATGCGCGGTGTGACCTTCGCCTCGATGCGTATCTCGCCGACAGGGCTTTTCACGGACACCGTGTCACCCTGCTTGATGCCGCGTGCGTCGGCATCGGCGGGGTTGATCCATACCTGTTGGCGCGCCACTGCCTCAAGTTCCTCGATGAAGCCGAACGAGGAATGCGTGCGGCTTTTGTGGTGGAACCCGCAGCCGTAGAGCGGGTATTCCTCGGTCACGCTGCCGTAGCCGTGGAAGCCTGGCGTGAACACGGGAATGGGACTGATGACGTCGTCTTCTGCAAGTTCCCAGGTGGCGGCGATGTTGGCAAGGGATTCCGAGTAGATTTCTATTTTGCCCGAAGGCGTGCCGAGAGGGTTCTCGTTCGGGTCTTTGCGGAATGCCTCAAGGCCGATGGCGGGCTTGAGCGCGCGTTTGTACACGCCCTGCTCAAGGATTTCGTCCCAGCTGGGCATGTCGGCGTCCTTTTCGGCTCCGGCTTCGTAAAGCTCTTTGATCCAGTCGTCTTGGGTTTTGCCTTCGGTGTACTCGTCTTTCTTGCCGAATTTGTCGGCGATCTCGGCGCATACGTCATACATGAGGCGGCATTCCGCGGGCGGTTCTTGGGCGGCCGTGCCCACCACGACGGCGGTGTAGTATTCGGAATAGCCTTGGGTGCGCAGGTTCATCTGCTCGGAGCGCATGGCGTCGGGCAGAAGGATGTCGGCGTACTTGGCGGAGTCGGTCATGACGGTATCCCAAACCAGAATGAACTCGCACTTGGTCTCGTCGGAGAGTATCTCGTGCGTGTAGTTGATGTCGCCGTGTTGGTTGGTCAGGCAGTTGCCCGCGTAGTTCCAGATGAACTTGATGTCGGTTCCCAGCGCGTCGGCTCCCATGACGCCAGCGTTGAGCGCGGTCATGTCGCGCCCATGATCGACCGCGTTGAGCCACTGGTACACGGGTATGGTGGTCTTCACGGGATTCTTGAACGGCAGGCTTCCCACAAGGTAGGTGGGAGGTTCGGCTTCACGCTGGCCGGTGTTCGTGCCCGGCAGGCCTATCTGGCCGATAAGCACGGGCAGCATGCAGATGGCGCGCGTGGTGTCCTCGCCGTTGGTGTGGCGCTGGCTTCCCCAGCCTTGGCAGATGTAGGGAGCCTTGGCGGCGGCGATGTCGGCCGCCAGCTGGCGGATGGTGTCGGCGGGAATCTGCGTGATAGGGGCGGCCCATTCGGGGGTCTTTTCCACCATGTCGTAGCCGGTGCCCATGATGTAGTCTTTGTACGACTTGTTTTGGCCTGCGGCGCTTTCGGGCATGGTGTCTTCGTCGTAGCCCACGCAGTAGGTATCGAGGAATTCCTTGTCTATCTGGTCGTTCGCTATCCATTCGTGGGCAATGGCCGAGCACAGGGCGGCATCGGTGCCGGGTCGGATGGGCAGCCACTCGTCCGGGTGTCCGGAGGACGTTTCATTCAGGCGGTAGTCGATGTTGATGATACGCCCGCCGCGACCGGTGACGGCTTCGCGCACCTTCGCGAAATCCCATACGGCGTTCGCGCCGCCCATGCGGGTCTCGGCAGGGCTGTTGCCGAACATGACCACGAGGTCGGATGCGCGTTCCGCTTCGGAAAACGAACTCGCGTTGACGGCATCGTAAGGGCTGAATTTCGTTGCGGGTTTGCCGAGCGTTGCGTGATTGCCCTTTTCGTCAAGGTTCGCGCCGCTGCCGTACATGAACGGCATGATGGCCTGCAGCGTGTGGGTCGAATAGTCGTAGCCCTGGTTGGTGTAGCCGCCGAGCAGGCTCAAAAGGCGCTGCCCGCATTGCCGTCCGGTGCTGCTGTACATGCCCGTGGCGTAGTTCACGTAGATGGCCTCGTTGCCGTACTTTTCGATAGTGTACTTCAGCTGGTCGGCGATGGTCTGGATGGCCTCGTCCCAGCTGATTTTCTCGAACTTCCCTTCGCCTCGCTTGCCCGCGCGCTTCATGGGGTACATGAGGCGGTCGGGGCTGTTGATCCAGCGGCGCATGGAGCGTCCGCGCAGGCAGGCGCGGCTCTGCAGGTCGCTATCACCCAGGTTGTCCGATTCCATATAGAGAATCTTGCCGTCTTTCGAGTGCCACTGGAAGATGCAGTTGCCGCCGCAGTTGACGTTGCACTGGCTCCAATGGATCTCGTCGGTGGGGGCGGAAGCGCCCTGCCCGCCTTCCTTCCCCGGTTCTTTCGGTGCGCAGCCGTAAAGTGCGCTTGTGCCGGCGCCGGCAAGTGCCAATCCGGCAAGCGATCCTTTGACGAAGGTGCGGCGTGACAACGCGGATTCGTTGATAGCCATAGATCCCTCCTTTTCTCGGTGGTTTTTCTCTCGCCTTTGCACAACATACTGGAATTTCGTGCGGAGCGAATCACATGATGCGTGTGATTTAAGATCAAAACCCCTGATGGCGAAAGTGTGGCCAAGATGTCGTGCCCTCTTGGCGTTCTCTGGCGCACGGGTATGATACCATGTGCTCAACAAAGGAAGGGGGGCGTTTGGCACAGCGGGAGCAAAGAGGGCAGCGGGTGCGAACTGCTTGGAAAACGCAGGAAACGCAGGATTCCTGTGGGGTTCAGGACGCTCGGAGCGCGCAAGCAGCGTCGGATACGCAGGACGCGCACGTGGTGCAGGACGCGCACGTGGCACAGGGTGCGCCGAATGCGCGAGCGGTGCGGGGCACCCAAACGTTTCTGCGCGCGCACGTGTCTAGTTGGGGGTATGCGTGCTTCCTTACGGTGAACGCCACATCCATTTGGGGCGGCGTGTTTCCGTTTCTGCCTTTGGAGTTCCAGACTGCCGAAGTCACGCTCACGTTTTTCCTTGCGCAGGCGCTTTCCTTCGGCGGCGCGTTCGTTGCGAGCATGTTGGGGTCGTACTACTTTCCGCGAGGCGCTCGCAGGATGCTGGTGCTGCTTTCCGCCGCGCTTGTGTTCCTTGGCTCTGCATGCCTTCTGGCGGCGATGTATATCGAAGCCGCCACGCTGGTTTTGGTCGCCGGTGGCGGGGTGTTTCTGGGTGTGGGCTGTGCGGGCATGTTCATGCTCTGGCAGCGCTATTTCGCCTCGCTCGACCCCGAACAGGGGAATATGCGGCTCATGGTGGGAACGGCACTTGCTCCGTTCATCTATTTCGCGCTGTATCTTGTGCCCATCGCCTTGACGGCGTTTCTCGTCCCTCTTGTATTCGTGCCGCTGTGCGCCTTGTGCGTGGCGCTTTCTGTTCGCGAGATGCTGGTGGACCAGCCCATGTTCGAAGACGTGCCGCGCGAGCATCCGCGTGTGTATCGGCAGGTCGTGTCCGACTATTGGCGCAGCGCCCTGTGCGTCGGGTCGCTGGGGTTCGCAAGCGGGGTCATTCGAGGAATGGCTGTGCTGCATGCCGATATCCTCATCTTGGTGAACAGCGCTTCCATGTTGGGTTCTTTGGTTTCGGCGGCGGTGCTTCTTGCTTTGTGGCAGCACATGAGCTTCCGCTTCGGGCTCTCCTCGGTGTTTCGCGTAGTGTATCCTGTCCTCGCGACGGGGTTTCTGCTTCTGCCTTACTTGGGGTCTTGGTATCTAAATCTGTTCGCGGCGGCGGCGTATATGGTATTCTCGCTCGTGCAGATGCTCATGATGATGCAGTGCGCTCAGGTTTCGCGCGACCGCGGCGTGAATCCGGTCTTTGTGTACGGGTTCTTCGGCGGTGTGGTCTACATCATGAACAGCGTCGGGTTCCTTTTGGGGTGGGTGAGCGATTTCGTTTCGGTCGGCGAGCGCGAATGGCTGTTCTTCGTGGCCATGGTATCGAGCTTCGTGCTCGGTGTCACGCTTCTCGCTGCGACGGGCACGCTTTTCAGGCCGCTTGTAACGCGCGGCACGGTGGCGGCCGATCCTGTCGAGCTTCTGGCTCGCGAGCGACGCGTGCCGGCGACCGCGCCGCCGCAGCCGAAAAAACGTCGCCGCAACCGGCCTTCCGCTTCCGAAGATGCCGGGGTCATTCGCGACCGCATATCGAAGCAGTGCCTGCAGCTGCAAGGGAAATACGGCCTTTCCCAGCGCGAAGCCGAGGTCATGGAACTCATCGCGCGGGGCAACAGCGTCGCCGCCATCGCGGAGCGTCTTATTATCAGCGAGAACACCGTGCGCACGCACGCGAAGCATATCTACACGAAGCTCGACATCCACAAACGTCAGGAACTTCTCGATCTGCTGCACGAAATGGGAGAGTAGGGGGTTTTCTGCGAGGTGTCCCGGCATGCGGCTTCGCGCCCGAGGCATCCCGGCATGCGGCTTCGTGCCCGAGGTACCCTGTAGCGCCCGCCGAAAATTCATTTGCTCACCAAATTCCGCATGCGTGTTGTGAGGGCATCTTCATGGGTTCTTTGCGGGCGCTTGGCTCGCAGGGTGTGCCTCTGTGGGCGCTCCACGGGCTTCGCAGGCGCTTCGTAGGCGTTTGCTGCTAACTTGCGCTGCTGTGGCGGGCGGTCTGCGTGCGCGTGCTATACTGAGCGGTCAAGCGAAGGGCGCGAAGGCTACGCAGAGGATGCTAACGAGGCGAAGAGAGGCTAACGAGGTGGACGAGCTTGTCAATGGTTTCACGGGGTTTGCTCGCAAGGAGGCGCTCGGCGCTTTGCGCTATGCGCGAGACGACGAACGGGAGCGTGCGAAAAGCGCGGTGAGCTTCGATCCGGAAAAGCTGCGGCGTATTCCTGCAACCGACCGTCGGTGGGCATGGGTGGAAATAGACCTCAACGCCATCCGCCACAACACGAACGTCGCCAAGCAGCGCATTGGGCACGATTGCCGCCTGCTTGCCGTGGTCAAAGCCGATGCCTACGGGCACGGGGCGGTGCGCGTGGCGAAAACAGCGCTCAATTCGGGCGCGGAGTATCTTGGCGTGGCCACGGTGCAGGAGGCAATCGATCTGCGCGAAGGGCTGGTGAACGCGCCCATCCTTATACTGTCGCAGCCGCCGGCTTCCGCTATTCCGCTGCTTTTAGGCTACAAGATCATGCCGAGCGTCTATTCGGCGGAATTCGCCATACAGTATGCGGAAGCGGCCGACTCCTTCGGGCTGCGCGCGCCGTACCATCTGGCCGTCAATACGGGCATGAACCGCATCGGCGTGCGCCACGACGAGGTGGTGGCTTTCATGCGCCAGGTGAGCTTCCATCGCGCACTCGATCTGGTGGGCACGTTCACGCATTTCGCCACGGCCGATGCCGCCGAAACGCTCGACTTTAACATTCAGGTGAAGCGTTTCGTGGAGGCCGTTGACGCGTTGCATGCCGCCGGCATCGATCCGGGCATCGTGCATGCGGCGAACTCGGCGGCCATTTTCCGCTACCCCGGCGTGCACTTCGACATGACGCGCTTGGGAATATCGCTGTACGGATTTCACTCCTGCCAACAGACGCGCACGATGGTGGACCTTCGCCCGGCCATGAGCGTGCATGCGCGCATAACCGACACGCGGCTCGTGCCTATGAGCGAGGGCGTGAGCTACGGGTTGAACTACCGAAGCCCGGGCAGCGTGAAGATATGCACCATGCCCATAGGTTACGCCGACGGCTTGCGTCGCGGGCTTTCGGGTCAGACCGACTTCATAGTGGAAGGCGAGCGCGTGCGTCAGGTAGGAACCATCTGCATGGACCAGTGCATGTTCGAGGTGGACATGCGCACCTACGGCACGCGCCGCCGCCTTGACCCGCAGGTGGGCGACGAGGTGCTCATAGTGGGTCGTCAAGGCGATTCCGTGGTGACCATAGACGATTTGGCGAACAGGCTGGGCACCGTCCAGCACGAGATAGCCATAGGGTTCGGCTGCTCACGGTTGCCGCGAATATATCGATAATCGATATATTCGCTTCGATGCTGAGGCTTCGATAGGCGCCTATCGAAGCCTCGCTGATGCTACGAACGACCGGTGGATTCAGGTTGGCTATTTGTTTTTACGAACGACCGGTGTTTCAAAATGGTTGATGGTTTGAGAGGATTAGAACATGCACAAGCCGCATATTCCGCTTGACGAGATTCGCGCTCAGGTGGAGGCATGCCGTAAGTGTCCGCTTGCCGACGGGCGCACGCAGACGGTGTTCGGCGTGGGAAACCCGCAGGCGCGCGTGCTCATTGTGGGCGAGGCGCCCGGCAAGAACGAGGACTTGCAGGGCGAACCCTTCGTGGGCGCGGCGGGGAAGTACTTAAACGAGCTTTTGGCCATTGCGGGTCTTGCGCGCGAGGATGTGTTCATAGCCAACGTGCTCAAGTGCCGCCCGCCTTCAAACCGCGATCCGCGCCCTGAAGAGATAGAGCTTTGCACGCCCTATCTGCGCGAACAGACGCGCACTATCGATCCGGAATTCATCGTCACGTTAGGGAACTTCTCCACGAAGTTCATCTTGAAAACGGAAGTGGGCATCACGCGGCTGCACGGAACGCTGCAGCGTGCGGGACGCTTCAAGGTGTTTCCCATCTTCCACCCGGCGGCGGCGCTCTACGACGGCAGCAAGCGTTTGGCGCTGGAAAACGACTTCGCCACTTTAGGCGAGCTTTTGCGTCAAAACGATGCGGAAGCCGCCACGCATTCTTCACCTGTTCACCCCCTGTGACGCTCGTGCGGGGAAAACGCTCGTTGCGGTAACGGAGGGAATCCAATCCGGCGCACTTGTGCTATCATGCATGTTTCGTGACGAGACCTAACAACGGAAGCGAGCGGCAGACAGGTTCCATGAACAACATCAACGACATCATATCGGCGGTCGAAGAACCGCCTAAGACGTTCGAAGAGTATCTAACGTGTTACGCTGACCAAGTGGGCGACTTGGTGAACTCCTACATTCCCCATGGCACGCATCCCGACATGGACCGCTACCTGTACGAGCCGCTTGTCGCTTACAGCAAAAACGGTGGTAAGCGTCACCGTCCGCTTATCTGCTTTGCGGCGTGTCGCGCGGTGGGGGGCGACATGACGCGCGCCACATCCGCTGCCGCCGCCATCGAGCACTTCCATACTGCAGCGCTCATTCATGACGATATCGCCGACGAGGCCGAGCTGCGCCGCGGCGAGCCGTGCCTGCATCTCACGGAAGGTCTGGGCCTTGCCATCAACATGGGTGACTTGGCGCTTTCGCTTGTGAACGGCACGGTGGTGAACGACCCGGCGCTTGACGACGCCACGAAGGTGCGCGTGGTCACCGAGCTTATCAGCATGACGCGCCGCACGGTGGAAGGCCAGGCGCTCGACATCGGTTGGGCGCGCGACGGCCGCTACGACCTCACGCCCGAGGACTACCTGGTCATGGCCACGCACAAGACGGCGCATTATTCGGGTGCGGTTCCTTTGGCCATCGGCGCCATCATCGGCGGCGGCACCGAGGCCGAAATCGAGGCGCTGCGCAACTACGGGCTCGATACCGGCCTCGCGTTCCAAATCCAAGATGACCTGCTCAACATCATCGGGTCCGAGGAAAGCACCAAGAAGGATTTCCGCAACGACATCACCGAGGGCAAGCGCACGCTTATGGTGGTGCATGCGCTGCAGAACTCCGATGAGGCGAACCGCGCGCGTCTTGTCGAGATTCTCTCGTCGCGTGCGAAGGACCCCGAGGTTTTGGCCGAGGCTGTGGGCATCATGGAGGAGTCGGGCTCTATCGAATATGCGCGCAATTACGCCGAGAACCTTACGAGCATTGCGAAGAACCGCCTGATAGACATGGTTCCGCCGTCGCCTTCGCGCGATCTTTTGGAATCCATGGCCGACTGGTTTGTCAACCGCCTGCGCTAAGATGCGCCTGACGACCTGCGATGCGCTGAACGCGTCAAGCTGCCGGTCGAGGTTCTGATCCTTCGAGGATACCCGCGCGTACCCGTACATCTCACCCATAAACGCTTCCTTCTTGCTCGAATCGACAATCGCGCCGCGCCGTGCGCCGCATGGCGAGCAGATTGCGCCCGCCGAGCGCGCGGGTCGCGCAAACTGTCAGGAAGAAGCGTAAAAGTGGCCACAAACTGAAATCGTGGCAACAAATGCGCCGGTGCTTCACTGTGATTGATCGTCTAACCACGCATTCGAGGTGAACCGGCTTACGTGCTCTACCTGAAAGCCGCCGCCGCTGGTAAAATCTGCCCGAGCAGATAGGAGCAAAATGGAACCGACTGAAACCCAAGTCTCACAGCCTGGAGAGACGCCGGAGGCGGAGAAACACGATAAGCCCCTCCTCACCGTGGAACAGCAGATAGCCCACCTGAAAGCCAAGGGCGTGACGTTCGATCTCTGCGACGAAGAAGAGGCAGCCACCTACCTGTCCGGCAAGTGCAACTTCTTTCGGGTGACGGCGTACCGCAAGCTCTTCGACAAGCACGTCGGCGGTGAATGCGACGGCCAGTACGCAAATCTCGACTTCGCCCAGCTTCGGTACCTTTCGAGCCTCGACCGACGCCTGCGCGACATCCTTCTTCCTATGACGCTCGATCTAGAGCATTTCGAGAAAGCACGGCTGCTGAACAGCGCCGAGGCCAACGGCGAAGACGGATACAGCGTCGTTGCAGATTTCATGGGCCAAAGTGCAAAGGAACGCCGTTACATCGAGAGCCAACTGGAGATGCGCAGGAACGACGTGTACAGCGGTGCGCTTATCCGCAAGTACCGCGACGAAATGCCCCTGTGGGCGTTTCTCGAAGTGGTCTCGTTCGGAACGTTCGTCGGCTTGGTGAAGTTCTGTGCCGACCGTTGGGGCGACGACGCGCTGCTCGTCCGCCACTACCTTCTGAAGAAGGGCAAGTCGATTCGCAACGCCTCCGCACATTCGTTATGTATCCTCAACGACCTGCAGGAATACGACATACCAACGGAGCGCGTATCCCCCGTCGTATCGAAGGCGATAGCGGAATGTGGCGTATCGAAGCGGCTGCGATCCAAGAAGCTGCGAAGCCCCAGGATGGTTCAAGTCGCAACGCTTCTGTACCTGTACGGCGTCGCTGCGCCGTCCGGCGCGTCGCGCTCGCAGCGCTCGCTTGCCCTCGCCGCGTTCTTCGATTACGTTGACGAGAACGCCCGCATGCTGGACGAATCGAGCCCGGCGGTATCCTCCATCGGGTTCATCCGGCGCTTGACAGATGGCTTTAATCTGCTAGACTAGGCGCAGATCACAAAACCTCTGGTTTTACGGGGCGGGATTGCGAAAGCGGTTCTGCCCCGGTTTTTCTCCTGCATCCCCTCTGCCGCTTACGCGGAAAAGCTGCGCCGCCGTTGCAGCGCCAAAGGGTTTCCGCTGTGTCATGGGGTCGCTGCCATTGCCATTGCCATTGCCACTGCTAACTGCTTACGTTGCCGGGGCTTGTCCGTAACCACGCGCCCCCCTCAACCCCCTCCAGAACCGCCCGCAGACGCCCGCGACAGCGCCGTAAGCGACAGCGCCGCCGCAGCGCTCGAGGCGGCCAGCAACAAGCCCACACGCGCAGCGACAGCCCCGCACCAGCGTATCGTCGCGCCGCTTGCGCTCCATCTTGCCGTACTTCATCGGATACTTGTGCTCCAAGAGCCTCGCCCCTTGTCGGGAAGCCCGCCGCGCTTTCCACTTTTCCTCCTGTTCACTCTGTGTGGGGAAGTTGGGGGTTGCACGGCGGGTGCGGCGGTGTGGTACCATGGGCACATGAACACGATTCGCCTACATAACACAGGTGCGGCGGTTGAAGACGTACAGCAGCGCCTGGTTCGTCTCGGCTTTCTGCAAAGCGATGCTGCAAACGGCACATTCGGAGAAGACACCGCTGCGGCGGTGAGCGCGTTCCGCGAGTCTGCTGGGCTGCCTGCCACTGGCGAGGTTGACGAGAAAACGTGGTCGGCTTTGGTGGACGCCTCCTTCTGCCTGGGCGATCGCACGCTGTACCTGCGCATGCCGTACTTTCACGGCAACGACGTGCGTGAGCTGCAGCAGGCGCTGGGTGCTCTGGGATTCGCGTGCGGGGGCACCGACGGCATCTTCGGCGCCTACACCGAGCTTGCGCTGCGCAAGTTCCAGCTGAACCTGGGTCTTCCTTCCGATGGCATAGCCGGTGCCTACACCTATGCGGCGCTTCGCAACCTGCACCATTCGTGGGAAGGGAAGGAGTCGGCTCACGGTACCGTTCATCTGGGGTTCGCCCGTGCGGCCGACGTGCTTGAACGAAACGCGCTCTGCCTGTTCGGCACCGACGAGTTCACGCGCAGCGTGGCGGCGCGCATGTCGAACTTGGCGCTTGCCACCAACCCCGCATCGAAGATCGTAAGCGCGAACAACCTGCTCGTTGCACCCGATAAGAACATGCTGCTCGTGCATATCGTGTTGCCGGAAGAAAAAGAGGCGCCGTCTGTTCCTCGCGTGGCGTTCGAGGCCGAGGACACGTTGGGCATTCGCCTGGAAACGGCCATCGAGGCGGCGCTGCTCAAGCACCCGCCGCGCTTGGAGCTGGAGCTTCCCGGCACCGTATGGGAAGAAGCCGGCGCCGGCCGTTCCGCCCAGCACTTCGCCATCACCCTCCTCGACGCCCTGTGCACCGCTTTGGCGTAGGGCAGTGTGAATGCGGCGATGGTTTTGCCTGCATTGTCGAAATTTCTATTCTGCATGCTTGTTTGCTAACTGATACGAATTGGGGTTGTTGGGGAGGGATGCATGGATTTGGTTTTGAAGTGCATTGCATCTGCGATAAATCGTCTGCCGGAAGCATCTGAGCTATTTGGTATGCTATCTGAAAAACGATTGGGATAGCTTTTCCAAGATGCATGCGATAATAAGCTTACGCCTTTTGTCTTCAAGGTTTACGAAGACTGCATTCCTACACAGGAGAGATGGCGGTGGAAACGCGAATATGACAAGAATGAAAAACAGGTAGAGGTTTACCTTGAAGTTTTGCATGCCGTGGCCGATGCGGCGAAGAGCGAAAGCTTACGATTCGTGCTTGCGAAGGGGATGGGTTTAGCGCGTCTCGCCTATGGCGACGTGTTTTTGCGTCAGGCAAACGACATCGATATCCTCATCTTGCCGGAAGACGCCTCGCGGTGCGACTACGCTCTGCTCCAACATGGCTTTTCCAACCCGACTGGACGCTCGCGGCCTCGGCGAGAACCCCGGCGATTTCCCAAGCTCTTCAAATTAAGTCGAGGAAAAGCATCCCGTACCTTCTGCGGAGAAAATCCCACGATGTGGAATACGCCCCGTATTACTCCCTTGACTACCCTGTTCGGGTCGAGGTTTATGACGGTTTCCATTTTGTCAACAAGGAGCTGATTCCTCGGCTTATGTGGATGACCAGCCGGATTGACATAGGAGGTGTTGCGGTTAGAACCCTCAACCTCGAGGCAACCCTGTTCTGCCTTTTGATGTCAATATACGAGAACGCCAACACGGTATACGGGAAGCTTGATGGCGCTGCCTCCCTTCGAGATTACCTCGACCTGCTCATGCTCTGCGAAAGGCATAATCGAAGCCTCGACTTGAATATCTTTCGGGAACTGGTGCGTCAAAACGACACCGTGGGTGAAGTGAGACGTGTTCTGGATGACGTTTGCCGAGTATTCGAATCCTTCGATATTCCGCGCAAGCTTTCGCCTTTGCTGCAGAGCTGTCCGAGCGGGGTCGTCCGGATTGGCCTAGACCCTTCTTTCGATGAAAGTCTAGCGCGAAAGGAAGCGTTTGGTTTTGTTCGCAATCAGTGCAAGGGCAAAAGGGAAAGCCGTCGATGCGTGGAGCGAGAAGATTGTGGGCAAAAGACCTCCTTCGTTCCATACGGGAATAGATATGGACTTAATATAGGCTACATGCTGGCAAAATCTCCGGAAGGCATTCATTGCCTTTGGCGGCTTCCTGCATGCGTATGGGAGGACCTGAATACGCTGGGGCTGCAAATGGCCGTCATTCCAAGCTTCGATTGCGGGTACCTCGAGTTTCTGGTTGGCGTGACCTTCGAGGATGCGCGCAATCCCTATGCGTTCGGCATAACGAGCGATAGGCTAGCCCAGAGGCTTACCCCTTCGCGTTCGCGGTATGTGTTTGATGTTGAGATAAGAAAATCGAATTTCATATTTGTTGAGATTACGGTTCCATTCGCTGATTTGGGTATACGGTATAACGATATCAGAAAGGGAATCGGGGTGATTCCCAATGTTTATGCGCTGTGCGCAAATGGCATATACCATCAGGTGAACTCATCGGAAGAAGAATTCGAGAAGCCGGTTGCATCCTGCTAAATCAGGTTTCTGGGTGTTTGTTAAGCGCGAATCGCTCGATTGCTGGTTGGTCAAACTATCTTTGATTAAAACTATTTTATAATGACTATATTGCATGTCGGAGCAAATGAAGCTATCTTATCTCTCGGAGCTTGGGTCTCGGGCGAGGGGGGTGGTCGGGTGTCGGCTGATTGCGATGCGCCGAAGGTTTTGACGGCTCTTCTATGCTTGAAAGGAAAGGCGGTCTTGGAGGTTAAGGGCGCAAGCATGTCTCCTTTTCTGGAGAGTGGGGATAGGGTTCGGGTTGTTCCTGTTGCTTTGGAGCCTATCCAAGAGGGTGAGATTCTTGTTTTTGCCAATTCCGATGGCGAGATAATTGTTCATCGGGTTGTGCTCCGGTCTGATGCCGGAGTTTATTGCAAGGGGGATAATTTCGGTCATATGGATTACAATGGTTTGTACTCGCCTGCTATTCGCCGGTGAGTTTTTCGTCTTTAACGGCCGTCCCCTCCGAGGAAATACCGAAGCTTATGGTTGGCTCTTCTCGAACGGCTTTGGCGAGGGCGGAGTTCGTCGCCCGCTTTTTGAAAATGGTATCTTACGGTGGGGTTAAGGTGCTAAAGCTTACGTATTGCGATACCGCCTCTGCTATCGAACTGATTGGGGATTTGATTGAAGGAAGCGAGAAGGGAGCCGATTGTGAAATGCTCTGATTCTAAAGATTCCAATTTGATCATGATTGACAACCAGTATGTTGCATTGCTGGAGACGGGTGACCTCTTGTTTTTCAACGATACGGCTATCTGCGCTCTTTCGGGGCTGCTGGCTGGCGATTCGGTAGAGACCGTCGTTCGGAGAATATCCGAAATGACTGGTGCAGCGACGGCGCTAGTGGGTTTGGATATGGAGAAATTTATTCGGGATGTAATTCATGAAGGCATTCGACCGCCACTGCTCGAACGGGGTGTTGCTTGATGGATGATGGGCGGCCTGGAAAAAACAGTTGCTTGCTGGCATTCTGCGGAACCGTGCTTGCCGCCATCGCTCTTGTCGTTTTTGCTTTCGGGGGCTTTCTCGTGTTGGTCTGCACTCCGCCCGACATAGACCGCTCTGACACGAAGTGCGTTTTCGATGAGATGTATTACGACTGCCTTGAAATTACCAAAACCTCCCTTTTGCTTGATTCTGATGTCGGCCTGTGCCGCATTCCTTCTGTCAAGGAAACCTGGAACCCGCTCGATGGCGAACTCAAATTCTTGTACCCTCATCAGGGGGATTCGTCGGATGTAGCCGGCATAGGTGTTGACGGCAACGAAGACTTGATTGTCGAATATGGCGATATGAGCCTTGCGGGTAACTCACATGAGAACATCGAAGGAGGTTCGTCTCATCGCGACCTGCTCTTCTCCTTCAGGCGCCGCTACGTAGGCGACGGCGCGACGCTCGTCGTCACCTACCGCGTCCGCTACTGCCACGCTCTCAACCGGTTCGGGGCGCTCGAGTGGGATTACGAGGTCGTCGGCGCATCGGGGAGCCGCGGGTCGGACGACGCCAGGGAGAGGTACCGCGCGCTGGGCGGGGACAAGGAGGCGCTCGGGGAGGTTGCTTCCGACTTCGACACGTCGCTTTCCGAGCTCGACGGCGAGACGGCGTGGTTCGTCGGGAAGGTCGCGTCCGACTACGTCGCCTACAGCGGCACCTCCCGCTTCTCCCAAGACGACTGGGGAACCTACGGCGAGGCGGACTGACCGAATTGCCTTAATCTGCGAATTGGTTGCTTTTGCCGCAGGCGTTCTTTCGCGGATTTTCGCGAGTGATACAATGGCAGCGAATTTGGAAAGCGTGCGAGTGCGCTTCGCTTCGGCAGGCGTTCCGCACGCTTGTTTCTACGTGCAGCAAAGGAGCGAAGCATGCTACGTCCTATGACCATGGCGGAAAAGATTTTGGCCGCTCATGCTCATCTCGACGAAGTGGAACCCGGGCAGCTCTTCGAATGCGACCTTGACCTGGTGCTCGCAAACGATGTCACCGCGCCTATCGCCATAAGGGAGTTTCGCAAGATAGGTGTCGAGCACGTGTTCGAACCCGAACGGGTGGTTCTTGTGCCCGACCACTACGTTCCCAACAAAGACATCAAAAGCGCGAAGCAGGCTAAAATCGTGCGCGATTTTGCACGCGAACAGGGCATTGCCCACTATTATGAGGTGGGACGGATGGGCGTCGAGCATGCGCTTCTGCCCGAGCAGGGCGTGGTGGGCGCAGGCGATCTTGTCATCGGCGCCGACAGCCATACCTGCACCTACGGTGCGCTCGGCGCGTTCGCCACGGGCGTGGGTTCCACCGATGCCAGCGTGGCGTTCGCCACGGGCAAGGCGTGGTTCAAAGTGCCCGAGACGCTGCTGTTCAGAATCGAGGGCGAGCTTGCCCCCGGCGTGACCGGCAAAGACGTCATCTTACATATCATCGGCATGATCGGCGTAGACGGCGCGCTTTACCAGGCTATGGAATTCACGGGCAGCGCCATTCGCTCCATGGGCATGGACGAGCGCATGAGCATTGCGAACATGGCCATCGAAGCGGGCGGCAAGGCCGGCCTCATCGAGGTGGACGACGTGACCCGCGCCTACATGGACGGCCGCACGGAGCGCCCCTACGTCGAATATCATTCCGACCCGGATGCCGCCTACGCTAGGGTCTACGACATAGACGCGGCGACCATTCAGCCCACCGTGGCGTTTCCGCACCTGCCTTCCAACACGCGCCCGGCGGCGCAAGCGCGCGATGTGGTAATAGACCAGGCGGTTATCGGCAGCTGCACGAACGGGCGCATTGCCGACATGCGGCAAGCGGCGTGCGTGCTGCGCGGGCGCAAGGTGCATCCTTGTGTGCGCTGCATCGTCATTCCCGCAACGCAAAAAGTGTATCGCCAGTGCATCGAGGAAGGGCTGATGGACGTGTTCCTCGACGCGAACTGCGCGGTGTCGACGCCCACGTGCGGCCCGTGCCTGGGCGGCTACATGGGCATTCTGGCGGCAGGCGAGCGCGCCGTTGCCACCACGAACCGCAACTTCGTCGGTCGCATGGGCGACCCTACAAGCGAAGTCTATCTGTCTTCGCCTGCCGTGGCGGCGGCAAGCGCCGTGCTGGGGCACATCGGCCTACCGGAAGATTTGGATTAAGGAAGGAAGCGAAACCTCCGTGCACTTCAAAGGACATGCGCACCGCTACGGGCGCAACGTGGACACCGACGTTATCATCCCTGCGCGCTATCTGACCACGTCAGACCCCGCTGAGTTGGCCAAGCATTGCCTGGAAGATTTGGATGCCGCGTTTTCCCAGCGTGTGCGCCCAGGCGACATCATCGTGGCGGAGGAGAACTTCGGCTGCGGAAGCTCGCGCGAGCATGCGCCCATCGCCATCAAGGCGGCGGGCGTCGATGCGGTCATCGCCAAGTCCTTCGCGCGCATCTTCTACCGCAACTCCATCAACACGGGTCTTGCCATCATGGAATGCCCCGAGGCCGTCGACGCCATCAAACAGGGCGATGTGGTGGACGTGGACGCCGATGCGGGCATCATCACGAACACCACCACCGGCGAAACGTTCCATGCCCAGCCGTTTCCGCCGTTCATCCGTGAAATCATAGAAGCAGGCGGTCTCATCAACCGCACCCGCAAGGTGCTGGGCATCGAATAACCTTATCGCCGCTATTCGGGCAGGAATCGGGAAGCCGGGCTTGTGAACAGGGAGCGGAGGCGTGCACAAGCTGCCTTCTTGCTTTCGGGGCGGGCAGTGCGCCTTGAACGCACCTCCGTCCCCGTTCACCCGCAATCTGGGGACGTGCGGTCGATATCGCGCTTAATCCCCGAACAGCCTGCTGAGCAGGCCTTTGCGCCGCGGTTTCTCCTCCCGGTACGAGCCTTCAGCGGCCGTTGACGTTTGGACGGCGGCCTCGTTGCCGCCGATGCGGACGATCTGGTACAGGAACGGCGATTTCGCGTACCGCACCTCGATGGGCGTTGCGTGCACGGTGCTCTCGGCGGACAGATGCAGGCCCGGGTTGAGCGGCGCCTGCACGTGGGTCTCCTTCTTCTCGCTGAACACCACGGCGGCGGCACGGCCCGTCTGCCCGTTCACGGCTATGCGCACCTGCTCGCCATCGCGCCCCTCCGAGGCGGGCCGATCAACGTAATAGATGGGCACGAGCATCAGCCCGGAAGCGTGTTTGCGTACGTTGCGAGCCCATTTGCGCATGCTCTTCTCGCTGTAGCCGAACGCCTTCTCGGCGTCGTTTCCTGCTAGCGAATACGTCAGCTTGTCGATGACGGCGCTTTTTTTCAGCAGGCTCTCGACGGCTATCACGCGGAAATCGCCTTCCTGCATGGCGGGGTCGAACGGGGCTACCGCCGAGAAATCCCACGGTTCGAGCAGGCCCATGAGCGGTATGTCGACGAAATAGGTTTTCGGGTACGCCCAGTCGAGCACCTCGAAATATACGAGCGATTCCTTGCCCGGCCGCTTCCCGGAAAAAGACGCCATCATGCGCAAATCGGCAAGCTCCATGGGCACATACGTGAGGGCCATCTGCTCCTCGATGGCCTTGTCCACGTCGTGTCCGGCGAAGGCGTCGGGGTGCTGATGCACGAGCGCAAGGGCGTTCGCGCGTGCCTGTTGGGCGGAGATGCGGCAGGGAAGGGTCTGCTCAGGGATGTATTCCGCCCCCGTTCCCATGGAAAGGCGCTTGCTGTATGTGCCGGGCTTCAGCAAATCGGCAACGCCGATCTTGTTGCCGCACGAGGGGCATTCGAACACGCTTTGGGTCGATCTGCCCTCGAAGGCCGCCCCGCAAAACGGGCAGGGGACGCTGACGTGCTCGGCGTTTTGGAACTCGTCGGCGGTTGCGGGGTCTTCCCATAGCAGCCTCTCGAGCAGCGACATGTTGCGCCAGTAGGGCTTGTAGTAGTACCAGTCGGAATCCTGCGCGGGATCGAGTTGCGACACGTGCGTCAGCTTCAGCAGGCCGTCGACCACCTGAAGCGGTTGATGGCGGATGCCCATGGCAGGTGCCGGCTCCGGCCCGCCCTCGGCCCAAGGCGTGCTCGCCCCGCAATAGGCGCAATCGAAGCTGCGGGTTTGCTGATGGGAGTACATGGGGCCGCCGCAGTTGCGGCACTTGATGGCGAAGAACCCTTCCATATGAGGCCTCCTTGAGCGTAGGGGTTGCTGATTGCGAGTATGCAGGAGCCTTCGTGCCTACGGCAAGCCCCGCGCGGCCCAAAAAGCAACGCCTCCGGCAACGGAAAGGCCCATTTCGCGAAAATGCGCAGACGACGGTCGCGGCGGCATCGTCGGCAAAGCGGCGCCTCCCTTTACGAACTATCCATATTTCCTGCGGGAACAGGCTCTTGGGAAGCCCTAGTGCGTTACTATGTGAATGCAACTGAACCACGCTTTGAAAGAGGCTCGCATCATGACGAAGCAATACGACATCTGCCTGTTGCCGGGCGATGGCATAGGGCCTGAGATCATCGCGGAGGGTGTGAAGGTTCTCAACGCCGTTGGCGCGAAGTACGACATGCGCTTCGATTGCAAGGAGTCGCTTATCGGCGGCGCCGCCATCGACGCGGTGGGCGATCCACTGCCGGTGGCCACGCTCGACGCTGCCAAGGCCGCCGATGCCGTGCTGCTCGCCGCCGTGGGCGGGCCGAAATGGGATACCACCGATCCCGGCGCGCCTCGACCCGAGGCGGGGCTTTTGGGCATCCGCAAGGGTCTGGGCCTGTACACCAACCTGCGTCCGGTGCAGATATTCAACGCGCTTGCGGGGGCTTCCACGCTCAAGCCCGAGGTCATCGAGGGCGTCGACCTCATGATCGTGCGCGAGCTCACGGGCGGTTTGTACTTCGGCAAGCGCGAGCGCCTCTACGACGAGGAAGGGGCAGGCGCTTCCGGCATGCGCGGTCAGCGCGCCTACGACACGCTCGAGTACCGCGAGTACGAGGTGGAGCGCATCGCCCGTCAGGCGTTCGAGGCCGCACGCAAGCGCCGCAAAAAGGTGACGAGTGTCGATAAGGCAAACGTGCTCGAGACGAGCCGCATGTGGCGCGAAGTGGTTCATCGCACAGGTGAGGAATATCCCGATGTGGAACTTGAGGACCTGCTAGTAGACAACGCGGCCATGCAGCTGGTGAGCCGACCTGCCAGTTTCGACGTGCTGGTGATGGAAAACATGTTCGGAGACATTCTTTCCGACGAGGCCGCCCAGATTACCGGCTCGCTCGGCATGCTCGCAAGTGCGAGCTTGGGCGACGGTACGGCGCTTTTCGAGCCCAGCCACGGCAGCGCCCCCGACATCGCAGGCCAGGGCGTTGCCAATCCGCTTGCCCAGATTCTTTCCGTTGAGATGATGCTGCGCTACGGCTTCGGAATGAACGATGCGGCCGACGATGTTCGCCGCGCCGTGACGCGCGTGCTCGACGAAGGCTGGCGTACGGGCGATATCAAAGACGCCGCAACGCTGCCCGACCGGGTTGTGGGAACCGCCCGCATGGGCGACCTTGTGGTGGAACGCCTGTAGTTCGCCGTTCGATTCACTGTGCGCGCCGCCTTCTTGAGAGCAGTGTTATACTGTGCTTCGCAAAAACGAGCGCGCATCCGGCGGCGAGCGGGCGCGCGCAGAAGTTCGGGGTATGAGTGAAAGAGCGCTTATGGTGAACGTACCTAGTCCGGCAATTTCCATTGTCGGCAGACATAATTCCGGCAAGACCACGCTGATCGAAAAGCTCATAGCCGAGCTTGTGGCGCGCGGGCACGATGTGGGAAGCGTCAAGCACCACAGCCATGTGGGCTTCGACATAGACATTCCCGGAAAAGACTCCTATCGTCATCGCGCGGCGGGCGCAAGCGAAACGGTCATCGCCGCGCCCGGTCAGATGGCGCGCGTGAAGACCGTTGAGGGCGAGATGGAATGCGCCGACATCGTGCGCAGCATGCCCGGGCACGATGTCGTCATCGTGGAGGGTTACCGGAAAAGCGGACTTCCCACCATCGAGATCATGCGTGCAGGCAACGAAGCCGACGCGCGCGTGGCCGACGTGTTCGAACAAGGAGCGCGTCACGGTTGGCCGCTCGGCACCGATTTCACCCAGTTCACGCGCGGTCTCCCCACGGCCGACAACGAAGATGCCCGCGAAGAGCTACGCCGTGCCCAAGAGGCGCGAAAGGCTGCGGAAACACGCGGAGAAACGGCGCAAGGTGTGCATTTCAAAACGCAGCACCCCGACCATGTGGACATTTCCAACAAGCTGCCCACTGGCAACACCGTGGCGGTGGCAACCGACATTCCCGAAGCTCAAAAGGCCGCCGCGCTCTACAACATTCCCGCGTTTCCGCTTGACGATGTTAAGCCTTTGGCCGATTTCGTGGAGAAGCACTACGTGCGCCCGCGCGTGACGGTGGTTATCCAGGCGGGCGGGGAAAGCCGCCGCATGGGGCGCAGCAAAGCCACGGTTCCGTTTGCGGGAAAACCGCTTATCTGCCGTCTGGTGGAACGTTTGAGCCCGGTGGCCGACGACCTGGTCATCACTACGAACGAGCCGGAAAATCTGGCGTTTCTGCACGGGGAATTCCCCGATCTGCGCATCCAGTTGGTGTGCGATTCGTTCGAGTACCGCGGGGCGCTGCCGGGGCTCTACACTGCGCTGCAGGCGGCGCGCAACCCCTACGTTGCCGTGGTGGCGTGCGACATGGTGTTCGCCAGCGCATCGCTTGTGGTGGCGGAATCCATTGCCATGAACGAGTCGGGGGCAGACGTGGTGGTGCCGGTGAACCAGCACGGCTTCGAGCCGTTCCACGCCATGTACCGGCGCATGGGCTGTTTGCCGGCCGTGCGTCGCGCGCTCGACAGAGGCGAGAAGCGCGCGCAGGCGTTCTTCGACGACGATGAGGTGACCGTGCTGGAGTTTCCCCAGTCGCGCGTGCTCGAGGCCGAGCCCATGGGCGGCTGCTTCGTGAACGCGAACACCCCCGAAGAGCTGAAAGCCCTTGAGGATGCGTTTTTGGCGCAATAGCGCTGTCGTGCGTCGTAGCGGTGGCGCGGAAGCATTGCGACGCGGACATGCGCGATAGCGGCAGATAACAACAGATAACGCCGAAGTGGACACAGTAGGAGATATTATGCCCAATCTTGCCGACATAGTGGAGATGGCGGAATCGCTGGAAAGCAAGGCGGTCTATATTGCCGCCGACCGCTGCGTTGCGGTGCGCAACCGCCATTCGTCGTGCCGCAAGTGCGTGGACGCGTGTCTTGCGGACGCCGTCACGGTGAAGAACAACAAGCTCGAAATCGATGCGGGGGCGTGCGTGGCGTGCGGAGCCTGTACGGCGGTGTGTCCCACCGAGGCGCTCATTCCCTTAGACCCGCTCGATGCCGATCTTTCCGCCGGCATCGCTAGCGCGGTGACTGCCTGCGAAGGCGTTGCGGTGTTCGCCTGTGCGCGCATGGAGGCACGTCATGTGGGAGACCCCGACAAGTATGCCGTGGTGCCCTGTTTGGCGCGCATGGAGGAAAGCGTGCTTTTAGCGCTGGCCGCGCGCGGCGTGCAAGATATCGTGCTGGTGGACGGCACGTGCAAAACATGCAAGTACCGTGCGTGTGTGCCCGGAATAGACGCGACGGTTGCATCGGCGAACACGCTTCTGGCAGCGCAGGGCTCTGACGTGCGGGTGCGCCGCGCTTCTGAGTTCCCCGAAGTCGCCCTTTCGCGCGACGCGAACAAAACCTACGGAGCTGCACGCCGCGGATTCTTCACGCAGGCGGGCGGCACGGCGAAATCGGCCGCGAAGACGGCTGCCGAAAAGACGCTGGCGAAAATGCTCGGCGGAAGCGAGAAGAAGGAGCAAACGCTGCGCGAGCGGCTGCGCATGTCCGATAAGGGCACGCTTGCGCAGTTTAGCGCCGAACGGCGCATGCGGGTGCTTGACTCCATGGACGCGCTGGGCCAAAGCGTGGTGCCCGAAATAGAGACGCGCCTGTTCGGCAACGTAGAGATAGACTTGGAGAAGTGCTCGTCGTGCCTCATGTGCACGGTGTTCTGTCCCACGGGAGCCATCAGGAAAAGCGAGGATGTTCCCGAAGACGGGAAGGGCAACCTACTTGAGTTTTCCGCAGCCGACTGCGTGCAGTGCAACCTGTGCGCCGACGCATGCCTGAAGAAGTGCCTGACGGTTTCGCCCGTGGTCTCCACGCAAGAGCTGTTCGATTTCGAGCCGCGCATCATCCAGCTGCCCGAACCTCCCGCCCGCCCCGGCCTTTTGGGCAGCAAGAAGTAGCTGGAGTTTTTGCATCCGCTGCATTTCTGCGGAGGTTTTTCGCTTTGCAAGGAAGGGTCGATGCCGTTTCGCGTCACCTGATCGAGCGTTGATGCACGATGCCGTAGACGTTGGCGATGTCTGTTTCCGGATCATATTCGAAGACCAGGTCGAACGGCGAAAGGTCGGCCGTCATGCAATGAGGCCCGAACTCTTGCTTGAGGGAATCGCGGACGTTGGTCGACCCGAATGTCGGAACATCCTGCATGAGCTCCAGAAGACGTTCCAGCCGATCTTGTAGCCGACGTGATGTTAGCTGTCCTACGGTCTCGAAGTAGCTCTCGGCGAATACCAGCTTAGTCATTGCGACCCCAGATAGCGTGCATCCGCTCTTTCGCTGCGCCAAGACCCTCGACGCAGCGGCCGAAAGCCACGTCTTTACGGCCTTGGCGGATCAGCTGCGCCACCTCTCTGTCGCGGATCGCTGTCGCAACGGCATCGGCTTTCTCTCTCTCGAACACCTCTTCCGAGCAGAAGACGTATGCGGCATTGCCGTTCTCGGTGATGTGCACGACTTCTCGCTTGCTGCGATCTTTTACCTCTCGCTGGCTGCTCTTCAAAGACGAAAACGAGTAGATGGGCGATTTCGTATATTCGGCGGTTGCCTGACTTGCCATCGTTTCCTCCAATCGGGTGAATTCGGTACCGAATTCGGTGCTTTAGATTATAGCATACGAGAATGGCTTCGGGGTTTTGGCGCTGTCGTTCTGGCGACATACGAGATCGGGAAATTTGAAATCTTTATCGCAGGTTCGCGCGGGGAACCTGCACGAGGTCTTTCAGGCGCGTAACTTTGGCAGCTTATCGTTTCGGCGTGGCATCGGTTCTCGTAGCAGCGGCTCCTCGCGACGCCAGTCACAATTTCTGCTTTGCCGTTCACCCTTTGTGAAATACCGTTCGCATGGGGATTCTGGTCGAAAGCACTTTATCGCAGTAAAGTGGCAGAGTGAAATTGCAAGGGGTTCGCGCGCGGCGTTTCCGATGTGCTTCCAGCATGCGCATGTCGGCAAGAGGCTCGCAGGCGCTGGGAAAGGCACGCGCGAGCCGGCAAGAGGCTTGCGGACGCTGGGAGCAGCGCGCAGACGACTCGGACACTATGGGAGGAACTATGAAGAAGAAGCTTTTGACTGCAATAGCCGCATGCGCGGCGCTTGCTCTGGGCGCGGCGCTTTTGGCTGGATGCACAGGCGGCGGCGATGCCAAGAAAGATGGCGGCGATGCGGACGGGGCCATGACGCTTGTCGTCGGGTTCGACCAAGCGTATCCGCCGTACGGGTTCGTGGGAGACGACGGCCAGTTCACCGGCTTCGACCTTGACCTTGCGGCCGAGGTTGCCAAGCGCAACGGATGGGACATTCAGCTCGAGCCCATTGATTGGGATGTTAAAGACACGCTGCTCAACAGCGGCGCCATCAACTGCATTTGGAACGGCTTCACCATGGAAGGGCGCGAGGCCGACTACACGTTCTCCGAGTCCTACATGCTAAACGCCCAAGTCGTTGTGGTGAAGGCCGACAGCGACATCAAAAGCCTAGACGACCTGTCGGGCAAGGCCGTCATTACGCAGACCGATTCCGCAGCGCAGGAAGTGCTCGAAGGCAACAAGGCAGACCTTGCGGCCACCTTCGCCAGCCTTGAAACCATCGGCGAGTACAACACTGCGTTCATGCAGTTGGAAGCGGGAGCCGTCGATGCGGTTGCGTGCGACCTCTCCATCGCTCAATATCAAATGAGCGCGAAGCCCAATGCGTACCGTCAGCTTTCCGAGGATCTTTCCTCCGAGCACTACGCAGTCGGGTTCAAGAAGGGCGACGCCGAGCTTGCCGACAAGGTGAACGCCACGCTGAAGGAGATGACCGCCGACGGAACGGTGAAGGCTCTGTGCGAGAAGTACGCCGAATACGGTCTGTCTTACGAAAACTGGCTCATCAAGTAGCTTTCCCGGCTGCATTGCCAAGGATCAAGGGTCGCGGGCGGAGTTTTCCGTCCGCGATTCATGCTGTATGAGATTCGTTCTGTAATGCTGTAAGGAAAAGGAGCGACTGTGGACATAGGCACCATGCTTTCCTTGCTGGGACAGGGGTTCGTCGTTACCCTGCAGATTTTCTTTCTCACGCTTGTGGGGTCGCTTCCCTTGGGCGTTCTGGTGGCTCTAGGGCGCATGAGCAAGTTCGCGCCGCTTTCGCTTCTCATGAGGTTTTACATCTCCATCATGCGAGGAACGCCGCTCATGCTGCAGATGTTTTTCATCTACTTCGCGCCGTACTACATTTGCGGCATCGACCTTTCAACCGATTCGAAGTTCAACGCGACCATCGTGGCCTTCATCATCAACTACGCCGCCTACTTCGCCGAAATCTACCGCAGCGGCATCCAGTCCATTCCGCGCGGACAGTACGAGGCGGCCGAGGTGCTGGGCTATTCGCGCGGCCAGACGTTCATGAAGATCGTTCTGCCGCAAGTGATCAAGCGCATTCTGCCCGCCATGGGCAACGAGGTGATCACGCTCGTGAAAGACACGTCGCTCGCCTTCGCCATCGGCGTGGCCGAAATGTTCTCCACGGCGAAGGCGCTGGCCGCACGCGAGGTGAGCATGTTCCCCTACGTGCTGGCCGCAGTGTTTTACTGGGTGTTCAACTTCGTGGTGGAAGTGGTTCTCAACCGCTGCGAGAAGAAGTTGGAGTATTACCATGACTGATTGGTTCTGTCGGCCTGTCGGTCGGCGGAACGATTCGGGCGTACTGAAGGCGTGCGGTGCTCGGTCTTGCCCTGTGTGCAAGGCGCCGCACGGCTCGAAGGCCGCTTGACCTTGCGGCGGGGAAACCTTAATCCTCGCATGCCTTTTCGCTGACTTTGACGGATCTGTAAGGGAAGGAATTGCCGTATGACTGACGAAGTGCTGGTTTCGCTCGAGCATGCTCGCAAAAGTTTCGGGGATACGCTCGTGCTCGAAGACATTTCGCTTTCGGTGCGCAAAGGCGAGGTCGTGGCCATCATCGGGCCTTCGGGCGGAGGCAAGTCGACGCTTCTGCGCTGCTTGACGCTGCTTGAGACGCTTGATGGCGGGTCTCTTTCCTACGGAGACGTAACGGTTGCGACCGATGACGGGTCGCGCTCGGTGTATGCGGGCAAGGCCGCGCTTGCGAAGGCGAAGGCCCGCTTCGGCCTGGTGTTCCAGAACTTCAACCTGTTCCCGCACTACTCGGTGCTGAAAAACATCATCGATGCACCCATCCACGTGCAGAAACGCAGTCGCGAAGAAGCAGAGCAGCAGGCTTGTGCCCTCTTGGCGCGCATGGGGCTTTCCGAAAAGGAGAACATGGTTCCCTGTGAGCTTTCCGGCGGTCAGCAGCAGCGCGTGGCCATTGCGCGGGCGCTGTGCCTGAA
>JAEYEL010000130.1 GCA_023403475.1 Actinomycetes bacterium
CCAGCGTCGCATCAACGAAGCGCACATGGCCGCGGGCGTGACCATGTGGGATCCCGAATGCGCATGGATAGGCCCCGAAGTTGAAATAGCCTCCGACGTGGAGCTACTGCCGAACGTGATGCTGCGGGGAAAGGCTCGCGTGCCCGAAGGCAGCGTGATCGGCCCTAACGTCCGCTTGGTGGACGGCACCGTAGGGTAGAGGTTGCTTTTGGCAGGTGGCATCAGCTGTCTTCGGAAAGGCCTTCCTGATTCCGTGCGAACTTGCGCATCAGGGGAAGATCGAAGCGAAGGGCGCGACCCATCGACTCCGATATCACCCCTTGCCCGAGCAGGCGGTTCTTGTACTGGATGGCGTAAGAGCGAGTCTTGCTAAGCCGACGCCAATGTAGGGCTGCCTTCTTACAGTGTAACAAACCCCGGATCCTCTCGTCGTTTCCGTCAATGCAAAGCCGTTCGAGTTTTTTCGGTTGGTTGCAAATGTAACCAGTGTTGCAGTTAATAATACAACCTACCTTCGAGCTTTTCTTTGCGATGTGGGGCTTCTCGCCTATCTTTGCGGCATGCAGACGGTTCGCGACGAGGCGATGCCCGTCTTCTCCCGTCCACCCCCGTTTCCTCCTGCGCATTCGTGACAAATGTCACTGGTCGTTTTCGCAAGCTTTTGGCACAATGCGTTCGTCATGAAAGCTCGCGGAAAGGCACGGTATGAACATTGTTGAAGTTGACAGCTTGGTGAAGCGCTACGGCGATGTGCTGGCGCTTGACCATTTCAACTTGTCTATTGAGGAAGGCGAGGTGTTCGGGCTTTTGGGTCCGAACGGCAGCGGCAAAACGACGGCGGTCAACTGCATGCTGCAGCTGCTCACCTTCTCAAAGGGCAGCATCAAGCTGTTCGGCGAGATCATGACCCCCACCCGCTACGACCTGAAGCGCAGGATAGGTGTCGTCCCGCAAAACGTCGCTGTGTTCAACGAGCTGACGGTACGTGAGAACATAGACTATTTCTGCAGCCTCTACATTGATGACAGGAAACAACGAAAGGCCCTTGTTGACGAGGCCATAGAGTTCGTAGGGTTGCAGGAGTTTGCGAAGTTCCGCCCGAAAAAACTTTCGGGCGGCTTGCTGCGGCGCTTGAACATCGCCTGTGGAATTGCGCACAAGCCCGAGCTCATCTTTTTCGACGAGCCTACCGTTGCCGTTGACCCGCAAAGCCGCAACTCCATTCTCGAAGGCATCAAGAATCTGAACGTCCAAGGTTCGACCATTGTCTACACCTCGCATTACATGGAAGAGGTGGAGGAGTTGTGCAGCCGCATCATGATCATGGATCACGGCAAGGTTTTGGCGCAGGGCACCAACGAAGAGCTCAAGCAGATGGTCTCGGCAGGCGAACAGGTGCGCATCGAACTTGCGGGCGTCGAAGAAAGCCTGCTCGAAGAGTTGCGCGCAAAAAAAACCGTACTTTCGGCAAGCTTCGACGGCAAGGTCTTGCACGTTGCCTGTGCGAACTCGCCGCACAACGTGGCCGACATACTGAAGGTGCTGCAAACGCGCAACGTGAATCCCGGTCGCATTTGGGCTGAGCCGCCTACTTTGAACGACGTGTTCTTGGAAATAACCGGCACTGAGCTGCGCGACTAAAGGCGGGTGGCTTGCATGTTCGAAACTTTCAAACTGACCATCAAGCAGTTTTTCGGCCAGCCTGGCGTCTGGGTGTGGACGCTTCTGTTCCCCATTATTCTCTCGACGCTCTTCATGTCGATGTTCAGCACGTTTGACAACATGGCGAATTGGAGCAATGTGAAGGTGGCCGTTCTGCAAGACGAAAACTACGAGGGCTCTGGCTTCGAGGCGCTCGTCAACAGTCTGAGCGAAGAGGGCGAAAGCCAGCTTCTCGAGCCAAGCTATGTGGAAACGAAGGAAGAGGGCAACGCGCTGGTGAAGAGCCAGAGTGTCGAAGGGCTGTTCACGGTAGGCGAAGACGGGGCGCCGTCGTTCACCGTTATGAGCGTCTCCGCTTTGGGCGACAGCACGCACGATATCAACGCGACCATCCTTTCGCAGATATGCGACGCATACGTTCAGAATTCGGAGTTGGTGAGGGCCGCAGCGAAGGAAAACCCGCTGCTGTTCGCGAACCCGGAAAGCATAAAAGAAGCGCTCGACCAGCCAAACTATACGGAAAGCGTAAGCCTGACGGAGAATGCCCCGAAGGCGAGCGTGCGCTATTACTACGCGCTTTTGGGTCTGGCGGCCGTTATGGGGTCAAGCGTTGCGATGATGTGCATTTGCAAAACCCAGCCGAACCTGAGCGCTGTGGGAGCGCGTCGCGCCCTTGGGAAGCAATCGCGTCTGAAAACGTTGGTCTCGGTGTTTTTGGCCAGTTGGGCGCTGCAGTTCGCATGCTTGCTCGTGGGGTTTCTGTACATACGCTTTGTGGCGGGCGTCGACTTCGGCGGCAAAGACGGGCTATGCGTTTTGGGGATGCTTGTTGCCTCCCTTATGTCCTGTGCCTTGGGAACCATTATCGGCGCCATTCCCAAAATGTCCGAAGGCGCGAAAGGCGGACTGGTGGCCGGCGTCTCCTGCTTCCTGGCGCTGTTCGCCGGCCTGTATGGTCAGCCCTGCATGCGCTTGGCGGACGACGTTGCGGCAAACTTCCCCTTAGCGGCGAAGCTGAATCCGGTAAAAGTGATAACCGATATGTTCTACAGCCTGTACTATTACGATAGCTTAGGCCCCTTCTACGAAGCGGTTCTCATCTTGGTGGCATTTTCGCTGGCGTTTTTGGTAATTGCAGCCGTTTTGGTAAGGAAGCAACGTTATGAATATGTTTAAGGCAGCGCTCAAAGCGGTGTGCAAACACCCCGTCTACTTTCTCATTTACTGCGTCTGGATGAGCACGATGGGCATCTTCATTGCGAACGGCCTTTCGGTCGACACTCAAGAGGCGCAACAGTTCGAAGAAAGTCAATCGAAGTTCGCCATCATCGACCGCGATCACTCTGAAGTGTCGCTTGCCCTGACCGAGCACTTAGCGCAAAGCGGAACGCGGGTGGATGTGGACGACAGCACGTTTGCCATGCAGGATGCGGTGGCGAAAGACGAAGTGTACGCCCTTGTCATCGTGCCCGAGCATTTTGGGGAAGATTTCCTGGCCTTTGCGGAAGGTAGTGCGTCCCGGCAGCCTCAGATACAGATAAGCCGAGGTTCCGGCGCTTCAGCCGCAGCCCTTGTCTTGCAAAACGCCGAACGTTACCTTCAAATGTTGGGAGCTGCGAAGCGCTTGGAGCTGGCGAAAAGCCT
>JAEYEL010000132.1 GCA_023403475.1 Actinomycetes bacterium
CTTCTGAACAAAAAGCCCGCTTTGCTCGCCTTTATCATGCCGATATCGTTGTGGCTGTCACCCGAAGCTATGGTCTCAAAGCCGCACGATTGCAGAGCGCGAACCGTGGTGAGCTTCGTTTCCTCGCAGCGCATCCGGAAGCCCGTGATGGTGCCGTCGGCAGCAACATCAAGCGTGTTGCAGAAAATGGTTGGCCAGTCGAGCTTTTTCATAAGAGGTTGGGCAAACTGCTCGAAGGTATCGCTGACAATGATGACCTGGGCATTTTCGCGCAAGTCGTCAAGAAATTCCTTCGCCTTGGGAAGAGGGTCCATACCCGCAATGGTTTGCTGGATTTCCGCAAGTCCAAGGCTGTGTTGACGAAGAACGTCGAGCCGGAACGCCATGAGCTTGTTGTAATCGGGCTCGTCGCGCGTGGTGCGCTTAAGCTCTGGAATGTCGGTCGCTTCGGCAAACTCGATCCAAATTTCAGGAACGAGCACGCCCTCCAAATCAAGACATACGATGTTCATACCAGCTTCCTCCTCGTCCTTCCCAACACGCAAAACGCGAAAAGTGTTTCACGTGAAACACTTTCGCCCGCGCGTCCGCGTTCGCCCGCGCGCAAAGCCTTCCGCGAACCGTCGCCCAAAAGCGCAGACCGCAAGAGCTGCCTACAAGCATCGCCCGAAAACACTGCACGCGCGCCGCCTGCAAATTGCGTGGAAATCTTCTCGTGATTCCACTTTGCTCTACTTCCGCAGCATAGTATATGGTTCGAAAGCAAACTATCTTTGGAAAATCGGCAGAAAGCGCAGAACATGGCTGAAAACCTCTATATCGACACCCGCGGACATGTCGAACAGGCAACACCCTTCACAGAAGCCGTCATCAACGGGTTGGCTCCGGGCGGCGGTCTGTATGTTCCGGAAAGCATTCCGACGCTTGGCGTCGACGAGATTGTCGGTTTGGCGCACATGCCCTACGCGCAGCGGGCGGCGTATGTGTACAAGGCGTTCGACATAGACCTGCCCGACACACAGATCAACGCCCTCATGGAGCAAGCGTACGGCAGCAATTTCGATACGCCCGACATATGCCCCATCACCACAATCGATGCGAACACGCATATACTTGAACTATGGCACGGCCCCACGAGCGCGTTCAAAGACATGGCGCTTCAATGTCTGCCGAAGTTCTTCTCCGCAAGCGCGCAAGCGCTGCGCGAGCGCGGAACGATAGACCACGAGTTCCTTATTCTTGTGGCAACATCGGGCGACACCGGAAAGGCGGCGCTTGAGGGCTTCAAGAACGCAAGGGGCATCCGCATCGGCGTGCTCTTTCCCGATGGCGGCGTGAGCGACATCCAGCGCAAGCAGATGGTCACGACCACAGGTGAAAACGTGCAGGTATGGGGCGTGCGCGGTAACTTCGACGATTGTCAGACCGGCGTCAAAAGCGTGTTTTCCGACGAAGGGTTCGCCGAAAGGCTTCTTCGAGACCACCGCGTGACGCTTTCGAGCGCGAACTCCATCAACTGGGGGCGCCTTATGCCCCAGATCGTATACTACCTGTCCGCCTACGCCGAGCTTGTGCGCAGCGGAAAAGTCCATGCAGGCGCCCCTATCGACGTGTGCGTTCCCACCGGAAACTTCGGCAACATCCTTGCCGCTTGGTATGCGCGCAGCATGGGCGCGCCCATCGACATGCTGTTGTGCGCGAGCAACGAGAACCGCGTGCTCACCGACTTTATCAACACGGGCACCTACGACATCTCGCACCGCGAGTTCGTTCTGACCCCCTCTCCTTCCATGGACATCCTCGTATCCTCGAACCTTGAACGGCAGCTCTTCGAACTTACGGGGCGCAATGCCGAGGCCATCCGAACCTGGATGGACGACCTGCGAAAGCAACGCGCATTTCGCATCGACCCCGCCACGTTCGCCAAGGTGCGAAGCGTTTTCGCAGCCGATTCCATTGACAACGCCACCTGCCTTGACACCATTCGGTCGGTGTTCGACCAGCATAACTACCTTATGGATCCCCATACGACTGTTGCCTACCAGGCAGCGCAGAATCTGCGCGGAGAAAACCCCGTGCTTGTGGCAAGCACCGCCCATTGGGCGAAGTTCGGCGACAACGTGTTCCGCGCCTTGCATAGCATGGCGCCAAGCGAGCCTCTCCCCGCCGACGTTGCCTCTCTTACGGGATGCCAGCTCAACAAGCTCATAGTCGAACAAACCGGCATGGACAACGTTCCCGCAGGGCTTTCCACCCTTGACAGCATGCCAATCCGCTTCGGCAGTTGCATTGACCCTAACGTGCAAAGCATCGAGGACGCCGCTATTGGGTTTTTGAACCGCTAGCGACTGGTGACAACCGACGGCGGCTGATAGCGGACGCGTTTATCTTCCGCATCGATGCGGATTTTGCCGAACTAGCAAACTGCCGGCGGCCGGGTTTATCTTCCCTTCCTCTCCAAAACGTCAAAGAGCGTCGCTTTATGTGGCAATACGTGACATCTTTATATTCTTCTTGAATAATATGATGCACTTGTGCGACAATAGCGACTTAGGACGACGCAAACGATTGTAAGCCGAAGCAAGGCGAGTCCGTATGGAATTCGAAGCGAAGGGAACCACATGAACCAGCTGCAAAAACTAGAGCCCACCGTCAAGCTCTCCATCAAGAACCCGAAGTCCGAAAGCGCTTCGCTTTTCGGGCGGGGCATTGCCGATCTCTGCCTTGGCGTGCGCAACCTCGGTTCGCTTAACGCCGCCGCAAAGAGCATGGGCATGGCGTACAGCAAAGCTTGGCGCATCATCAAGGAAACGGAGGCGGCTCTCGACATTCAGTTGCTGAATCGCGACGGAGCCCACGGAAGCACCCTTACTCCCGAGGGCGATACGCTGCTCGACACCTATCTCGATATCGATAAGAAGATGCAAATAGAAGCAATCAAAGTCTACCAGAAGATTCTTTCGAAGAGCAAGTAGCTCGGCTCCCCGCCCGCTCTAACTCGCAGCTATCCTAGCGCCGGCTCTGCTGCTTTCGGCGTGCATGGTACACGTGCCGAATCTGCAGAGTTGGCGCCTGAGTTCGAAGGCTTCATCTCGACCGTGAGCACGCAGATAAGCGGCTCGTGGTTTTGTTGCGCTTGGTTCTCAAGCTCAAAGCTTGTGCGCCAGATGAGGGCTTCCCCTTTCCCTTGGTTTTCCCGAACCCCTTGATCGAGCTCTTCTGGCTTTGCATGGGGCAATTCCCCTTTCTCTTGCAAGGTTTCCCTATCGAAACGATACATGCATCCATAGCAAACATCCATGTCGTCGAACACCTGCGCATTGCATATCGGGCACGTTTTCATTTCCTCTATCCTTTCATTTGATTTGCCTTCAGACCATTCGCACCTGCGCTAGCATAGCCGTCCGCTTTCGGCTACCTCTTTTCGAATGAACGAGAGAGCGACTTCATCGCCCGGCTCGAACCATGGATCTTCGCTCGAAAACCGCTCGATAACGGCCACGGCGTTCCTGCTGCGCCTTCTTCGCATAGGCCGCACCCCGCGCTCCGAAGCGACAACGCGACCGGAACGGTCGATAAAGGCCACATCGAGCGCGCAGCGCATACCGACGGTATGGATATCATTGCAGGGCAGAAGGATAAGCGCCTCGCTGCTCGGCCTCGAAAAGAGCAGCCCTTTTGCACGCGCCGCAATTCCCGTTGCAACGCGCACCGAGCATTCCTGATTCGTTTGGGTTTTGCGCGGAATCACCCGGAGGTGATCGTCTAAGCGCTCTTCGTTGCATTCTCTCAGCAGAATCATGTAAACGAAACCCCCTTACGAAGCACACATGCACTGCACGACTACGCTCGTCGTGTCCGACATGTCAAAACACGATATCCACGCCCATCGGCAGCTTCCCGAATCTTTCAGAAACGAGCCGCTTCCGGCAACTCCGCTTTCCAAGAAAACCCAGCCCTTCTGCTCCATCAACTCAGCCAGGCGCGCAAACGCGCCAACGGGCTGCTCCTGCATCGTGAAGCCCACAACTTCCGCCCGCGCGCTCATGCGCACGTCGGAGTAGCCTTGTAGGGAGAACAGCTCCTCTGAAAACCAAGCCGGAACATCCGCATCGCTTTCCCCACTCGCAGCCTCAACAACATGCATGCCTACCTGAGCTTTCCCCAGCGCAGTGTCCACAATGCAGGGCAGCGCGACCAGCCCGCACACAATGGCTCCGGCACATAGAACGCGCCGCCACTGCGTTGCGCTTGCCGGCGAAGACGCTCGCCGCTCGTTCATAGCATCACCCCCGGCTTGTATACGTCCACCGTTATTTCGCTGGTATGTTCCAAATGGGGCAATGGGACCCCGAACACCTCGTCTTTCATCCCAAGCCCGAAAAGCGTGGGAGAAAACTCGAGCGTCATCGCAAACGTTACGTGCCCGAGCCCGCCATGAGAAACGCTTACCCGCGAAGCCAAGTACGGCTCGTCGAACGATCCGTCGAGAAGAGCCTGCACCTGAGCGCGACTTTGCTCAAGGGTTTGGCCATATGCGGGCGACGCAGCGCAAACGCGCACCGCCTCGCGCGAAACACGGTCGAATGCCGCGCACTCAGAAAAGAACAGCAGGGCATTGGCCGCGATAACGGCGACGACGATGAACACCGGAAACGACACTGCGAACTCAATGGTCATTTGCCCCGCACTGTTGCGCCAATTCCTACGAAAAGCCATTATTCCCACACCCTCGTTCCCGAAAGAGACGAGCCGACCGACTGGAGGCCGTCAATTACCCAGTTCACCAGCCCGTCCGCAGCCTCCGTTACCGAAGGAGGCAGCGTGATGGTCACGGGAACGGAAAAGCCCCCCACAGGAAACTCTATCGTGGCGATCTCGAGGGTTCCCCCTCCTTCGGAAAGCCGGGAAAGCGCCACTCCACCGACCTTTTCAAGAACAGATGAGAACAGCGCGGAAGGATCGGTTGCCGCAAGAGCAGCTCGTTTCACCGCAAGGAAGCGGACGGAGAAGCCTTCGTCATCGGTAGACGCCACATGCTCGGTATTTACCGTCACCGGCCTGAGCGCATCAAGCTTCGCAGGCTGAAGCCCGAGCGAGCCTGCACACGACTCGAACGTTTCAGCCGCCCAATCACCCAACCCGCTTGCGCTTGCCAGCGGCAGCGACCGAGCAGATTGAACGATGGCGTCTTCTAGCGCCTGCTGCCCATCGCTATAGGAACGCAGCAAGCCGGACCAGCAGTCGAGCACTACGCGAGCGGCGCCCACGACAGCGCCGCCGTCTTCTGCAAAGCCATCGAGAATCGACGTTATCACCGTTTCGCCCTCGTCGGAAGAGTCCTCCACAAGAGTGGCCGCAGACACCGCCGCACGCGTTCCCAAAACCCCGCCGTCGCGTACGAACGAACTTTCAAACCCCGTTGACGCAGGAGCGCTGGCCACATTCGCCACCAACGCGATAGCCCCGTACCTTCCAGGAGGGGCAACGCCGATGCGCTGCCCGCCTGCGCTACGGAGTGCCTGCGCACATTGGTCGAGCAGGCTTTGCGCTTGATCTTTAACGGAAGCGGCGGAGGAATCGGCTCCGGCACGGGCACGCTCGTATTCCCGAGCCGCTTGGGCAACGGCCGCGTAATGGTATTCGAAGCCGTTATCCACGGAAGTCGATGCCGCAGCCACCTTTCCCAGACTTTGCGCCGTGAAGCTGCATGCTGCACAGGTTTCGTATCCCCCGGCCTCCATCTGGGCGATTGACGCATACGCCATCACCGATCGAGCGTTCGGGCACCCCTCCCATGCGTGCAGGGAAAGAGAGCCGCCCTCTCCTTCGGTTGCAGGATAGCAGGCGTCGGTGTAAAGCAACGTCTCCCTCATCTCGTCTGCGTTCTTCGGCAAAGCGGGAAAATACGCTTCGAACGAGGTGCCGTCTTCGTGAACGTATCCGGAAGAGAGCTCGGTAACCGCGAACTGGTAGAATCGCTTGCGCAGCGCAGATCGCGCGCCCTCTTCCACCGACGCGTTCTCAGGAATTTCCGCCTTCAAGCGCTGCGCATAGTAAGATTGCGCCCTTTTAAGGGGAACAGAAAATGACCAGGTATCGACGCTGCTATAAAACGGGTTTTCCGCACCGTCCATGCGGGCAAGCGAAAAGGCCCGCTCGTAAAGGCAGTAGCTTGGATTGCAGCCGCAATCGGCCATAAACCCGCGCATTTTCGCCTCATTGGCCTCCTTCGCCGCCTCTTCCGCTTCTTCGGCGGCACGTTTCAGGTCACCTGATTTCTCTTCGGCTTCGTCCTTCAGGTCTTGAGAGCCCTCGACCTCTTCTATGGAAACTTCGCTGCCCGCGAAGGGCACGAGCACCGCCAAGGCCACGTATTGCGCCCGCATCGGCCCGCCGTTGTTCGACGACGCGACCGAAGCCGCGTTGGCGGCGGCCAGAAAGGGCAGCGCCTTTTGCAGGCTGCTCAATCCAGCAGATGCCTTCTTGGCAAAGGCATCTCGCGCGTCCATAATCTTTCCTCCCAGCTCAAGAAGCTTTTCGCCCGCACTTGCTCCGCCGGGAACGCAAAGCGCGACAATTCCCAGACCGTAGGCTGTCAAACCTGTTAGGGAAAGGGAGAGCACGACGGCATCGCATACGCGCGCCACTACCATGAACTCCGCGACTTCGTTTTCCGCGGCAAGCGCCGCCGCATCGGCAACATTTTGGATATCGGCCGATGCGGAATGCACGCGGTACACCTGCGCGGCGGAAAAGATCAGCGAAAGCGTTACGAGCAGGGCGACCACCATGCCGAGCGTCGAGAAGCCGTCTTCCTCATGGAAGATGTCGCGATTGCGCCGCCCGCCCTTCTTCGCTGCAAGAAAGCGCCTTCTCTGCCGTTTTCCGCGCAGAGCCTCCCGCCGCCTTGCCTTCGTTTGCATTTTGGGCACCCCGAACGCACGTCGTTCAGCTTTGCTACCCATTCAACCACGCTCCTACCCAAGCCGCAGGGCTGTTTCCCGTCGAAACGTTTCCTACCCATTCGGGCTGCGTTCGATACGTTTCGCTTACCTTCACCACGATGTTTCCCCGCTCGTTCGCAAAGCCGAGCAAAACGGCGCCGGCGTCGAACAGAGGAAGAGGCTTCACTTCGGTCTCAATGGTCACGCGCACATTCCGCGACGCCTCGTCTCCCTCGAGCTCGATGTTCCACGTGCATCCTCCATCGTGCACGTGAAAACATTCCTGCTGGGGAACGGCGCCCAAACGCCGCCGCACGTACGCCTCGCATTGCGCAGCGCTTTTTCCGCCTTCGCCCTCCGGCGTTGTTGCCAGCAAGCGACAGCCTTCGGCGGCGGCGCCCTCCATGACCATGCGGTCGTAAAGGACAATGCCCGGCTGCACCAGCAAAAGCACGACGAGGAACGCCACCGGAAGCATGAATGCCGCCTCGACTGTGCTCTGGCCTTCGCTATCGCCGATCTTCTTTCGGCAAGCCGACGCAACGCGAGAGGCCGACCCCGCATGCAAACGCCGCGCCGCCTTTCCAGCGAGCGGCGAAACCTTCCGTCGCTGGCGCCGGTTCTGCCGCTGGAGCCGGTTCTGCCGCTGCCGCTGGAGCCGGTTCTGCCCTATCGCATCCATTTGCAGGTCCCTCCCTCGCCGCGCGCTCAATACATGAACACGTCCGCCACCGCACCCGGTGTCACCGCCTGCACATGATGCGACGCCGACATAAGCGCATGTTCCACGAGCAGCCCGCCATCCACAAGGCGCAGAAGCGCGCCCATACCCACGATGATGCTCAAAAGGCCTGCCATGATCAGCGCATATTCGACCGTTCCCTGACCGCATTCGCTTGTCAGCCGCAAAAGCGACGAAGCACCTTTGCCTACAGACTGTTGATTCCCGACGCGATCGCATCCCACAGCTCCTGAATCTTCGGCCTGAAAACCGTTATTGCCAGTATCGCGATGACAACGAGAACCCCCACAAGGATGGCATATTCCGTGGTTCCCTGCCCCTTTGCGCATAAGGCCTTCGCCCTGACGCGAAGCCAAAGCGATGCGGCAGCACTTGAAACGCGCCTTCCTATGCGAGTTGCGCCCGCTCTTCCGTTCGTCTTGTCTTTCATGCAGCAAACTCCTTTCTTGCTTACCTCGCCTGTTGGCAGTATCGGTTTTCGCGCTCCCGCGCTTTTGCGCAATCATCAGAACCCTCCCATCAGCTCAAGCATCACCGGACCCATGACCAGAATGAGCATAGCGGGCAGCATGAGCGTTCCTGTTGGAATCATCATCTTCACCGGCGCCTTCGCCACCTGCTCCTGCTTGCGGGTTCGATAAGCGATACGCGCCTCGGAAGCAGCGGACTCCAGGCTTTCGGCCAACGACGAACCGAAATGCAGCGAACGCACTATGCCGTCTACCACACGCTCGAAAAGCGGCGATGCATACGAATCCGATAGGTTCCGCAGTGCTTCTTCCCGCGTTTTCAAACCGAGCGTCCACTGGCGCTCGGCCGATGCGCACGAACGCGCGAGAAGCGAATCGAAATGATCCGCGTAAAGCTGCAGCCCCCTATCGAACGAAAGGCCGCTTCGCAACCCCAATGCCACCACTTCGAGCATTTCCGAGAGGCGCCGTTCAAGTTCTTCGGCTCGACGGCGCTCGCGCTGCCTCACTGCCCACGGAAGCGAGAGAAACCCCACGCAAGCACCCGTAAGGGCAAGAAGGGCCGCCAGCTCTACGGAAAGGGCAACGCCCGCAAGCGCGCCGATCGCAAGCCCGATGATAGCCGCCCTGAGCTGGGCCTTCGCAAATCCCTCTTGGGTAACGAGCTCTTCTATCCCCGCCTTTTTCGCGTGAGCCGAAAACCAGCGCGGCGCAAACGAGCCTCCTTTGGCGACAGGCTTCAGAATTCCCAGGGAGATCATTCTGCTCAGCGATTCGGCATAGGAAATAAGTCTGTCATCGAGCCTTTCATCGCAATCGCCAGATTGGGCGTGCTCGCTTCCCTTCGCGTTTCTATAAGCCCGCTCTCGCTCGCGGCGATCTGCGAACACCCGAGCGAAGCATGCCGAAGAAACGAACGAGGCGAAAACCGCGGCCGCGCCTAAAAACACCTCGCCGCCCATTACGCCACCTCGACCTTTAACATATGCCGCACAAGCAAAACGCCGGCAACCTGCATAGACAACGCCAGAGCCAGCATCGCCATACCGGCTATGCTCGTGAAGAAAGGCGCGAGAAAATCGTTGCTCGCCAACGAAAAGAGAGCGATGAGCAGAAACGGCATGACAGTCACGATGCGGGCGGAAAGCTTCGCCTGGGCCGTTTGCACGCGTAGGGAGCGCTCGAGCGCAAGCTCGCTTTCCACCGTTTCCCGTGCGGCGTTGAGCACTTGGGCCATACTCCCGCCTGTTTGATGCTGAACGTCAAGGGCAACCGCCACGAACGATAGCTCGGGAACGGACGACCCTGCACGAAACGAATCGAGCGCGACCGATGTGCTGCTGCCCGTTTCCAAGAGGCGGGCGCTGCGTTGGAACGGCTCTTTCAGCGGGCCTTTCGTTTCCGATGCCACCTGGTTAAGCGTCTGAAGAAGCGAAAGCCCTGACCGGAAGCAAACCCCCATGCCGCGCAGCGCATCGGGAACCGCCTCGCGCATAGCGGCGGTTCGCTTTTCCCAAGCCGTTTTCATTCCGACGACAACAAGCCCTGCCAAACTTGCCGCAACTGCGACAGCCACGAGAAGCGACCCCGACGCAATGCCGACGAGCAGCGCCGTTAGAACTATCGCCACCATAGCCACCGAAAGCAACGCCTCGGAAGTTGTCGCCCATCCGTGTTTCGCAAGCAGCCAAACGCACTTCTCCGCTCGGCTTTTCAGGAAGCGCGCCTTGAGGAGCTTCCGCGAGAGGGGAATGCAGAACCCGAAGCCGTTGCGCAGACGACGAGCCGCGATTCCCGACCGGAACAGCGACGAGTCAAGCTGAGCCGCTGCCGCCCGCTTTCTGTCCGATGCCACCTCGGCCGTCAGAGCCACGGAAAGCGAACACGCAGCGGCAAAGGCGAGCATGACGCTCAGGCAGCCAAAGACCGGCCCTGCTTCCATAGCCGCACCTCCTTTTCGGTCGCGATTCCCTGCAAGGGCAGCTCATCTATCCAGCGCGGCACGTAAAACCAAGTGCCCTTCCCTACATGGGGTTCGCGTTTGTATATCGTCTTCGTCACGCACAAGCGCTTGTCGCGGTCGTATACCACCTCAGCCGCTTCCGAAACGAACCTTTCGCCATCGATGGTGCGAGCGGTTTGCACCACCACGTCCAACGCGCTGGCAATTTGCGTTTCTATGGCGTCAACCGGCAGCTCTGTTGCAAAGCGAACCATAGTCACCAGTCTTCCCACTGCTTCTGCGGGAGAGTTTGCGTGCAAGGTGGTAAGCGATCCGTCGTGACCCGTGTTCATAGCCTGCATCATGTCAAGGGCCTCTCCGCCGCGACATTCGCCCACGATGATGCGGTCGGGGCGCATGCGCAAAGCGTTGATGACCAGTTCGCGTATGGTGACCTCGCCCGTTCCTTCTGCATTACGCGAGCGCGCCTCCAAACGCACAACGTGAGGATGTTCCAGAAAGCGCAGCTCAGCCGAATCCTCTATGGTTATCACCCGTTCGCTATGCGATATGAAGCACGAAAGCGCATTGAGCAAGGTCGTCTTCCCGCTTCCCGTGCCGCCCGAAACGGCAACGTTTTTTCGCGCGAGCACGAGCCATATCAGAAACTGCCGCATATACTCGTCGAACGCGCCCATCTGCATCATGTCGTCAAGCGTCATCACGCTTGAAGTGAAGGCGCGAATGGATAGCATGGGACCATCGAGAGCAAGCGGGGGAATGATGGCGTTCACCCGATGCCCTTGTGGAAGGCGGGCGTTCACCATCGGGGACGATTCGTCTATGCGCCTGCCCAAAGGCCCGATGATTCTGTCAATGAGGGCGCGCACCTGATCGTCGTCCGAAAATGTGAAGTCGCTTTTGTGCAGCACGCCCCCCTGCTCGTAGTAGATGCTCTTCGAGCCGTTCACCAGTACTTCCGTTATCGTTTCATCGGCGAGTAGCTCTTCGAGCGGACCGAGGCCGAACACGGCGTCTATCAGGTTGTCTACAAGCTTTGTACGTTTTTCCGCGCTCACAGCGGCCCATGCATCGCTTTCGAACGCCTGCCTGCACGCACTGCGCACCTCGTTGCGCGCCCGCTCCGGGTTATCCGCCATGATAGCCGCGAGCGTATCGGCTGAAACGATTTGCTCAACTTGATCCTTCAGCATTGCGAGCAGCGCATCGCGACTGTTCAGCACATCGAGCGGCCTTCCGTTGCCGGCGGCCTTAACACGTTCGAGCAGCGTCATGCCACACTCCTTCTTCTTCGCGCCTTCCTTCTCCCGAACAGCCCTTTCGCAGACGTAGGAACCTCGGCTATGTGAACTTCACCCAGCACGGGCGGATGAGGAAGCAAGTCGATCAGCACCTGCTCTATGCTTGCGCATAAATCGTTGCGTTCCGCAATCAAGTCGAGCGGAAGCCCGGCAGCGAGCAGATCTTCAACATCGCGCCCTCCATCGCGCAGCTCCACGGCACGGGCTCCCTGCATCGCGCAGGAAACGTCAAGGGAGGAAAACGATGCTCCTTTCGCGCATCGGTTCACCGCGAAAACGAACGGGTTCGTGGCTATTCCGCAGCGAGCGCACAGATCGACGGCATGCTTGCACGCCCTCAGCGAAGATGTCCGCTGGTCAACAAGGAAGAGCACCTTCGAAGCCCTTTCGAGCAGCAGCGCATGCAGGTCGACCCAGAACGCACCGGTATTCGCGATAATCACATCGAATTGCGGCGCCAGACAGTCGAGCAAGTATGGGGCTTGACCCATAACGGCATCGCATGCTTCAAGCCTGCGCGGGGCAGCCAGCAAAGCCGGCTTTTCTCCCTCGCCCGCAATATGCGCCGCGCGCGTTGGGACTTCGAGAAGTTCGTCTACCGCCAACGCCGAATCGTCTCCCAGCATTTCGCGCATGTCGCCGAACTGCAAGTCGAAGTCGAGCAGGAGAGTCGAGTATCCCAGCCGCTTGGCAAGAACCGCCGCAAGGGCCGCAACGGAACTCTTCCCGGCGCCGCCGCTTCCGCTTACAACGGGAAGGAGAAACGCCCTCCTTGCAGTTGCAGTGCGCACCGTTTCCACAGGCCGGACGCAAACAGCGCGCTGCTGCGGTGCGGCAGGGGGATTTTCTTTCGAGGGCAGCATGTTCTCGAGGTTTTTCTGGCTGGGGAGCACGACCGCGCCAGAAAGACCCGATGCGCACGAAGGCGACAAGGCGACCGCATGCGCAGATCGGCGCTTCTTTTCCTGAGCATAGCGCTCGGCAAACGCCTGCGGGGTAAGCGAGGCGTCGATCCCTGCCGCATTCGCACGGCTCAGAAGCGATCCCGTTTCTTCGCCGGCTAGCAAAAGCACGTTGCGCTCTTTTCTGTCGCGTTTCAGTGCGGCAGCAAGATTTATAGATTCCATATCGTCGGTTGAGGAGATCCACACCTCGTCGATCTCTTCGTCGCTTTGCAGCTTCCTGCGCGCGTCTTCGGCGGAAGTGTACAAAGAAAGCCAGCTTTGGGATTCAAGGCTTTCGTCGGCCAAACCGAGAAGCGCCGGCTGACAGGCGCTTTCGGAATCAAGGCATAGCGCAACACGGCTCATTCCCCATCACTTCCCTTCGCGGAGGAGTGGGCCAAAGCACCCGGAAGCACAAAGTACAGTTCTGTCGTTTGAGCCGCCGATACTAATTCCTGCACGAGCTTGGGCTCAACCGCGAGCGTCACCCATGACACAGATCCCCCTTCTTTGGATCCTTCCATGCTTGCACTCGTGGAAACGACGAGGACGCTAGACGCTATCACTTTGGTGGCAGTGTTTCCGGTAGCGTATACGTCCACTTTCATGCCGGGTTCGATGGCTCCGCCAACCGCCTGCACGTCGCGTGCCGGCACGCTCACTGCCGAAAGCCCCTCGGGGACGTCGAGCGCTGACACGGACCCTTCGAAACGCTTGAGAGACACGACCTCTCCGGCAAGTATGGAAGAAGTGGCCTGCTTCCCTACTACTTCCTTGCTCGACTGCACGGCGTCTTGCGGAAGAAGGTCGGCAACCCATAGCTTTGTTTCAACGGCGCTTGCGTCAACCGTTTCCCCCGAAGCGATGTCGCGCTTCGCAACGCACACCTCAAGTTGCTCGCCTCCGTAGCGAGCCAGCGCCTCCGCCCGCGCCGATTCGGCGCGCCCCGTCACATCCTGAAGATACAGCAGAACGAACACAGCGCACAGCACGCCGCTTGCCACCCCTACGAGCATCGTCTTTTTTCGTCTCATGCTTACTCCCGCTTCCACTGTCGCGTTGCGACTGTCGCCGTTGCCGTTGTTGCATCGCGCTGCTTTGCCTCGTCGTGTTGCGCCGCGTTGCCGCGCTGCATTACGCTGCCTCGCCGCGTTGCGCTGCCTTGTCTCGCCACGCCGCCTCGCCGTCAAAACCTGCGCCCCCTATTGTGACGACGCCGTCCACTACTTCCATACATACTTTTTAGACGAACCGTCTTTCAGAACCCATCGCGTTTCAGCTTAGGCAGCCCATTGGACTTCGCTTTGGGTTAGCTCCGTTTTCATTTGGATCAAGCGGCTTTCAAGCGAAAGTCAAGCAAAAGCGCGTGAGAACCCAACAGCAATCAAGCGGCTTTCAAGCATAAATCAATCGAAAATGCAGCGCATCTCAAGCACTTTTCAAGCACCGATTACCTTGTAAGAAGCGCGGTTTGCAGCAAACCATCTGAGTAAAAATAGCACCATACTATTTATCTGGGGTTTTAAGAAAGCGATCATATAATTCTGCAGGCAGGAAACCTGCGGGAAACGCCCGATGAGCATTGTGGAAACAACGGGTTGAACGGAATTTCAGCCGGTGGATACCGCCGCCTTGACGCCCGTCTTTCCGGACGAGACAGTGAGTCGGATGAAACTTCAGCCGGTGGACAACTGCGGGTAATCATCCGCGCATGTTCGCGTGTGCGCATGTTCGCGTGTTTGTATGCTGCGCGTGCGCATGTTCGCATGTGCGCATGTTCGCGTGTGGCATGTTCGCGTGTGCGCACGTTTCTCGTGATTTTGCATATGTTGGAAACTTGCATTGCGCAGATTCGCCATCTGTGGGAAAATACGTAACCGTCCTTTTGGACACGCCTTACTCGGTCGCTTGGCGCAGCGGGAGCGCAACTGCCTTACAAGCAGTGGGTCGGGGGTTCAAATCCCTCAGCGACCACCACTAAAACCGCAGGTTGGAGGTTAAATCTCTGACCTGTTTTTGTTTTCGCGGTATCGAACAGGTATTCTGCTTCGAGTTCTAAAGAACCCAAAAACCCTAAGATGCTACGAGATGTTACACGCTTCAAGGCCGAAGAACGCAAAAAAACGCCCGCACCCCATAAGGGGCGCTTTCAATGCCGGAAAAATTTGAAAAATCATAAATTTAACCGCCCTTTTTATTGAAAAGTCAGGTTTTTGCTGCCATAATCTTATTGAAAAGTCATTTTTTGGGAGACATACCGTGCTATATCGCAAAATAGAACCGCTCATAGAAAGCCACCTGAAATCGGGTTCGAAAAAAATTCTGCTCGTTGACGGAGCGCGCCAAGTGGGCAAAACCTACATCATCCGCCATGTCGGACAAAAGCTCTTCGAAAACTACATCGAAATCAACATGGCTGAAGATTCCCTAGGCGACCAACTGTTCTCAAACGTCAGAACGACCGAAGATTTTTATCTTCAAGTGAGCATGATTGCCGGCAACAAGATGCAGCAAAAAAGCAACACGCTCATTTTCATCGACGAAATACAGACCTACCCGCATTTGCTCACCCTGCTCAAATTCCTGTCGCAAGACAACCGCTTCACCTACATCGCCAGCGGCTCTCTTCTTGGCGTTACGCTGGCGCAAACCACATCGATTCCCATGGGAAGCATCCGCAAAGTCAGGATGTTCCCTCTTGACTTCGAAGAGTTCCTTCTTGCGAACGAGATGGGAGAAGCCGCCATTTCCTTCTTGAAAAAGCGATTCGACAATCTTGAGACACTTGACGAACCAACGCACAACAAAATGATGGACCTGTTCCGCAAGTTTTTGCTCGTAGGCGGAATGCCCGATGCTGTCAACGCCTACCTTGAGACGCATAACATCCAAGCGGTCAGAAGCGTTCAGGCGGAAATTCACGACTATTACGCAACCGACGCTTCGAAGTACGACGAGATGCGCAAGCTGAACATTCGACGCATCTACGACCTTGTTCCCTCCAACATGGAAAACAAGAAAAAGAGAGTTGTGGCACGTCGAATAGAAAGCAAAAAGGGCAAGACTTTCAGCGACTATAGCGATGAGTTCGAATACCTTGTGGGCGCCGGCATCGCCCTTAACGTTCAAGCGATTTCCAATCCCACGTTTCCACTTGTGGAATCCGCTGGAAAAAATCTGCTCAAACTTTATCTTAACGATGTCGGCATTCTTACCGGCATACTGTATGGCAACAATATCCGCGCGATCCTAGACGACAAACGAAGCATCAACCTTGGCTCGGTCTACGAAACGGCAGTCGCCAGCGAGCTTGTAGCACACGGGTACAAACTTTTCTATTACGACAACCGCAGCAAAGGAGAAGTCGATTACCTCATCGACGACTACGACAGCCTTTCCGTTGTTCCCATCGAGGTGAAATCGGGAAAAGACTACACCGTTCACAGCGCGCTCAATTCGTTCACGAAAAACGAGGATTACCACATCAAGAAAGCCTTCGTCTTCTCAAACGAACAAACCATCACGCAGAAAGGGAAGGTGACCTATCTTCCCATCTATTACATCATGTTCTTCGACGCCAATACCTGCGATGGAGAAAGTTTTTAAAT